>JBAVUQ010000159.1:0-38364 GCA_049696855.1 Candidatus Aminicenantales bacterium
CCGGATAGCCGGGCTCCCGGCGCCGAAGCGGCTGGCCCTGCTCCTGGCCGCCCTCTACCACGACCTGGGCAAGGCGACGACGACGCGCTGGGAGTACAAGCGCGGACGGATGACCCTGACCTCGGCCGGTCACGATGTCCAGAGCGAGCGGGCGGCCCGCCGGGTCCTGGTCCGGTTCAAGGTCCAGACCTGGGGAGGCTATAATATCGGCCGCATGGTGCCCCTGCTCATCCGCACCCACCACCGGGCCGGCGAGCTCTGGGCGAACCGCCGTGAGGTCACGAAGAAGGCCTTCAACCGCCTGGCCGCCGACGTCCAGGGCGAGATCGATCTCCTCGTCCTTCTCGACGCGGCCGACCGCGCCGGCCGCCGGTCCCGCCTCGTCCGCGGTCTCGACCGCCAGGCCTGCTGGCTGGTCAAGAAGCTCGAGGAGCTCCAGGTCAACCGGGAGACGATCAAGCCCCTGGTCATGGGCCGGGACCTCATCAAGCTCGGCGTCCCGCCCGGACCGGAGATGGGCCGCCTGCTCAAGAAGATCTACCAGGCCCAGCTCGACAGCGCTTTCGAGACCAAGGCCGAGGGCCTGGCGCGAGCGCGGCGCCTGGTCAAAAGGACGGTCGCATGACCATCCTCGTCGCCGGCGGCGCCGGATACATCGGCTCGCATACGGTCAAGGAGCTTATCAGGGAGGGCTTCAAAGTCCTCGTCCTCGACAATTTCTCGAGCGGCCGGCTGGAGTTCATCAGCGGCGCCCCTTATGTCAAGGCGGACCTCCGCGACCGGGAGGCCCTGCGGCAAGTCTTCCAAAAAAACGAGATCGGGGCCGTCCTCCACTTCGCTTCGCTCATCCAGGTCGGCGAATCGTGCCTCGATCCCCGGAAGTACTACACCCACAACCTCGAGACAAGTCTCAACCTCTTCGACGCCATGCTCGAGGCCGGGGCAAAGGCCCTTATCTTCTCCTCGACCGCCGCCGTCTACGGCGAACCCCTGGAAACGCCCATCCCGGAGAGCCATCCGACACGGCCGGCCAACCCCTACGGCCGAGCCAAGCTCATGGTCGAGGACATCCTCAGGGACTACGAGCGGGCCCACGGCCTGCGTTCGATATCGCTTCGCTACTTCAATGCCGCGGGGGCGGCGCTCGACGGGACGACGGGCGAGGGCCACGACCCCGAAACCCACCTCATCCCCAACGTCCTTCTCAGCGTCCTCGGGAAAAGGCCGCGTCTCCAGGTCTTCGGCGGGGATTTCCCGACGCCCGACGGAACCGCCCTGAGGGATTACATCCATGTCACCGACCTGGCGGCGGCCCACGTCCTGGCGCTGAAGTCGCTCCTGGCGGACGGGGGCGGCGACATCATCAATCTGGGCACCGAGATCGGACATTCGGTCCTCGAGGTCATCCGGACGGCCGAGAAGGTGACGGGACGGCGCGTTCCCTATGACATCGGCCCGAGGCGCCAGGGTGACGTGGCCGTGCTCCTCGCGTCCAAGGCAAGAGCCGAGAAGGTCCTCGGCTGGAAGACCCGCCTGTCCTCGCTCGAGACGATCGTCGAATCCGCCTGGAATTGGCACCGGCAGGCCGGCTGAGGCCGCCCCGCCCGTTTTCCCGGTTGACGGCTTCCGGCACGATGTGGTATAAAATACTTTCGAAATGAAGTTTGAGAAGCACCTCACGCCCGCTCGCGTCTTTATCACCCTGATCTTCCTCCTGCTGGCGGCCTGTTCCTCCTCTCCCAAGCCGGCCAGGACAACCCCCAAACCGGTCCCACCCCCCGGCGCGGCGGTCGAGACGGAGAAGCCCCGCGTCGACAAGCCGGTTCCGGCCGTCGAGGAACCCGCCCGCCAAGTCCGCGTGGATGAGGAAGCGGCCCAGGCCCCTTCTCCCAGGGACGAATCGATAGACAAGGACGCCGCGACCCTCCTCGAGGACGCCTTCACCGCTTACGAAGAGGCCCAGGCGGCCATCGAGCGTCAGGACATGGACGGGGCCTTGATCAAGCTCGACGAGGCCTACGGCCTTCTGCTGAAAATGCACGTTCCGGCCGACTCCCCCCTTCTCCAGGAAAAGCGGGACCTCCGCCTCCTCATCGCCCAGCGCATCCAGAAGATCTCGGTCTCCCGGACCACCCTGGCCTCTTCCGTCAACGGCTCCATCCCGCTCGTCGAGAACCAATGGGTCGCGAGGGAGATCAAGTCGTTCCAGACGGTCGAGCGAAAGGCGTTCGAGGAGTCGTACAAGCGGTCCGGCCAGTACCGGGACATGATCCTCCAGGAGCTGCGCCGGGAGCACCTGCCGGAACAGCTTGCCTGGATCCCGCTCATCGAGAGCGCCTTCCGGCCGCGGGCTCTGTCGCGGGCCCGGGCCCTGGGCATGTGGCAATTCATCCGCTCGACCGGCTATCGCTACGGCCTCAAGCAGGACAAATACGTCGACGAGCGCATGGACCCGGTCAAGGCGACGCGGGCGGCCATCCAGTACATGATCGAGCTTCACGACATGTTCGGCGACTGGACGACAGCCATCGCCGCTTACAACTGCGGCGAGGCCCAGGTCCAGAGGGTCATCCGGGCCCAGAAGGTCGATTATTTCGACAGCTTCTGGGACATCTTCGCCAACCTGCCTTTCGAGACCGCCCGGCATGTGCCGCGGTTCATCGCGACGCTCCTCATCGTGGGCGACCCGGGCAAGTACGGCTTCGACCTGCCCGCGCCCGACCCCCCGCTCGCCTACGAGTCGATACGCGTCAACGCCGCCGTCAAGCTGGCGACCCTGTCGCAGAGCCTCGGGCTGGACGCGGCGCTCCTCGTCGGCCTCAATTCCGAGCTGCGGCACGACTCGACCCCGAACTACCCTTACGACCTCCGCGTCCCGGCCGGCTACGGCGAAAAGTGCCTGGCCTGCATGGCCTCACTGCCCCAGTACATCCCGCCCGACGTGGTCACGGACCGCCACACCGTCCGCAGCGGCGATACTCTGGGCGCCATCGCCAACCGCTACCGGACCTCGGTCAACGCCATCAAGCGTCTCAACGGGCTCAGCAGCAACCTCATCCGGCCCGGCCAGGTCCTCCGCGTCCCTTCGCGCGGCGGGGTCGAGACGCCCTCCGCCGCCGAGGCCCCGGCGGCCAAGCCCGGCGAGACCGTGACCCACATCGTCAAGAACGGGGATAATCTCTTCCAGATCGCCAAATCCTACAGGACGACCGTGGAGAAGATCAAAGCGGCCAACGGCCTCGCCTCTGACATCCTGGCCGTCGGTCAGAAGCTGGTTATCGAAGTCGGCAAGACCTCCTGATCGCCTGCCCCGTCAGGGCAGATCGCCCTCGACCCCGAGTCCCGGCTTGTCGTTGAGGATGAGCCGGTCCTTCACGATCTCGATCCCCTTGAACGGGTCGTTCGAGATGAGCAGGGTGCCGTCAAGATCGGCATAATCGAAGAGCGAGGCCACGGCCGCCCCGGCCGAGATGCCGACGGAGGTTTCGACCATGCAGCCGATCATGAGCTTGAGACCCAGCGCCCGGCCCATGCCCGCCAGGCGCACGGCCTCCTGGACCCCGCCGCACTTCATCAGCTTGACGTTGACGCCGTGGAAATAGGGGGCGATGCGGGGCAGGTCCGACGGCAGGATCAGGCTCTCGTCGGCGAAGACCGGGATCTTGACCTTGTCCTTGAGCCAGGCGTAGTCCTCGAGGCGGTCGGCCGGCATCGGCTGTTCGACGAGCTCGACGCCCTGGCCGGCCATCCAGTTGATCATCTCCAGGGCTTGTTCCTTCGTCTTCCAGCCTTCGTTGGCGTCGGCGCGCAGGGGCTTGTCCGTGACCGCGCGGATGCCCTCGATGATCTTCCGGTCGTCGGCCGTCCCGACCTTGATCTTGTAGACGCTGAAATCGGCGGCTTCGCGGACCTTCTGCTGCATGACCGGCACCTCATCGATGCCGATCGAGTAGGTCGTCGTCATGACCTTGTCGCGGCCGAGGCCGAGCAGCCGCCACAGGGGGACGTTGAGCGTCTTCGCGAACCAATCCAGCATGGCCATGTCGAGGGCGGCCTTGGCGGCGTGCTCCCCGGGCCCGACGGCCTCGATCTCGCGCATGCGCACGGCGTAGTCGCGGAGGTCCCGCTCCAGGATGGGGCGGGACTTTTCGATGAACGCGGCGCCGCTCTCGGCCGTCTCGTTGTAGCGGGCGATGGGCGCGGCCTCGCCGAGGCCGGTGACGCCGTCCTTCTCGATCTTGACGAAGGCGTTGCGTCGCGTCGTCCACGTTCCCCGCGACAAGCCCCAGGCGTAGCGCAGCTTCAGGTCATAGATCCGGACCGTCATGCTCAGCGCTCCGGAAGCGGCCTTCGACGGTTCGGGTCCCTGGCCCTTGGCGCATCCCGCCAGCATCGACCCGGCCGCGGCGGCGAGACCGAGCTTGAGAAATTGTTTGCGTTCCATGTCGGCACCTCTCCCGGGCATTATAAAGAAATCGGGGCCCGGCGGGAAGCGAAATCGGGGACACAATACCATTTTCCGAATTCCCGAAAGGCCTCCGTTCAGGTGAACATGCCGGCAAATTCGGAAAATGGTATTGTGTCCCCCGGGGTTCCCCGCTATGATAGTCCTTCGGACATTTGCGAGGAGGTCCCCCGATGACGAAGATGCTGTCCGCGATCCTCCTGATCGCCCTCTCCCCCGCCCTGGCCCTGGCCGGTCAGGCATCGGCCCCGCAGGCCGCGGCCGTCGTGACGAGCTCGGTCGAAAACATGTTCCGGAACGCGACCGATGATTCCGACGTCGTCAGCCAGGCTCTCCTGGGCGACAACGTCAAGGTCCTGAAACAGGAAAAGAGCGCCAAGGGCGAAGACTGGTGCCGGATCGAAACGCCCGACACGTACCAGGGCTGGGTCGTCGCCTCATCCTTGCGCTTCCTGAAGCCCGGCGACAAGCCCTACGCCTCAGCCGGCAAGGTCTTCGTGGTTTCCGCGCTCATGGCCAACACCTACCGGGAGCCGGACGTCACGGCCCACAAGCCGGTCACGGTGGCGCCCATCAGCACCGTCCTCGAGATCGTCGGGGAAAAGGGCGAGCGCTGGCTCGAGGTCGACCTGCCCCGCGGCACACGCGCCTGGATCCAAACGGGCGACGGGGACGTCCGCGAGGCGCCGTGGGCCTGGCCCCGCCGCCCCGTCGAGGATCTCGTCTCGCTCTCGAAGCGATTCCTCGGCATCAACTACCTCTGGGGCGGGACTTCTCCTCTCGGGCTCGACTGCTCGGGCTTCGCCCAGCTCATCTACAAGATGAACGGCATCCCCATTCTGCGCGACGCGGACATCCAGATGACGAAGAGCGGCCTCATTGAGGTCCCCAAGGGGTCCGAACAGGCCGGCGACCTCATCTTCTTCGGCCGGGCCATCGACCGGATCAGCCACGTCGGGATGATGATCGACGGCGAGTCCTTCATCAACGCCACGACCTACCAGACGCCGTGCGTCCGGATCGACCGGCTCAAGGAAGAACGCTGGCAGAAGATCTACCAGGCCGCCCGCCGTCCGACCGAAGCGAACGCCAAGTGAGCGGAGGGCAGAAATCCGGCGGAGATGCACGGAGCCGGATTTCTGCGAAGTATCTTAATCAAGAAGCTTCAGGTTTTTGGCGGAGCATGCACGGAGGCGGGTTTCTGCGAAATATCGGAAAAAAGCTGTCTTCTAGAATCAGGATCGACCGAAGCATAAGATAAAAAAATGGGGACACGTACCGGAGGTACATGTCCCCAAGCGTGATCTTACTTCGCCGCGGGCTTCTTGGCGTCTTTCTTTTTCTTTTTCGTCTTGGCCTTGAACTCCGCGCCCACGATCTCGAGCATGGCCATCTCGGCGCCGTCGCCGGCCCGGCGGTCGAGCTTGACGATCCGGGTATAGCCGCCCGGGCGCTCGGTGAACCGCGGCCCGATGTCTTCGAAGAGCTTCTTGACCGCAGATTCCTTGGTCACGTAGGCCAGGGCCTGGCGCCGGGCATGGAGGGTCCCCCGCTTGGCCAGGGTGATCATCTTTTCAGCCACGGGCCGGGCCGACCGGGCCTTGGCCAGGGTCGTCCGCACGCGCTCGCGCTCGAGGAACGACGTCACCAGATTGCGCATGAGCGCCCGCCGGTGGGCGGTATTCCGCCCGAGCATGCCTTTTTTGACCTGATGCCTCATGCCTCCGTCTCCTTCTCGGGCGTGGCGTTCTTGATCTCCGCCTGGATCCGCTCGATGAGACGGGGGTGGAGCTCGATGTTCAGCCCAAGGTTCAGATTGGCCAGCGTTTCCTTGATCTCGGCCAGGGACTTGCGGCCGAAGTTCTTGGTCTTGAGGAGCTCGTCCTCGGTCTTCTGCACGAGCTCGTAGATCCGCTCGATGCCGGCCGAGCGGAGGCAGTTGTTGGAGCGCACCGAGAGCTCCAGGTGGTCGATCGTCTTGGCCAGCACATCCACCTGGTTGAGGTACGGGATCTCCTTCTTCGACGGCGCCGACTCGCGCTCGAGCGGCTCGTCGACGACGTTGAGGAAGATGCCGAGGTGGTCGCGCATGAGCTTGGCCGCCTGGGATAGGGCGTCCATGGGCCGGATGGCCCCGGTCGTCCAGATCTCCAGGGTCAGGCTCTCATAGTCGATCCTCTTGCCGACGCGGGCCGGCTCGACCTTGTAGTTGACCTTGAGGACGGGTGAATGGGCGGAATCGAGGGGGATATAGTCCAGGCTCTGGTCCTCGTCGAAATTCTGGTCGGCCGGGACATAGCCGCGGCCGTTCTTGACGACCATCTCGACGTCGAGCGTCCCGTCGATGTCGAGAGAGGCGATCGGGACGGCCGTGTCCAGGATCTCGATGTCGGAATCGTGGGCGATGTCGGCCGCCGTGACCGTGGCCGGCCCGGTCTTCTTGATCGTCATCCGCCGCGGCTCGTCGCCCTGGAGCTTCAGGGGCATCGACTTGAGGTTGAGGATGATGTCGGTGACATCCTCGACGACCCCGGGGATGGTCGAGAACTCGTGGAGGACGCCGTGGATGCGCACGGAGGTGATGGCCGCGCCGGTGATCGAGGAGAGCAGGATGCGTCGCAGGGCGTTGCCCACGGTCACCCCGTATCCCCGCTCGAACGGCTGGGCCTGGAAGCGCCCATACTGGCCGGTGAGCGTCTCGAAATCGCACTCCAAGAACTTGGGTCTCTGGAAATTCATCTCTGTCATGTGACCTCCTTTGGGAGATGTTCTCCGTTCGGTCCGGGGACCTTACTTGGAGTACAGCTCGACGACCAGGTGTTCCTCGACCGGAAGGGTGACGTCCTGGCGCGTGGGCAGCGCGAGGACCCGGCCCTTCAGGTTCTCCCAATCGACCTCGAGCCAGCCCGGCACGGTCTTGGAGCGGTTCGAGGCCACGACGGCCTGGATGTCCTCGCTCTTGGCCGACCGGGGCCGGAAGGCGATGACGTCGCCCGGCTTGACCAGCGCGGAGGCGATATCGGCCCTGTGATCGTTGATCCGGAAGTGGCCGTGCCCGATCAGCTGGCGGGCGTGCCCCCGCGACAGGGAAAACCCGAGCAGGAACACGGCGTTGTCCAGCCGCCGTTCGAGCATGGACAGGAGGTTCTCGCCGGTGATCCCCTTCTGTCTCTCGGCCCGTTCGAAGAAGAAGCGGAACTGCTCCTCCGACATGCCATAGTACCTTTTCAGCTTCTGCTTCTCGCGGAGCTGGATGGCGTACCCCAGCACCCTCTTGCGCGAGCGTCCGTGCTGCCCCGGGGCGTAGGCCCTCCGTTCGAGGGGGCACTTGTCGGTCAGGCACTTCGCGCCCTTGAAATAGAGCTTGTTCTTCTCGACGCGGCAGAGCCGGCAATCGGCTCCTTGATATTTCGCCATGATGATCTCCTCCCGGCCCTCAGACCCGCCGGCGGCGCCGGACGCGGCAGCCGTTATGCGGGATCGGCGTCACGTCCTTGATGGACTTGATCTCCAGGCCGGCGGCCTGCATGGCCCGGATCGAGGACTCCCGGCCCGCGCCCGGGCCCTTGAGCCGGACGTCGACGTAGCGGACGCCGAATTCCCGGGCCTTCGTGGCGGCGTCCTTGGCCGCGAGCTGCGCGGCGAACGGCGTCCCCTTCCGGGCTCCCTTGAATCCGGACGTTCCGGCGCTGGCCCAGACGACGGTCGCGCCGACGTTGTCGGTGATGGTGATGATAGTGTTGTTGAAGGTCGATTGGATGTGGGCCACCCCGAATCCGATCTCCCTGCGTACCTTCTTTTTCTTGGCGCTCGTTTTTGGCGGCATGGCGGCTGGCCCTCCTTACGCTTTCTTCGGCTCTTTGAGCTTCTTGATCCGCTGGCCCCTGACGCCCTTGCGGGTCCGGGCGTTGGTCTTGGTCCGCTGGCCCCGGACAGGCAGTTTCTTCTTGTGCCGGAGGCCCCGGTAGCAGCCGATGTCGACCAGCCGCTTGATGTTCATGGTGACTTCCTTGCGGAGGTCGCCCTCGATCTTCTCCCGCTTTTCGATGATCCGGCGGATCTTGTCGACCTCGTCCTCGGACAGGGCCTTGACCTTCTTGTCCTTGTCGATCTTGGCCTCTTCGAGGATCTTGAGGCTCTTGGGGCGCCCGATCCCGTAGATGTAGGTCAGCCCGACCTCGATCCGCTTCTCCGGCGGGAGGGTGATGCCTGCGATTCTTGCCATGGGAGTACCTCTTTAACCCTGTCGTTGTTTGTGTCTCGGGTTGGAGCAGATGACCCGCACCACGCCCTTGCGCCGGACGATCTTGCAGTTCCGGCAGATCTTTTTCACGGAAGCTTTGACTTTCATCGTCCCGTCCTTTTATTTGAATCGATAAGTGATCCGGCCCTTGGTCAGGTCATAAGGCGACAGCTCCAGGAGGACCCGGTCGCCCGGCAGGATGCGGATGAAGTGCTTGCGCATCTTGCCGGAGATGTGAGCCAGGATGACGTGCTTGTTCTGAAGCTCGACCCGGAACATGGCGTTCGGCAGGGTCTCCAGGACGACGCCCTCGGCTTCGAACATGTCCTGTCTAGGCATGCGGGCTCTCCTTGGGGAGGCGGATCCCCGGCCGCGCGGCGTCCGGCGTCCTGGCGCTCAGGACTTCCGGGCCGTCCTCGGTCATGGCCACGGTGTGCTCGTAGTGGGCGGCCAGGCTGCGGTCGCGGGTGATGGCCGTCCAGCCGTCCTCGAGGATCTCGACCTCGCAGCCCCCCGCGGCGATCATGGGCTCGATGGCCAGGGTCATCCCCGGCCGGATCTTCGGCCCGCGTCCCGGAGGCCCGAAATTCGGCACCTGGGGCTCCTCGTGGAGGGCCCGGCCGATGCCGTGTCCGACGAACTGGCGGATGACCGAAAAACCCTCGCTCTCGACCGACTGCTGGATGGCCGCCGAGATGTCGGACAGGCGGTTGCCCTCTTTCATTTGCTCCAGGCCCTTAGAGAAGGAGCGCCCGGCCGCGGCGATGAGCTTCAGGGCGTCCTCGGACGTCCGCCCGACGGGGGCGGTCAGGGCCGAGTCGCTGTAGAACCCCTCGAAAAGGACGCCGAAATCGAGGCTGACGATATCGCCCTCCTGGAGGATGCGTCCCGAGGGGATGCCGTGGATGATCTCCTCGTTGACCGAGACGCAGACCGAGGCCGGGTAGCCCCGGTAGCCCTTGAAAGCCGGAACGGCGCCGAGTTCGCGGGTCCTCTTCTCGGCGTAGAGGTCGAGGTCGCGCGTCCGGATGCCGGGCCGGATGAGCGGTTCGAGCTCGCCGAGCACCGTGGCCACGATACGGCTGCTCTGGCGCATGGCCTCGAGCTCGGTCGCGGACTTGAAGGTGATCATCGTCACTTCCCCGCCCCGCCCGGACGTCCGAGCGCGGCGTCGAGAATCCGGCGGATATCGCGGACGACCTCGCCGGCCGAGCGGTTGCCGTCGATCCTGTGGAGATTGCCCTTGGCCGCGTACCGGGTGATGAGGGGCTCGGTCTTGGCGTGATAGGTCTTGAGCCTCTCCCTGATGACCTCAGGCGTGTCGTCGTTCCGCTGGACGAGGGCCGCGCCGCAGACGTCGCAGACGCCGGCTCGCTTCGGCGGCTTGTTGACGAGATGGTAGATGGCCTCGCACCGGGGGCAGGTCCGGCGGTTGGCCAAGCGCTCCAGGACGACCTCGTCCGAGACCTGGAGATCGAAGACGATCTCCGGGCCCGGGAGGCCGAGGGCGTCCAGGCTGTCCGCCTGGGCCGGGTTCCTGGGGAACCCGTCGAGGACACAGCCGTCGAGGCAATCGGGCCGGGCCAGGCGCTCGCGGAGCAGGGCCAGCACGGTCGCGTCGTCGACGAGGCCGCCCCGGCCCATCTGCGAGGCGGCGACGAGTCCGAGCGGCGTCTTGTCCCGGACGGCTTCCCGGAGCAGATCTCCCGTGGAGATCTTGGGGAACCCATAGGCCGAGCGCAGGCCTTCGGCGACGGTCCCCTTCCCGCTTCCGGGCGCGCCCAGGAGGATGATCCTCATCCGCGCCTCCCGCGGATCCGGCTCCGGCGCATGAAGCCGTCGTAGTGGCGCATGACCAGCTGGGCCTCGATCTGCTGCATCGTGTCCATGGCCACGCCGACGACGATGAGGATCGAGGTGCCGCCGAACATGAAGTCGACGCCGATGCCCTGGGTGATGAACCGGGGCAGGTTGGCCTCGAGCCAGGGCCCGATCCAGGGCAGGGCCTGGACCTTGAAGCCGGTGATCAGGAACTCGGGCAGGATGGCCACGGCGGCCAGGTAGATCGCGCCGGCCAGGGTGATCCGGCTGAGGACGTCGTCGATGTAGTCGGACGTGTTCTTGCCCGGCCGGATGCCCGGGATGAAGCCGCCGTACTTGCGGAGGTTGTCGGCCACGTCGACCGGGTTGAAGATGATCGAGATGTAGAAATAGGTGAAGAAGATAATGGCCGCGATATAGACGAGGTTGTAGAGGGGCATGCCCAGGCCGAACTGGGCGGCCACCGTCTGGATGATCGGGACCTTGATGAGGTTGGCCATCGTCGCCGGGATGGTGATGACCGAGGCGGCGAAGATGATCGGGATGACGCCGCCCGTGTTGACCCGGAGCGGCAGGTGCGTGCTCTGCCCGCCGTAGACCTTCCGGCCGACGACGCGCTTGGCGTAGGAGACCGGGATGCGGCGCTGGCCGCGCTCAACGAAGACGATGAAGCCGATGACGACGACCATGAGCGCCCCGAGGAAGATCATCTTCAGGGGGTCCATGGCCCCGGTCCGCAGGCCGGAGATCATGTTCAGCAACCCGCTCGGGAAGCTGACCACGATGCCGGCGAAGATGATGAGCGAGATGCCGTTGCCGATGCCCCGCTCCGAGATCTGCTCTCCCAGCCACATGACGAAGACGGTCCCGGTCGTCAGGGTCAGCACCGTCAAGAACTTGAAGCCCCAGCCCGGATTGACCACGATCTGAGCGCCGGCCGGCGTCCGGATGGCCTCGAGGAAGATGGCGATGCCGAAGGCCTGGATGAGGCAGATGCCGATCGTCCCGTACCGGGTGTACTGGGTGATCTTCTTGCGGCCGAGCTCGCCCTCCTTCGACAGGCGCTCGAGATAAGGCCAGACGACGGTCAGGAGCTGCAGGATGATCGAAGCCGAGATGTAGGGCATGATGCCCAGGGCGAAGATGGTCATCCGGGACATGTTCCGGCCGGAGAAGAGGTCGACGAAGCCGAACAGGGAATTCTTTTGCGACTGCCAGAACTCCTGCAGGGCGACGGCATTGAGCCCGGGGTTCGGGATCTGTCCGCCGATCCGGTAGACCGCGAGCAGGAGGAGGGTGAAGATGACCCTCTTCCGCAGCTCGGGGATGCTGAAGATGTTACGGATGCTGTCTAACATTAGTCTTTCCCGATGAGGACGGCCTTGCCGCCCTTGGCCTCGATCTTCTTCACGGCCGAGCCCGAGAATTCGTGGGCGTGGACGGTCTTGGCCGCGGCCAGCTCGCCCCGTCCGAGGACCTTCACCCGAACCGATCCGTTCCGGATCAGGCGGCGCTCGGCCATGTCCTTGGGCCCGATCTCTTCCTTGCGGAGCTTGGCCAGGCCGTCCAGGTTGACGATGGCGATCTCCTCGCGGTGGATGTTGGTGAAGCCGCGCTTCGGAATGCGCCTCGTCAGGGGCATCTGGCCGCCCTCGAAGCCGCGCTTGCGGGAATAGCCGCTGCCTTGGAGCTGGCCCTTGCTGCCGCGCCCGGCGGTCTTGCCCCAGCCCGAGCCGGGGCCGCGCCCCACCCTCTTGCGGTCTTTTCTCGATCCTTGGGCCGGTTTCAGGTTGCTGAGGTTCATGGCTTCTCCACCGTTTCCACCTTGAGCGCGTAGCCGATCTTGGTGATCATCCCCCGGATCGCGGGCGTCTCTTTGAGGACCGCGCTCGACTGGGGCTTTCGCAGGCCCAGCCCCTTGGCCGTCTCCCGCTGGTCGCGGGGGGTGCCGATGAGGCTTCGGACGAGCGTGACCTTGATGGTCCGGCCGACCTCCGCCTTCTCGGTGCGCCGGGGCGCCTTCTTGGGTTTTTGAGTGATGGCGGTCATAGCGTACCTTTCGCCTTTCCGCGCATCTTGGCCACGTCCTCGGGGTTCCGGATCTGGCGCAGGGCGTCCAGGGTCGCGTTGGCGACGCTGATGGGATTGCTGCTGCGGATGGACTTGGTCAGGATGTCCCGGATCCCGGCGAGCTGCATGATGACCCGGACGGCCCCGCCGGCGATGACGCCCGTCCCCTTCGAGGCCGGGCGCAGGACGACCAGGCCGGCGCCGTCGACGCCCTTGACGAGGTGCGGGATCGTCGTCTCGGCCAGGGGGACGCGGATCATGCTCTTGCGGGCCGCCTCGACGCCCTTGGCGATGGCCTGGGGCACTTCGCGGGCCTTGCCCTTGCCGATGCCCACCCGGCCCCGCTCGTCGCCGACGGCGACGAGGGCCGAGAAGCTCAGGTTCTTGCCGCCCTTGACGACCTTGGTGACCCGGCGGATCGAAATGACCTGGTCCTTGAGTTCCATGCCCTCTTCGTCGAGGACCCCGACTTTCCTGGTGTGTCTGCGATCATCCACGTGTGTCTCTCCTTGTTCGTCCGTCCGCTCAGAACTGGATGCCTTCCTTGCGGATCGCGTCCGCCAGGGTCTTGATGCGTCCGTGGTAGGGGTGGGTGCCCCGGTCGAAAACGACCTTTTCGATCTTGGCCGCCTTGAGGCGCTGGCCCAGCATCGCGCCGAGCAGGCCGCAGGCGTCCTTGTTCTTGGTGCTCTTGGCCTTGGCCCGGAACTCCTTCTCCAGGGTCGACGCGGTCAGGAGAACGGCGCCCTTCCGGTCGTCGATGACCTGGGTGTAGATGTAGGCGTTGCTCTTGAACACGTGGAGACGGGGCCGCTCGGGCGTGCCCTGGACCCTCTCCCGGATCCGCTTCCGGAGACGGTTGTCTCGGACCTTCCTCTCGGTTGTCTTGTCTTTAAGCACCGGTCACTCCCGCCTTTCGTTCTTTCTTGATGAGCCGCTCGCCCAGGTACCGGACGCCCTTCTGCTTGTACGGGTCCGGGATGCGGAGGCTCTTGATATCGTCGGCGACCTGGCCCACCTTCTGACGGTCGATGCCCTTGATCGTGAGCTGGGTGGGCTTGACGGCGACGATCTCGATCCCCGGGGGGATGTCGTAGAGGATCGGCCGGGAATAGCCCAGGCTGATCTCGAGCTTGCCCTTGTCGACCTTGGCCTTGTAGCCGACGCCGACGATCTCGAGCTGCTTCATATAGCCCTCGGTGACGCCGACCACGGCGTTGTGAGCCAGGGCCCGGCCGAGGCCGTGGTTGGCCCGCGCGGTCTTGGTGTCTTCGGACCGGCGCAGGACGAGGGTGCCGCCCTCCAGGGCCGCCGTGATGCCCGGCTGGAGCGGCGTCGTGAGCTTGCCTTTCGGACCCTGGAAGTCGATCCGGTCCGGATTCACCGTGACGGTCACGCCCGCCGGTATCGCGATGGGTTTCTTCCCGACTCTCGACATGATTCCCTCTCTCCCGCCTACCAGATGCTGCAGAGGACTTCGCCGCCCGCCCCGAGATCCTCGCAGGCCCGGCCGGTCAGGACGCCGCGGGACGTCGAGACGACGACCAGGCCCAGGCCGTCCAGGACCTTGGGGACGGAATCCCGGGTGCAGTAGATCCGGCAGCCCGGCGTGCTGACCCTCTTGAGGCCGCTGATGACGCTCCGGTTGTCCTCGGTGTACTTGAGCGTCACGTTGAGGATGCCCTGTTTCTTGTCCTCGATGACCTTGTAGTTCTTGATATAGCCCTCGTCCTTGAGGATCTTGACGACCTCGACCCCCAGGCGGAAGGAGGGCATGTTGACTTCCCGCTTCTTGGACTTCACGCCGTTGCGGATCCGGGTGAGCAGGTCAGATAACGAATCCATGGTTGTTCCTTTCTCCGATCTCACCAGGACGACTTGGTCACGCCCGGGATCTCGCCCTTGAGGGCCAGCTCGCGGAAGCAGAGGCGGCAGAGATCGAACTTCCTGTAGTAGGCCCGAGGCCGGCCGCACTTCCGGCAGCGGTGGCGCACCCGGATCGCGAATTTGGGCGTACGGACCATCTTGGCCATGCGCGCTGAAGTTGCCATATCGACCTCGCTTCCTAGGATTCCCGGAACGGCATGCCCAGCCTCTTGAGGAGGGCCAGGGCTTCCTGATCGGTCCGGGCCGTCGTGACGATGGTGATGTTCATGCCCCGGGGGCGCTCGACCTTGGTGTAGTCGATCTCGGGGAACGTGAGCTGGTCGCGCATCCCCAGGGTGTAGTTGCCCCGGCCGTCGAAGGACGTCGGCGGCACGCCGCGGAAGTCACGGACCCGCGGCAGGACGATGTTGACCAGCCGGTCGAAGAACTCGTACATCCTCTGGTTGCGGAGGGTGACGTAACAGGCGATCGGCTGGCCCTTCCTCAGCTTGAACGCCGAGATGGATTTTTTGGCCCGCCCGACGCCGGGCAGCTGGCCGGTGATCTGGGCCAGCTCGGCCTTGGCCGCGTCCAGGAGCTTGACGTTCTGGATGGCGTCGCCGACCCCGACGTTGACGATGATCTTCTCGAGGCGGGGCACGGCCATGATATTCGTGATGCCGAGCTCCTCCTGGAGCGCGGGGACCACGTCCTTCCGGTACTTCTCGTATAGGCGGCTCATGGGCGGTTCCTCACTTCTGCCTTTCGATCATCGTCTCGCAGCGGTGGCAGAGCCGGGTCTTGCTGCCGTCCTCGAGGCGCCGGGTGCGGGCCCGGACGCCCTGCCCGCACTCCGCGCAGTAGAGCATGACGTTGGCCACGGCGATCGGGGCCTCTTTCTCCATGACGCCGCCCTGCTGGTTGCGGCTGCGGTCGGCCTTGACGAAGTGCTTGGAGAAGTTGACCCGTTCGACGATGACCCGGTTGGTCTCGGGGATGAGCTTCAGGACCTTGCCCTGCTTGCCCTTGTCCTTGCCCCGGATGACGACGACGAGGTCGTTCTTCTTGAGCGAGATCTTGTGCATCAGAGGACCTCCGGCGCGAGGGAGATGATCTTGGTGAACTTCCGCTCCCGGAGCTCCCGGCCGACGGGGCCGAAGACGCGGGTCCCGACGGGCTCGCCGGTCTTGTCGATGATGACCGCGGCGTTGTCCTCGAAGCGGATGTAGGAGCCGTCCCTGCGGCGGAGCTCCTTGCGCGTCCGGACAACGACGGCCCGGATGACCTTGCCCTTCTGGACCTTGCTCTCCGGGTCGGCCTCCTTGACCGTCGCCGAGATGATGTCGCCGATCCGGGCCACGCGGCCGACGCTGCCGCCGAGGGGGGTGATCGCCTGGATCCGCCGGGCGCCGGAGTTATCGGCCACCTTGAGCATCGTGCGCATCTGGATCATTGGGGCTCTCCCTTCTCGGGCGCGATCGGGTCCGTCTCGATCGGGGTCGCCGTCAGGGCGGGGGTCAGGCCGATGATCGCCAGGATGCGCCAACGCTTGGTCTTGCTGATCGGCCGCGTCTCGACGATGCGGACGATGTCGCCGACCTTGCACTTCTCGGCTTCATCGTGGACGAGGAAGGTCTGCTTCCTCCGGATGGTCTTCCGGTAGAGGGGGTGGCGGATCTGCCGCTCCACCTGGACCGTGACCGTCTTCGTCATCTTCTTGGCGACGACGGTCCCGACCTTGGTCGTCTTCCGTGCTTGTTTGGGGGTGTCCATGGGCTACTCCGTGGCCTGCGGGGCCCGGTTCAAGATGGTCTTGATGCGGGCGATGTCCTTCTTGATGGCCTTGATCTTCATCGGGCTCTCGAGCTGGCCGAGCGACTTCTGGAAGCGGAGCTTGAAGAGCTGATCGACGAGCTCCCCCTCCCTGTGCCTCAGCTCGTCGGCCGACAATTCCATGAGTTCTTTGGTCTTCATCGGAGCTCCCTCTGCCCGCGGACGATGAACCGCGTCTTGATGGGCAGCTTGTGGGAGGCCAGGCGCATGGCCTCCTGGGCCTCGGCGAGGTCGATGCCTTCGAGCTCGAACAGGATCTTGCCCGGGCGGATGACGTCGACCCAGAATTCGGGATCGCCCTTGCCCTTGCCCATGCGGACCTCGGTCGGCTTCTTCGTGACCGACTTCCAGGGGAAGGTCCGGATCCACAATTTGCCTTTTCTCTTCATGTGCCGGGTGATGGTGATGCGGCCGGCCTCGATCTGCCGGGAGGACAGCCAGCCGGGCTCGAGGGCCTGGAGGCCGAACTCGCCGAAGGTCAGCGTGCCGCCACGCAGGGCCTTCCCTCGCATGCGGCCCCGCTGCTGCTTGCGGTACTTGACTTTCGCGGGCATCAACATGGCTAGATCTCCTCGACCTCGGCCATCTGGGAGGTCATCTTGGGCTTTTCGACGTCGCCCCGGTAGACCCAGACCTTGATGCCGATCTGGCCGTAGGTCGTGAAGGCTTCGGTGAAAGCGTAATCGATGTCGGCCCTGAGGGTTTGCAGCGGCAGCTGCCCCTTGAGGTACCATTCGGAGCGGGCGATCTCGACGCCGCCGAGGCGTCCGGCGCACATGACCTTGATCCCCTTGGCCCCCATCTTGAGCGCGAATTCGACGGCCTTGCGCATGGCCCGCCGGTAGGCGATGCGCTTCTCGAGCTGGACGGCGATGCTCTCGCCGATGAGCAGGGCGTTGAGCTCGGGCTTGTCGACCTCGCGGATGTCGACGTAGACATCCCGCTTGGCGATCGTCTCGAGATAGGCCTTGAGGCTCTCGATCTCCTTGCCGCCGCGGCCGATGATGATCCCGGGCCGGGCCGTGTGGATGATGACCCGGATCTTCGGACCGACGCGCTCGACGTCCACCCCGGCGATGCCGGCGTGGAAGTACTTGTCCTTGATGGCTTTCTTCATCCGCAGGTCTTCGTGGATGAGACGGGCGTAGTCGGGGCCCTTGGCGAACCAGCGGGAGGACCAGGGCTTGTTGAAGCCGAGCCGGAATCCGTACGGGTGTGTTTTCTGACCCACGGTTATTTCCCCTTTTCGTCGAGATAGATGTGGACGTGGCTGGTCCGCTTCTGGATGCGGTAGGCCCGTCCCTGGGGCGCCGGGCGGATGCGCTTGGCGCTCGGGCCGCCGTTGATCTGGATTTGCGAGATGTAGAGCGTGTCGACGTCCACGTTGGGCGATTTCTGCTGGGCGTTGGCGATGGCCGAGCGGAGGACCTTCTCGAGGATGGCGCTGATCTTCTTCCGCTCGCTGAAGCGCAGGATGGTCAGGGCCTCGCCGACGTAGCGGTCGCGGACGAGGTCGGCCACGAGGCGGCCCTTCTGGGGGCTCATCCGGATGAACCGGGCGATGGCATGGGAGAGAGGGGCCGGCGTGCTCATGGCGTCTTCCCCACTTTCAGCTGTTTGGCGGTCCTGGAGGTGTGGCCCTTGAAATGCCGGGTCGGCGAGAACTCGCCGAGCTTGTGCCCGACCATGTTCTCGGTGACGAAGACCGGGATGAACTTCCGCCCGTTATGGACGCCGATGGTCATACCGACCATCTCGGGGATGATCGTCGACCGGCGGGACCAGGTCTTGATCAGCTGGCGCTTGCCCGCGGGCGTCGCCAGGGCCTGGACCTTCTCCAGGAGGTGGCCGTCGATGAACGGGCCTTTGTGTAGCGATCTGCTCATGGTTACTTGCTCCTGCGCCGGACGATGAAGGCCTGGGTCCGCTTGTTCTGGCGGGTCTTGAACCCCTTGGTCGGGATGCCCTCTGGGCTGACCGGGTGCCGGCCGCCCTTGGACTTCCCTTCGCCGCCGCCGTGCGGATGGTCGATGGGATTCATGGCCGTGCCGCGGACGTGCGGCCGGATGCCTTTCCAGCGGCTGCGGCCGGCCTTGCCGACGCTGATATTCGAGTGGTCGAGGTTGCCGATCTGGCCGATCGTCGCCCGGCAGTCCAGATGGACCTTGCGGATCTCCGACGACGGCAGCCGGACCTGGGCGTAATCCCCTTCCTTGGCCAGGATCTGGGCGCCGGCCCCGGCGGACTTGGCGACCTGGCCGCCCTTGTCCTTCCGGAGCTCGATGTTATGGATGACGGTGCCGAGCGGGATGAAGCGCAGCGGCATCGCGTTGCCCGGCAGGATGTCGGCCTGGCGGTCGGTCGAAACGATCTCCTGGCCGACCTGGAGCCCGGCGGGGTAGATGATGTAGCGCCGCTCGCCGTCCTTGTACTTGACGAGGGAGATGAACGAGGAGCGGTTGGGGTCGTACTCGACGGTCTCGACCCGGCCCGGGATGTCGATCTTGTCGCGCTTGAAATCGACCACGCGGTAAAGCTGCTTGTGCCCGCCGCCCCGGTTCCGCATGGACAGGTGGCCGCGGCTGTCGCGCCCGCCCGACTTGGGCAGGGACACGAGCAGGGGCTTGTAGGGGCGGTCCCCGCTCAGCTCGTCGTAGCGGTTGCCCGTCCTGTGGCGCAGGCCGGGGGTCATTGGCCGGTAGGTTTTGATGCCCATGTTACGCCGCCTCGAAATATTCGATCGGTTTCTCGCCCTCGCGGAGCCGGACGAAGGCCTTTTTCCAGGCCTTCGTCTTGCCCATGTTGCGGCCGACGCGGCGGATCTTGCCCGCCTTCGCCTGGGTCCGGACCTCGGCGACCTTGGTCTTGAACAGCCGCTCGATGGCCTGCTTGATCTCGATCTTGTTGGCGCCCCGGGCGACCTCGAAGCAGATGACCCCGCTCGAGGCCTTGAGCCGGGTCGTCTTCTCCGTGATCACCGGGCGGATGATGATTTTGTGGGGGTCTTTGATCACGTCAATTTCTCCAGAACGGCCTCGAACGCCCGCCGGCTGAAGACAACCGACTTGTGGGCGAGGACGTCGTAGATGTTGAGGCCGGTCACGTCGACCGCCTTGACCCGCGGCAGGTTCCGGACCGCCCGGAACAGGTTAGCGTTATCGGCGGTGTCGACGAGGAGGGCCGAATCGAGCTTAAAGGCCTTGAGGAGGGCGACCGCCTCCTTGGTCTTGGGCTCTTTGACCTCGAGCTCGCTCGTGACGATGAGCTCCTGGTCGGCGTGCTTCTTGGCCAGGGCCGAGCGGAGGGCGCTCCGCCGGGCCTTCTTCGGCAGCTCGTAGGAATAGTCGCGGGGTTGCGGCCCGAAGACCGTCCCGCCCTTCTTCCAGAGAGGTGAGCGCGTGCTGCCGACGCGAGCCCGGCCGGTGCCCTTCTGCCGCCAGGGCTTCTTGCCGCCGCCGCTGACGAACGCCCGGGTCTTGGTGGCCGCCGTTCCCTGGCGCTGGTTGGCCCGGAAGTTGACGACGGCCTCGTAGATCAGGTGGTCGTGGACGGACCCGGCGAAGACGCCCTCCGGCAGGTCCAGCTGGGCGGCCGTCTTGCCGCTGCGATCGATGACATCGAGTTTCGCCATGGTGCCCTCTTTCCCGTTCACTTCGCCCGCGCGGGGGCGGCCGCGGCCTTCTTGATGAGGATGTAACCGCCCTTGGCCCCGGGCACCGCGCCCCTGACGAGGAGCAGGTTCCGGTCCTTGTCCGTGGCGACGACCATGAGCTTGCGGACCGTGACCCGTTCATGACCCATGTGGCCGCCCATGCGCATGCCCTTGATGACCCGGGAGGGGTAGGACGAGGCGCCGATCGAGCCGGGCGCGCGGTGGAACATCGAGCCGTGGGCGGCGCCGCCGCCGGCGAAATGGTGCCGCTTGACGACGCCGGCGAAGCCCTTGCCCTTGCTCGTGCCGACGACGTCGACCATCTCGCCGACCTCGAAGATATCGACGAGGACCTGGTCCCCTTCCTTGATCGAAGCGGGGTCGGAACAGCCGACTTCCTGGAGCTTCCTGACGACGGGGACGCCCGCCTTCTTGAAGTGCCCCGTCTGGGGCTTGAGCGGTTTGCGGACGGCCCGCTCCTCGACGAAGCCCAGCTGGACGGCGACGTAGCCGTCCTTCTCGGCCGTCTTCATCTGGATGACCGTGCACGGCCCGGCCTTGAGGACGGTGACGGGGACGACGTTGCCGGCGTCGTCGAACTGCTGGCTCATGCCGATCTTTTTGGCGATCAGTCCCTGGATCATGGTCATTCTCCCGCCCCGTAGGCCTGGATCTCGACGTCGATCCCGGCCGGCAGGTCGAGCTTCTGGAGCTCTTCGATCGTCTCGTTGTTGTATTCGCTGATGTCGATGAGCCGCTTGTGGATCCGCATCTCGAAGTGCTCGCGCGACTTCTTGTCGACGTGCGGCGAACGGAGGACGCAGAACTTGTGGATGCGCGTCGGCAGGGGGATGGGGCCGGCGACGCTGGCGCCGGTGCGTTTCGCCTTGACGACGATGTCCTTGACGGACTGGTCGAGCAGGCGGTGATCAAAGGACTGTAAGCGGATTCTGATTTTTTCCATCGTTCGTTCCTCTGTTCTCCGATTGCCTCTTTCGGGCCCCGCGGCCCGGCGGACCTCGGCGGCGCTCGCGGTTACTCGATGATCTCGGTGACGGTGCCGGCGCCGACCGTCCGGCCGCCTTCGCGGATGGCGAAGCGCAGGGTCTTCTCCATGGCGACGTCGGTGATCAGCTCGATCTCCAGGTTGACGGAGTCGCCGGGCATGACCATCTCGACGTTCTCGGGCAGCTTGACGGACCCGGTCACGTCGGTCGTCCGGAAATAGAACTGCGGCCGGTAGCCTTTGAAGAACGGCGTGTGCCGCCCGCCCTCTTCCTTGGTCAGGGCGACGACCTGGGCCCGGAACTTCCGGTGCGGCTTGATCGAACCGGGCTTGGCCAGGACCTGGCCGCGCTCGACCTCGTCCTTGCCGACGCCGCGGAGCAGGGCCCCGATGTTGTCGCCGGCCTGGGCCTGGTCGAGGAGCTTGCGGAACATCTCGACGCCCGTGACGACGGTCTTGCGGGTTTCGCGCAGTCCGACGATCTCGCACTCGTCGCCGACCTTGACGACGCCGCGCTCGACCCGGCCCGTGACGACGGTGCCGCGGCCGGTGATCGAGAAGACGTCCTCGATGGCCATCTGGAAGGGCTTATCGACCTCGCGGAGGGGCTCGGGGATGTATTCGTCCAGGGCCTTGACCAGCTCCCAGATGCACTTGGCGCCCTCGCCGTTGACGTCCTCCGCGGCCTTCGTGGCGCTGCCGCGGATGACCGGGAGCTTGTCGCCGGGGAAGTCGTACTTCGACAGCAGTTCGCGGACCTCGAGCTCGACGAGGTCGAGGATCTCGGGGTCGTCGACGAGGTCGCACTTATTCATGAAGACGACAATGGCCGGCACGTTGACCTGATGGGCGAGCAGGATATGCTCGCGCGTCTGGGGCATCGGGCCGTCGGCGGCGGACACGACCAGAATGGCGCCGTCCATCTGGGCCGCGCCGGAGATCATGTTCTTGATGTAATCGGCGTGGCCGGGGCAGTCGATGTGGGCGTAGTGCCGCTTCTCGCTTTCGTACTCGACGTGGCTCAGGGCGACCGTCAGGATCTTGGTCGCGTCCCGGCGGAACATCTTGGCATCGGCCTTGGCGACGTCGTCATAGCTCTGCGCCTTGGCCAGGCCCTTGGTCGCCAGAACCTTGGTAATGGCGGCCGTCAGCGTCGTCTTGCCGTGGTCGATGTGACCGATCGTCCCGACGTTGACATGGGGTTTCGTCCTCGCATACTTTTCTTTTGCCATCGCTCACCTCCTGTATGGCTTACATACTCAAAGACATATCCTAGGCATCGGCCCGGAAGGGGATCCGTCCCTCGACCCGGGCGACGATCTCGTCCTGGACGCCCTGGGGCGTCCGTTCATATCTCGCGAATTCCATGGCGAAAACTCCGCGGCCCTGGGTCAGGGTCCGGAGCGTCGTCGCGTAGCCGAACATTTCGGCCAGGGGGACATGGATGGTGATGACGCGGGAGCCGACCCTGATCTCCATGCCCTCGATCTTGCCCCGCCGCGCGTTGATGTCGCCGACGATGTCGCCGAGGTATTCGTCCGGGGCGACGATCTCGAGCTTCATCAGGGGCTCGAGCAGGACGGGGCCGGCCTTCTTGGCGGCCTCGCGGAAGGCCAGGGAGGCCGCGATCTTGTAGGCCACCGGCGCCGCGTCGACGTCGTGCGTCGAGCCGCCGGTGAGGGCCGCCCGGAGGTCGGTCACCGGATAGCCGGCGACGACGCCCGCCTCGAGGGCCTCGCGGACCCCGTTCTCGACGTCGCCGATGAACTCCCGGGGGATGATGCCACCCCGGGTGAGGTCGACGAACTCGAAGCCGCGGCCCCGGTCAAGGGGTTCGAGCCGGAGGACGCAGTGCCCGTACAGGCCCTTGCCGCCGGCCTGGCGGATGTACTTGCCCTCGCCCCCGGCCGCGGTCGTGATGGTTTCCTTGTAAGCGACCTGGGGCTTGCCCAGGTTGGCCCGGACGCCGAATTCGCGTTCCATCCGGTCCATGATGATCTCGAGGTGCAGCTCCCCCATCCCCCGGAGCAGGGTCTGGCCCGTCATCGGGTCCTGGCTGACCTTGATCGTCGGGTCCTCGCGGACGAGCTTGGCCAGGGTCGTGGCCAGCTTGGGATGGTCGGCCTTCGTCTTCGGCTCGATCGTCGCCGAGATGACCGGCTCGGGGAAGCGGATCGACTCGAGGACGATGGGATGGCTCTTGAGGCAGAGGGTGTCGCCGGTCGAAATGCTCTTCATCGAGCCCATGGCCGCGATGTCTCCCGCGAAGACCTCCTTGACCTCCTTGCGCTTGTTGGCGTGCATCTCGAGCAGGCGCGAAAGCTTCTCCTCCTCGTCCTTGGTCGAGTTGTAGACCGCCTGGCCGACCTTGGCCTTTCCGGAATAGACCCGGAAGTAGGCCAGGCTGCCCAGGAACGGATCGTTGGCGATCTTGAACACGAGCCCGGAGAACGGCGCCTCGTCCGAGGCCGGCCGCGTCTCCTCGGCCAGGGTCCGGGGGTGGTGCCCGACGACCGGACGGACGTCGGCCGGCGAGGGCAGGTAGTCGACGATGGCGTCGAGCAACGGGTGAACCCCCTTGTTCCGGAAGGAGGCCCCGTAGAGGACGGGGACGATCTCCTCGGCCAGGGTGGCCCGGCGGACGGCCGCGCGCAGCTCCGGTGCCGGCACCTCGACCCCGTCGAGGTACTTTTGCATCAGGCCGTCATCGTGTTCGCTCAACATTTCCAGCATGTCCTGTCGTTTCCGTTCGACTTCCTCGCGATCCTCCTCCGCGACCTCGCGGACGACATAGTCCGTTCCCAGGATGTCCTGACCCCAGTCGTAGACCTTGCGGTCGATGAGGTCGATGACACCGCGGAATCCGTCTTCCCGGCCCAGGGGAATCTGGATCGGCAGAGGCTTGGCCGCCACCCGCGTCCTCAACATGAGGACCGCCCGTTCCGGGTCGGCCCCGATCCGGTCCATCTTGTTGATGAACACGATGCGGGGGACCCGGTACTTGTCGGCCTGGCGCCACACTGTCTCGGACTGCGGTTCGACGCCGCCAACTCCACACAGTATGGCTATCGCGCCGTCAAGCACCCTCAGGGAGCGCTCGACCTCCGCGGTGAAATCCACGTGACCCGGCGTATCGATGATATTGATACGGTGGTCACGCCAGGCGCACGTCGTCGCGGCCGAGGTGATGGTGATCCCGCGTTCCTGCTCCTGGACCATCCAATCCATCACGGCCGTTCCTTCGTCCACCTCGCCAATCTTGTAGGTCATACCCGTATAGAACAGAATGCGCTCGGTCGTGGTCGTCTTCCCGGCGTCGATATGGGCCATGATACCGATGTTTCGGACTCTCTCGATCGGGTATGACCGCATAAAGCCTTCGCTCCATATCGTACCGAATCACAGACCGAGCTCTTTCCTGAAGACTACCATTTATAGTGTGCGAAGGCCCGGTTGGCCTCCGCCATCTTGTGCGTGTCTTCGCGCTTCTTGACCGCGCCGCCGCGGTTGTTGATCGCGTCGATGATCTCGGCGGAGAGCTTCTCCTGCATGCTCTTGCCGCCCCTCTCCTTGGCGTACTTGACCAGCCAGCGGAAGCCCAGGGAGTAGGACCGTCCGGGCGAAACCTCGATGGGGACCTGATAGTTCGCGCCGCCGACGCGCCGCGACTTGGTCTCGAGGAACGGCCGGACGTTCTCCAGGGCCTTTTCCAGGACCTTGAGGGGGTCTTCCTTGGTCTTGGCCTTGAGGATGTCCATCGTGCCATAGACGACCCTCTCGGCGGTCGTCTTCTTCCCCTTGCGGAGGAAGAGATTGATAAACCGGGCGACCAGCGTGCTGCCGTAAAGGGAGTCGGCCGGCGCTTTGCGCTTCTTGATGGTTCCGCGTCTCGGCATGGGAAGCTCCTAACTAGACCGCGGCCCGTTTCTCTTTGGGCCGCTTCGCCCCGTACCGGGACCGCGCCTTAAACCGGTTCTGCACCCCTTCGGCGTCGAGCTTGCCGCGGATGATGTGGTAGCGGACACCGGGCAGGTCCTTGATGCGGCCTCCCCTGATCATGACGATCGAATGTTCCTGGAGGTTATGGCCGATGCCCGGGATGTATCCCGTGACCTCGATGTTGTTGGTCAGCCGGACTCGGGCGACCTTGCGCATGGCCGAATTCGGCTTCTTGGGCGTGGTCGTGAACACGCGGGTGCAGACGCCCCTCTTCTGGGGGCAGGCGTCGAGAGCCGGAGATTTACTCTTGTATTTCTTGGGCGTTCGGCCTTTTCTAACGAGCTGATTTACGGTCGGCAATGAAAAATACTCCTCTACACAAGATTTCCAAATGAGGTTTTATTCATCCCCAGGGGGATAGCCCGAGACGAATAGGTGGATATTAACAAAATTCGGCCTCTCTGTCAAGAAATTATGGCACCTTCCCGCGGCCTGAGCCGGTCAGGCCTCCGGGAGGACCTCCTCCTCTTCCTTCTCGGGGAGAGACGGCGGCATCTCTTCCTTGAGCTCGACATTCCGGTAGAACTTGTAGCCCGTGCCGGCCGGGATGAGCCGGCCCATGATGATGTTCTCCTTGAGCCGCCGGAGATAATCGACCTTGCCGTACAGGCTGGCCTCGGTCAGGACCCGGGTCGTCTCCTGGAAGGAGGCGGCCGAGATGAAGCTGTCGGTGCTCAGGGCGCTCTTGGTGATCCCGAGGAGCAGCGGCCGGGCCTTGGCCGGCTTGCCGCCCTTCTTCATGACTTTCTCGTTCTCCGTCTGGAAGACGAACTTATCGACCTGCTCGTCGACCAGGAACTCGGTGTCCCCCACTTCCTCGACCTTGACCCAGCGCAGCATCATCCGGATGATCGTCTCGATGTGCTTGTCGTTGATCGACACGCCCTGGAGCCGGTAAACGGCCTGGACCTCCTTGAGGAGGTATTCGGCCAGCTCCTTCTCCCCGAGGACGCGCAGGATGTCGTGGGGATTGACCGGCCCGTCCATGAGGGCGTCGCCGGCCCGCATCCGCTCCCCGTCGGTGACGCTCAGGTGGGCGCCCTTGGGGATGAGGTATTCCTTCTCGCCGCCGCGCTCGTTCTTGACGCTGATCTTGCGGTAGCCGCGGAGGAGGCCGCCGATCTGGATGACCCCGTCGATCTCGGAGATGACGGCCGGGAGCTTCGGGCGCCGGGCTTCGAACAGCTCCTCGGCCCGCGGCAGGCCGCCCGTGATGTCCTTGGTGCGGGCCGCCTCGCGCGGGATCTTGGCCAGGACGTCGCCGGCGAAGACCTTCTCTGCATCCTTGATCTCGAGGTTGGCCCCGGCCGGGAGGAAGTATTTCCGCAGCAGGACGGGCCGGCCCTTGTCGTCCTTCTTCTGCGGGTCGAGGATCTCGGCCTGGGGCTGGAGCTTCTCGTCCTTGGGGTCGATGATGACCTGGGTGATCAGGCCGGTGAACTCGTCCTGGACCTCCTCCATGCTGACGCCGAGGACGACGTCGTGGAAGCGGACCGTCCCGGTCTCTTCGGTCAGGATGAACGTGTTGAAGGGGTCCCACTCGGCGAAGGCCTGGCGGGACTTGACTTCCTGTCCCTCGCGGACGAGGATCCTGGCGCCGTAGGGCACCTGGTAGTGCTCGACCTCGCGGCCGCGGTGGTCGAGGATGGCGATGTTGGCGCTGCGGTTGACGACGATGAGCGTCCCTTCCTTGTTCTCGACCGACTTGAGGTTGTTGAACTTGAGGACGCCGTCGTTCTTGGCCTCGATCTTGGACCGCTCGGCGCCGCCCATGGCGATGCCGCCGACGTGGAAGGTCCGCATCGTGAGCTGGGTGCCGGGCTCGCCGATCGACTGGGCCGCGACGATGCCGACGGCCTCGCCGAGCTCGACCATCTTGCCGGAGGCCGGCGAGCGGCCGTAGCAGAGCTGGCAGATGCCCCGCTTGGCCTCGCAGGTCAGGACCGAGCGGATCTTGACCCGCTCGATGCCCAGGTCCTGGAATTGCTGGGCCACCTTCTCGCTGATCTCGGCGTTCATATCGACGATCGTCGCCCCCGTGTCGGGATGGACGACCTGCTCGAGGGCGACCCGGCCGACGATCCGGTCGATGAAGGGCTCGATGATCTCGCCGTTCTCGACGATGGCCGAAACGTTGATGCCCTTGAGCGTGCCGCAGTCGTGCTCGTCGACGATGACCTCCTGGCAGACGTCGACGAGCTTGCGGGTCAGGTAGCCCGAATTGGCCGTCTTGAGGGCGGTGTCGGCCAGGCCCTTGCGGGCGCCGTGGGTCGAGATGAAGTACTGGAGGACGTTCAGGCCTTCCCGGAGGTTGGCCGTGATCGGCGTCTCCAGGATCTCGCCCGAGGGCTTCGACATCAGGCCGCGCATCCCGGCGAGCTGGCGGATCTGCTGCTTGTTGCCGCGCGACCCGGAATCGGCCATGACGAAGAGCGGGTTGAGCTCCTTGCCCTCGAGGCTGATCCGCTTCATCTCCTCGATCATGGCGCTCGAGACCTTGTCCGTGACCGTGCCCCAGATCTCGACGACGCGGTTGAACCGCTCGCCGGAGGAGATGGTGCCGTCCCGGTAGAGGTTCTCGATCGACAGGACCTCTTTTTCGGCCCGATCGACGAGGGCCTTCTTCTCGCCGGGGATGACGAAGTCGTCGATGCCCAAGGAGAAGCCGGCCTGGGTGGCGTATTTGAAGCCGAGCTCCTTCATGGCGTCGAGGATCCGGACGGTCGGCTGGAGGCCGACTTTGAGGTAGTGGTAGAAAACGAGGTTCTCCATGCCCTTCTTGCGGAGCACCCCGTTGATGAAGGGGAAGCCCTTGGTCAGGACGCCGTTGAAGATGATCCGGCCGGGGGTCGTCTCGACGAGCTCTCTCTTGAAGTCCTGAACCGGACAGGTCATGACGCCCTGGTCGTCGTAGTAAGTGGCCAGGTTCATGAACGGCCCGGAGAAGCGCAGCTTGATGATGCTCTGGAGGGCGACCTCGCCGGTCTCCAGGGCCAGGAGGGCCGCCTCAGGCGATCCGAAGATCCGCCCCTCCCCTTTGAGGCCCTTCTTCTCGAGGGTCAGGTAATAGCAGCCGAGGACCATGTCCTGGCTGGGGATGGTCAGGGGCCGGCCGTGGGCGGGCGAAAGGATGTTGTTCGTCGACAGCATCAGCGTCTGGGCCTCGATCTGGGCCTCGACCGAAAGCGGGATGTGGACGGCCATCTGGTCGCCGTCGAAGTCGGCGTTGAACGCGGCGCAGACGAGCGGGTGGATCTGGATGGCCTTGCCCTCGACGAGGATGGGCTCGAAGGCCTGGATGCCCAGCCGGTGCAGGGTGGGCGCGCGGTTGAGGAAGATCGGGTGCTCGCGGACGACCTCTTCGAGGTAGTCCCAGACCTCGGGCCGCTCCTGCTCGTGCCATTCCCGGGCGACCTTGACGCTCGGAACAAGGCCTTCCTTCTCGAGCTTGTTGAAGATGAACGGCTTGAAGAGCTCCAGGGCCATCTTCTTGGGCAGGCCGCACTGGTTGAGCTTGAGCTCGGGCCCGACGACGATGACGGAGCGCCCCGAGTAGTCGACGCGCTTGCCGAGGAGGTTCTGGCGGAAGCGTCCCTGCTTGCCGCGCAGGGCCTCGCTCAGGGACTTGAGGGGCCGGCGGTTGGCGCCGAGGTGGACGCGGCCGCGCTTGCCGTTGTCGAAGAGGGCGTCGACGGCCTCCTGGAGCATCCGCTTCTCGTTGCGGATGATGAGCTCGGGGGCCTTGAGCTCGATGAGCTTCTTGAGCCGGTTGTTGCGGTTGATGACCCGGCGGTAGAGGTCGTTGAGGTCGGAGGTGGCGAAGCGGCCGCCGTCGAGGCGGACGAGGGGGCGCAGGTCGGGCGGGATGACCGGCACGACGTCAAGGACCATCCACTCCGGCCGGTTGCCGGAGCGCTTGAGGGCCTTGAAGACGCGCAGCCGCTTGGCATAGCGGAGCTTGCGCTGCTGCGAGGTCTCCTTCTTCATCAGCTTGCGCAGGCGCTCGCCTTCCTTCTGGATGTTGATCTTCTCCAGCAGGACCTTGATGGCCTCGGCGCCGATCGAGGCTTCGAACTTGTCGCCGTATTTTTCCTGGGCATCCTTGAACTCCTCCTCGTTGAGGAGCTGCTTCTCCTTGAGCGGCGTGTCGGCCGGGTCGATGACGATGTAGGACTCGAAGTAGAGGACCTTCTCGAGGTCCTTGATCGACAGGTCGAGGACGAGCCCGATCCGGCTGGGCGGGCTCTTGAAGAACCAGATGTGGGCGACGGGCGAAGCCAGCTGGATGTGGCCCATGCGCTCGCGGCGGACTTTGCTTTTGGTGACTTCGACGCCGCAGCGCTCGCAGATGATGCCCCGGTATTTCATCCGCTTGTACTTGCCGCAGAGGCATTCGTAGTCGTTGATGGGGCCGAAGATCTTGGCGCAGAACAGGCCGTCCTTCTCCGGCTTGAAGGTCCGGTAGTTGATCGTCTCGGGCTTGGTCACCTCGCCCCAGGACCAGCTCTTGATCTTGTCCGGCGAGGCGATGCTGATGCGGACCCTGTCGAACTCGAGCCGCGGCCGGGGGGCCGTGGTGATCGGCGGTCGGATGTCCATTAGACTTCTCCTTTGCCCGGCTGGGGCACGGCGATGCCCCACGGCAGGACGTCTTCCTTCTCGCCCTTCTCGAGCTCCACGTTCAGGCACAGGCTCTGGAGCTCGCGGATGAGGACGTTGACCGATTCGGGCAGACCGGGCGTGAACTCGAGGTCGCCCTTGACGATGGCCTCGTAGATCTTGGCCCGGCCCTCGACGTCGTCGGACTTGACGGTCAGGAGCTCCTGGAGGCAGTAGGCCGCCCCGTAGGCTTCGAGGGCCCAGACCTCCATCTCTCCGAACCGCTGGCCGCCGAACTGGGCCTTGCCGCCGAGCGGCTGCTGGGTGATCAGGGAGTACGGGCCGGTCGAACGGGCGTGGATCTTGTCGTCGACGAGGTGGTAGAGCTTCATCATATAGATGTAGCCGACCGTCACTTCCTGGTCGAAAAGCTCGCCGGCGACGCCGTCATAGAGGACGGTCTTGCCGCTCTCCGGCAGGCCGGCCTTCTTTAGGAGCTGCTTGATCTCGATCTCGCTGGCCCCGTCGAAGACGGGGGTGGCCATCCAGAAATCCAGAGTGTGGGCGGCCCATCCGGCGTGGGTCTCCAGGATCTGGCCGACGTTCATGCGCGAGGGGACGCCGAGCGGGTTGAGGACGATCTCGACCGGCAGGCCGTCGGGCAGCCGGGGCATGTCCTCTTCGGGCACGATCTTGGCGACGATGCCCTTATTGCCGTGGCGGCCGGAGACCTTGTCCCCGACCGACAGCTTCCGCTTCATGGCGATGAAGACCTTGATCGCCTGGATGACGCCCGGGGCGAGCTCGTCGCCCTTCTTCAGATTCTCGACTTTCTCCTTGAAGATGGCCCGGAGGGCCTCGATCTGGCGCTTGACCTTCTTGTCGAGGTCCTTGATCTCCCGGTCGCGCTCCTCGTCGTCGTTGAGCTTGAGCTTCATGGCCTCGTCGAAGTCGAGGGCCTCGAGGACCTTTTCGGTCAGCTTGGCGCCCTTCTCGAGGGTCACGTCCTCGGACTTCTGGCCCTTCTCGACGACCGAGCCCTTGAGCAGGGCCCGGACCTTCTCCCACTTCTCGTTCTCGATGATGACGATCTCGTCGTCGAGGTTGCGCTTGAGCGTCGCGATCTCGTCCTTCTCGACGGCCTTGGCCCGGGGCCCCTTCTCGATGCCCCGGCGGGAGAAGATGCGGACGTCGATGATCGTGCCTTCGACGCCGGGCGAACAGTAGAGCGAGGCGTCCTTGACGTCGAGGGCCTTCTCGCCGAAGATCGCCTTGAGCAGCTTCTCCTCGGGCGACAGCTGGGTCTCCCCTTTCGGGGCGACCTTGCCGACGAGGATGTCGCCCGATTTGACGTGGGCGCCGATGCGGACGATGCCGTTCTCATCGAGGTTGCGGAGGAGGTTCTCGGGGACGTTGGGGATGTCGCGAGTGATATCCTCGGGGCCGAGCTTGGTGTCGCGGGCCTCGATCGTCTCCTCGACGATGTGGAGGGAGGTGAAGATGTCCTCCTTGATGAGCTTCTCGCTGACGATGATGGCGTCCTCGAAGTTGTAGCCGCGCCAGGGCATGAAGGCGCAGAGGACGTTGCGGCCGAGGGCCAGCTCCCCCCCGTCCGTGCAGGAGCTGTCGGCCAGGACCTGGCCGCGGACGACCTTGTCGCCCTTGCGGACGATCGGACGGTGGTTGGTCGAGGTGTTCTGGTTGGTCCGCAGGAACTTGACCAGGGTGTAGAGGTCCGTGCCGACGTCGTAGCTCCGTCCGGCTTCCTTCTCGTCCACGCGGACGATGATCCGCTCGGCATCGACGAACTCGATGACGCCGGACCGGCGGCAGACGACGACGTCGCCCGAACCGACGGCGACCAGGCCCTCGATGCCGGTCCCGATGAGGGGGGCCTCCGGCCGGATGAGGGGCACGGCCTGGCGCTGCATGTTGGAGCCCATGAGAGCGCGGTTGGCGTCGTCGTGCTCGAGGAACGGGATGAGGGCCGCGGACAGGGAGACGAGCTGTTTCGGCGAGACGTCAATATAGTGGATCTGCTCCCGGGGGATATTCTTGAAATTGCCTCGCTCGCGGGCGCTGACGAGCTCGTCCTGGAATCGGCCGCGGTCGTCGACCACGGCGTTGGCCTGGGCGATGTTGTACTTCTCTTCCTCCCAGGCTGTCATATAGAAGCAGTAGGGCTCGACGGCCGGCAGTTGGCGGGCCTTCTGGTCCTTGAGCCGGTCGACGGTCTTGGCCATCTCGTCCTTTTTGACCATGTCGCCGATCTTGTAGTCGCTGCTGCCAGGGTGGAGGACCTTGACGAAGTCGACGATGCGGCCGTTTTCGACCTTGCGGTAGGGGGTCTCGATGAAGCCGTACTCGTTGACCCGGGCGAAGCAGCTGAGCGAGGAGATGAGCCCGATGTTCGGGCCCTCGGGCGTCTCGACCGGGCAGATCCGGCCGTAGTGGGAGGTCTGGATGTCGCGGACCTCGAAGCCGGCCCGCTCGCGGCTCAGGCCGCCGGGGCCGAGGGCCGAGAGGCGCCGCTTGTGGGTGATCTCGGCCAGGGCGTTGATCTGGTCCATGAACTGGGACAGCTGCGAGCTGCCGAAGAACTCCTTGAGGGCGGCGATGACCGGCTTGGAGTTGATGAGGTCCTGGGGCATGGCCGCCGCCAGGTCCGCGGTGATGGTCATCTTCTCCTTGATCGTCCGCTCCATCCGGGTCAGGCCGATGCGGAAGGCGTTCTCGACCAGCTCGCCGACGGACCGGACCCGGCGGTTGCCGAGGTGGTCGATGTCGTCGACCGAACCCTCGCCGAAGCGCAGGTTGAGCAGGTATTTGAGGACTTCGACGTAGTCCTTCGGCGAGAGCGTCTTGTCTTCGAGAGGGGTCTCAAGGCCGAGCTTGATGTTGAACTTGAGCCGGCCGATGCGGGAGAAATTGTATTTCTGGGGATTGAAGAACAGGCTCTGGAAGAGATTGTGCGCGCTCTCCTGGGTGTGGGGCTCGCCCGGCCGCAGCTTGCGGTAGATCTCGCCGAGCGCCGCGGGCTGGTCCTTGCGCAGGTCCTTCTTGAGCGTGGTGCTGATGATGAGACCGGCCCGGTCCGCCTCGGGATAGAAGACCTCGAACGGCTCGCCCCGGGCGATGAGCAGGTCGAGCTGGGTGTCCTCGAGGGGCTCGTTCGTCCGGACCTTGCCTTTGACCGCGACGAGGGAGTAGGCGCCGAGGAGCTCTTTCTTGACCAGTGGGACGCGTGCGACGCCGGCCTCCTTGAGGGCGGCCAGGACGCCCGGGGTGATCTTCTTCCTGGCCGGGGCCAGGACCTTCCGGCCCTTGGCATCCGTGACCTCTTCGGCCGCGGTCCTTCCGACGAGGCCGTCCCCGAGCTCCCCGTAGAGCTTGCCGTCCTCGATGACGACCTTGGTGACCTTGTGGAAGAGCCTGAGGATCTCCTCGTCGCCTCCGAAGCCGAGGGCCCGGAGGAACACGGTGGCCAGGAATTTCTTCTTGCGGTCGAGGCGGACCCAGAGAAGGTTCTTCGCGTCGTGCTCGAACTCGACCCAGGCGCCCCGGTACGGGATGATCTTGGCGATGAAATAACCCTTGTTCTCCGCCTGACGGAAGAACACGCCCGGCGAGCGCTGGAGCTGGCTGACGACGACCCGCTCGATGCCGTTGAAGATGAACGTTCCCTTGTCGGTCATGAGCGGGATGTCGCCGAAATAGACTTCCTGCTGCTTGATGTGCTTGAGCCGCTTGGCCTTGGTCACGGCGTCCTTTTCCCAGGACACGAGCTGGACCTTGAGCTTGAGAGGGATGGAGTAGGTGTAGCCCTTCTGGATGCACTCCATCGGCGTGTATTTGATGCGGAGGCCGACGCGGTCCCCGCAGTGCTCGCAGAGCGGCAGCTCGATCTTCCGGGCCGCGCCGCAGAACGGACAGACCTCCTTCTCGGAGAACTCCATGTCCGCGGGGAGGAGGGTCTGGCAGGCGGCGCACTTGGCCCGGGAGTTCTCCACCCCCTTGAGCCGGCCGCACTTGCACTCCCAGGTCCCGATCGAATAGCTCAGGAACTCCAGCTCCGTCGTCTCTTTGAAGTCGGAGATGGGGAAGACATCCTTCAGGGCGGCCTGGAGACCGGTATCCTTCCGCTCTTCGGGCAGGAGCTCCATCTGGAGGAACTCGCGGTAGGCCTGGGTCTGGATGTCCAGAAGGTCGGGCATGGGGAAGACCGCTTTGATCTTCGAGAAGTCGACCCTCTCGCGGAACGGTTGTCTAGGTTCTTTGACCATGTTGTCTCACTCTCAAGCAGAGATCGAGTGCCCTCGTTTCCGGGATCGGACGGATGGACGCTCAGCCAACCGGGTCACTATTGAAGCTCGATGACAGCTCCGACTTCGGCGAACTTGGCCTTGATCGCTTCGGCCTCTTCCTTGGTGATGCCCTCTTTGAGCGTCTTGGGGGCGCCGTCGACCAGGTCCTTGGCTTCCTTGAGGCCGAGGCTGGTGACCTCGCGGACGACCTTGATGACGTTGATCTTCTTGTCGCCGACGGACTTCAGAACGACGGTGAACTCGGTCTTCTCCTCGGCGGGCTTGGCTTCGGCGGCGGGGGCGGCGCCGGCCGCCATGACCGGAGCGGCCGCGGCGGCGCTGATGCCATAGCGGCTCTCGAACTCCTTGATGTAGTCCGAGAGCTCCAGGATCGTCAGGTTGTCCAGGTGGGTGAAGAACTGTTCCTTGGTGAGTTTTTCCATGTCACGGTCTCCTTATAATATGGAATTTCAGGTGTTTTTCTTTTTCTTGAGCTCGCCGAGAAGGATCCCGACGTTGCCGAGCGGGGCCTGGAGGGTTCGCATCAGCAGATGGAGCGGGCTGGCCATGAGGTAGCCGACCTTGCCCAGGAGGTCCCGGCGCGAGCCGAGGCGGGTGACCTCGTCGAACCGCTCGGCCGGCATGAGCTGGCCCTCGACCTGGCCGCCCTTGACCGCCAGGATCTTGCCCTGGTTCGAGAAGTCCTTGAGGATCTTGGCCAGCTGGACGGGGTCCTTATCGGCGAAGGCGACGGCCGTCGGCTTCTGGAAGAACGGCCGCAGGGCCTCGGGGCACTTCTCGCCGAGGGCCCGCAGGGCCAGCCGGTTCTTGATGACCTTGTAGGTGAAGGCGTTTTTGCGCAGGATCTTGCGCAGCTCGACCGCCTGGGCGACCTTCATCCGCTTGAAGTCGATCAGGTAGTAGGTGCTGTTCGCGTCGAACAGGCGCTCGAGCGTCTGGACGATGGGCTGTTTCTCTTCCTTTTTCACGGCGCTCTCCTCTAGCTCTCTAGGATGTCCTCGGAAATCCGGAAGGACGGGCCCATCGTCGAGGACACGAACATCGTCCGGATGTACTTGCCCTTGGCGGCCGGCGGCTTGGCGTGAACGATGGCCTGGATGAAGGTCCGCAGGTTTTCGACGAGCTTGGCCTCCGGGAAGGAGACCTTGCCGATGGTGGAGTGGACGATGCTCGTCTTGTCCACCCGGAATTCGACCTTGCCGGCCTTGGTCTCCTCGACGGCCTTGCGGATGTCGAAGGTGACCGTGCCGGACTTGGGGTTGGGCATGAGGCCCTTGGTGCCCAGGATGCGGCCCAGCTTGCCGACGCCGCGCATGACGTCGGGCGTCGCGATGACGACGTCGAAGTCGATCCAGCCGCCGGCGATCTTCTCGATGATCTCGTCGCCGCCGAAGTAGTCGGCCCCGGCCTCCTCGGCCTCCTTGATCTTCTCGCCCGCGGCGATGACGCAGATCTTCTTCGTCTTGCCCGTGCCGTGGGGCAGGACGATCGTGCCGCGGACCATCTGGTCGGAATACTTGGGGTTGACCCCGAGCCGGACGTCGACGTCGACCGATTCGTCGAACTTGGCGAAGTGGGCCTTCTTGAGCAGGCCGACGGCCTCCTCCAGGGTGTACTGCCGGGGCTCCGGGCCCTTGACCTCACGGGCCTTGGTGGTGTTCTTGCCGTGCTTACTCACTGATGATCTCCAGTCCCATGTTGCGGGCCGTGCCCTCGATGATCTTCTTGGCCGCCTCGATATCATAGGCGTTGAGGTCGGCGAGCTTCGTCCGGGCGATCTCCTCGATCTGCTTCATGGTGACCTTGCCGACCTTCTCCTTGTTCGGCGCTCCGGACCCTTTGGCGATCCCGGCCGCCTTCTTCAGGAGGTAGGAGGCCGGCGGGGTCTTGACGACGAAGTTGAACGACTTGTCCTTGAACACGGTGATGAGGACGGGGACGACCGTGCCCTCGTCCATCTTCTTCGTCCGTTCGTTGAACTCGCGGACGAAGCCCATGATATTGACGCCGTGCTGGCCCAGGGCCGGCCCGACGGGAGGGGCGGGGCTGGCCTGCCCGGCGACGATCTCCAGCTTGATCTTGGCGACGACTTCTTTCGACATCTCGTCCTCCTAAAGCTTCTCGACCTGCAGGAACTCGAGCTCGACCGGGGTCGACCGGCCGAAGATGGTGACCAGGACCTTGAGCGTGTTCCGCTCGGGGTGGACTTCTTCGACGATCCCGTTGAAGTTGAAGAAGGGCCCGTCGATGATGCGGACGGCCTCGCCCTTCTCGAACGAGTGCTTGGGCTTGGGTTTCTCCGAGGTCGTTTCCATGTGCTCGACGATCTGGCCGACTTCCTTCTTGCTGAGCGGGGTCGGGGTCCGGCCGGAGCCGACGAAGCCCGTGACCTTCGGGACCTGCCGGATCATCAGCCAGTTCTCGTCGTTCATCTCCATCTCGACGAGGATATAGCCGGGGTACGACCGCTTCGTGGAGACGACCTTCTTGCCGCCCCGGATCTCGATGACGTCCTCGGTCGGGATGATGATCTGCCCGACCTGGTCCTCGAGGTGCAGCTCGATCGCCTTCTGCTTGATCGACTCGGCGACGAACTTCTCGAAGCCCGAGTAGGTGTGAACGACAAACCAGTTCTTTGCCATCGTCCGATTCCTTGCGCTTAGCCGAAGAGGCTCTTGATCTGGGTGATGACCCAGGCGAAGATGACGTCCATGAAGAACAGGTAGAAGCCGAAGAAGATCGTGGCGGCGATGACAACGATCGTCGTGCTGGTGACCTCGTTCTTGGAGGGCCAGGTGACCTTCTTGAGCTCGGCCCGGACGTCCCTGAGGAAGTTCCCGAACCGTTTGTACCAGCGGATCTTGTCGTTCATGGCGCTCTCTCTTTCCGTCGTCCGCGGCCGGACCTTCAGGCCCCCGGCCGCACGCCCCGGAGGGGGCAATGGCAGGTGAGGCAGGGCTCGAACCCGCAACCTGCGGTTTTGGAGACCGCTGCTCTACCAATTGAGCTACTCACCTGTCGTCTCCTGGCTATTTGGTTTCCTTGTGGGGCGTGTGCTTCCGGCAGAAGCGGCAGTACTTGCTCGTCTCGAGCTTGTCCGTCTGCTTCTTCTTGTTCCGGGTCGTGCTGTAGTTGCGCCGCTTGCACTCGCCGCACTGGAGCGTGATGATCTCTCGCATGTCGGTCCTTCCCGGCCCCGGCGGGCCTGCGTTTTAATCAGGAAAAAGCCCAAGACCAGAATTGAACTGGTGACCCCGTCCTTACCAAGGACGTGCTCTACCAACTGAGCTACTTGGGCCCGGCAACCTCGAAAAAGAGCGGGAAACGGGATTCGAACCCGCGACGTTCAGCTTGGAAGGCTGACGCTCTACCAACTGAGCTATTCCCGCGGAGGCGAAAATGGGCAGGGAAGGATTCGAACCTCCGAAGCGTTTCCGCAACGGGTTTACAGCCCGTCCCATTTGGCCACTCTGGAACCTGCCCGCACTATGATGCATCGTCCTCGCCCTCGATCGCCCGTCTAAGCCAGCGAAGGGACTCGAACCCCTGACCCGCTGATTACAAATCAGCCGCTCTACCTGCTGAGCTACGCTGGCGTGCCCTCGACCTGTCTCGCCGCTAACCTGCTCTGATACGGGGGAAATGCAGAAAAAGAGATGAAAAAAAGGAAAACCTTCTCTCCTCGAGCTCGAATGTGTTCTTTTTTTCAGAGATTTAATCTGAAATATACAGAACGACCAACGGCTATGCTAGAGGAAATCGACAGTCTTGTCAAGGGGTTCTTTTTAAGGGCGCCCGGGTCCCCCTGGCCCGGCCCAGGTTCTCGCCGACGCTCCTCAGGAACTCGACGTTGAAGATGAGATAGCGGGCCCTCTGGACGGGCGTCAGGATGCTGTCGAGGGCGGCCTCGACCTCCTCGTCCTTCCGGCGGATGGCCCGGCGGGTTTCCCTGATCCGGTCGACGAGGCCGGGAAGCTCCGCCTCCCCCGGAGGCGTCTTGGCCAGCTCCGCCCGGACTTCCCGCAGGGCGAGTCCCATGCGCCGCTGGAGCTCGGCCTTCTGCTTCTCGACGCGGACAAGGAGCGGGTAGACCTTGGCGGTCTGCTCTTCGGTCAGGTCGAGGGCTCGGGTCAGCCTGATGAGGTAGAGGTCGCTGATCCGCTCCCTGAGCCCCGCCCGGGCCGGGCTCTCCCCGGCCTGCGCGCCCAGGGCGGCCGACCAGGCCCCCAGAGTCAGGGCAAGGAACAAGCCTGCGAGGGAAATGGATCTCGTTTTCATTGCGGACCTCCACGACCGGTTTCAGACTCGAGCTCGGCGACGATGGCCCTGAGGTCCTCGTCGCTCAAGCCCTCCCAAAAAAGAGGGTCCGCGGCCGGAAGCACGGCGGCCTCCGTGTCCGGGACCGGGGTCACGTCCTCGATCAGGGCGCGAACCTCGCCATCGACCAGGCCGGCGGCATCCGGGCTGGCCTCGGCCGCCTGGAAG
>JBAVUQ010000160.1:0-28392 GCA_049696855.1 Candidatus Aminicenantales bacterium
CGTCAAGGCCGCCGCGGCCGTGGCGGGCCGGGAGGCTCGGGCCGACGCCGCACAGGCCGGAGCCAAGCCCATTATCCGCACGCTGGGCCGGACCGGGCTCAAGGTCCCGATCGTCAGCATGGGCGTCATGAACGCCGACAATCCGGCCGTCGTCCAGGCCGCCCTGGACGCGGGCATCGTCCTGCTCGACACGGCCTGGGGCTACCAGCGCGGCCAGAACGAGAAGATGATCGGCCAGGTCATCGCCGGCCGGCCCCGCGATTCTTTTATGATCGCGACCAAGGTCCCCGGCCCGAACCGGGACAAGTCCATGCAGGGGCTGGACGACGCGGGCATCGAGAAGGCCTTCCTGGCGAAGTTCGACGAGAGCCTGGCCCGGCTCGGGCTCGACCACGTCGAGGTCCTCTATCTCCACAACAACACCGCCCCCGAGCATGTCCAGAACCAGGCCATCATCGGGGCCCTCCAGAAGGCGAAGAAGGCGGGCAAGGCCCGCTGGATCGGCATCACGACCCACGGCAACGAGCCGGCCGTCATCCGGGCGACGATCGAGACCAAGGCTTATGACGTCATCCTGACGGCCTACAACTTCCGGCAGGATTACCGGGTGGACCTGCGCAAGGCCGTGGCCGAGGCGACGGCCGCCGGGATGGGCATCGTGGCCATGAAGACCCAGGCCGGCGCCTATTGGGACAAGGAGAAGCAGCAGCCGATCAATATGCGCGCGGCCCTCAAATGGGTCCTCAACGACCCCAACGTGACAACGGCGATCCCGGGCTTCACGACGTTCGACCAGCTCAAGGAGGACTTTTCCGTCGTGAGCGACATCACGCTCACCCCGGCGGATCTCAAAGACCTCCGGCTTGGCGAACAGGCGGCCGGGCTCTACTGCCAGCAGTGCGCGAGATGCGTCGCCGGGTGCCCGAAGGGCCTGCCCATTCCCGACCTGATGAGAAGCTACATGTACGCCTACGGCTACAGGAACCTTCAGGCCGCCCACGAGCTCGTCGGCTCCCTCGATATCGCCGCGGACGCCTGCGGCTCTTGCGCGTCTTGCACGGCCGTCTGCGTCAAGGGCTTCGACATCGCCGACCGGGTCAGGGACATCAGCCGCCTCCGGGCCGTCCCCGGCGATTTCTTCGCCTAGAAATAGGGCTTACGACAACTTAACACGCTCTAAGGACATCCGCTCGCCCTCGCTCTCTCTTTTCTCCTGCCTGGGATTCTCGATCGAGGCGGCGAGGGAATTCGCCTCGAAGATCCCCGTCCGTGGAGAGGGGACCGGCAGGGAGCGGAGTCTTCGAAGCGACCATCAGCGCCGCCGCGGAGCGACCCGGAGGGGCGGTGCTGGGAGAAACTCAAAAAGAGCTCTTCTCGGATATTTCGCAGAAGTTCGGCTCCGAGTCGCTCCGCCGAACTTCTGCCGTCCGCTCACTGACGTTCGCTTCCGTCGGCGGGCGATTCCCGAGCAAAGCCGACGTGAGAGAATCCCGATAACCCTCTTGACATCAATATCGTAATGATATTATAGTGATATTATTCAAGGAGGCCCGCATGAAAGACATCAGGGAAAAGAAGGTTTTCGCCGTCAACGGCCTGGTCATGGCCGGCATCGACCTCGTCGTCTTCTACTTCTGCGCCCGCCACTTCGTCACCCACGTGGACCGGGCCGGCTCGACGGCGGGCATGGTCGGCGCCGTCGCCGGGTGCATCCTCGTCTTCTTGACCTTCGGCGGCTTCTTCCTCATCCACCCGAACGAGTCCAAGGTCTTCACCTTCCTCGGCAAGTACATCGGCAGCGCCCAGAACGCGGGCTTCTTCTGGACCAATCCCTTCGTCGTCAAGAAGAAGGTGACCCTGCGCATCTTCAACTTCAACAGCGAGACGATCAAGGTCAACGACGCCCTCGGCAACCCGATCGAGATCGCCGCCGTCATCGTCTGGCACGTCGTCGATTCGGCCAAGGCCCTGTTCAACGTCGAGAGCTACCAGAACTTCGTGGCCATCCAGGGCGAGACGGCCATCCGCCAGCTGGCCACCCACTATCCCTACGACGCCCATGACAAGGATACGGAATCCCTGCGGGCCAATCCCGACGAGATCGCGGGCAAGCTCAAGGAGCACGTCCAGAACCGCCTCGAGGTGGCCGGCATCCACGTCGTCGAGGCCCGGCTGTCCCACCTGGCCTACGCCCCCGAGATCGCCCAGGCCATGCTCCGCCGCCAGCAGGCCGAGGCCATCATCGCCGCCCGGGCCAAGATCGTCGACGGCGCCGTGGGCATGGTCGAGATGGCCCTGCGGAGCCTCGAGGCCCAGGGCGTGGTCAAGCTCGACGAGGAGAAGAAAGCGGCCATGGTCAATAATCTCCTCGTGGCCCTCGTCTCGGAGACCGAGATGCATCCGATCATCAACACGGGGACCCTGTACGCCTGACGGGCCGTGAGCTTTGAGCGAGAAGAAGAAATTCCTTCTGAGGCTCGACGCCTCGCTCTACGACGCCCTGGAGAAATGGGCCGCCGACGAGATGAGAAGCATCAACGCCCAGATGGAATACGTCCTCAAGGAGGCGGTCCGGAAGGCCGGCCGCCTCGATCGGGGACAGGAGAAACCGAAATGAAGACGTTTGTGCGGATCGTCGTCTGGACCGTCATCGCCCTGATCGCCGTGCTCCTCGTCTTGTTCTAGCAAAGAAATAACCTCTCAGTCGGCTGCGGGGGCATTCCCTTCATGATTCGTTGACTTCCGGATGCCGCCTGTTCTAAGTTGGAGCGGATGAGAATTGGGAACGATCTTAAGGGACGGCCATGAAGCGCGTTGTTCAGGTCGGGCTCGCCGTCGCGTTTCTCGTCTTTGCTGTTTTGGCGCTGTTCGTCGGGCGGCCGGGGCGGGAGGCCGAGAACCGGGTCGACCTGGGTTCGCGGCCCGGGGCGCCGGCAGCGTTCAAGGAGGAGGCGACCCTCCGGAACGTGACCAAGAAGCCGATTGAGTACACGATCATGCCCGGACCCGGAGGCCTTGTTGCCCGCACCAGGACCCTCGCCGTCGGCGCCGTCGACCGGCTGGCCACGGACCTCCCGGTCGAGATCTCGTTCGACAACGGGCGGCGCACGACGACCTATCTCATCCATCCCGCGAAGCCGTATTCCTTCCGCTACGACGAGACGAACGTCATCAGGGTCTACCCCGGCTCCCACGGCCTGGAGGATGCCGCCGACCTGGCCCCCTACGTCCCGACCCCGCCCGAAGTGGCTGCGCGGATGCTCGAGATCGGGGAGGTCGGCCCGGACGATGTCGTCTACGACCTCGGCTGCGGCGACGGCCGGATGGTCATCGCGGCGGCCAAGACTTGCGGCGCGCGCGGCGTGGGCATCGAGCTCGATGAGGCCCTGCTCGAGGAATGCCGGGCCTCGGCGGACAAAGAGGGTGTCGGCAGGCGCGTCCGCTTCCTGCGCCTGGACGCCACCAAGGCCCACCTGACCGAGGCGACCGTCCTCCTTCTCTATCTCCTGCCCGAATCGCTCGAGACGCTCGAGGCGGTCTTCGATCGGGACCTCGGTCCCGGCGTCCGCATCGTCTCGCACGACTACAAGATCCCCGGCTGGGACGGCCGCATCGTCCGGACCGAGGTCGTCCCCGGCGAGAGCGCCCGCGATCACCGGATCATCCTCTACCGGATGCCCGAGAAGCGATGAGCGCCGTCCTCCGATTCCTGGCCGGATTCTGCCGCGAGCACCCGCTCGAGGAAAAGATCTTCGTGGGCCCCTCGTTCGTGACCGGCCGCGAGATCGGCGAGGCCCTGGCCCGGGAATCCGGCTCTTGGGTCAATCTCCGGTTCGTCACGGTCCCGGCGCTGGCCGCGGAAGCCCTGGAGCGGCGCGGCGAAGGGATGGCGGCCAAGCCGATGACCTCGTCGGCCGAGCTCGCCCTGATCGACCGGCTCTTCAGGGAGCTCCTGGCCGAGGGAAAGCTCGACTACTTCGGCCGTGCCGGGGCCTCGCCCGGACTGGGCCGAGCGCTCCACCGGGCCATCCGGGAGCTTCGGCTCGACGGCCGCACCAGCGCCGATGTCCGGCCCGACCGCTTTCTCGTCGCGCAAAAGGGCCGGGAACTGGCCCTGCTTCTCGACCGCTATGAACAGGTCCTCGAATCGGACCGGCTCCTCGACCTTCCCGCCCTTCTCGACCACGCCTCCCGGGGCGCGGCCGGCACGCCTTTCCGTTCCGCGTGGGTCCTTCTCCCGATGGATCTGAGGCTTCGCCGCCTCGAAAGCGAGCTCGTCAAGAGCGCCGCGGCCGGCCGCCTCATCCTCGTTCCTGGCGACCCTGTCGCCGGTCTGGAGCGGCCCCGCCAGTGCTGGCCGGCCCCAGCTCCCGCCGACTTTTCCCAGGCCGGACGATTGTCCTGGCTCTTCGCGCCGCGCCAGGCTCCTTCGCCGGAACGGGAGGCCCGCATCGATATCTTCAGGGCGCTCGGGACGGCCAACGAATGCCGCGAGATCCTGCGCCGGATCTACGCCGAAAAGATCTCTTTCGACCAGGTCGAGGTCCTGGCGCCCGCGGGGTCGGCCCACGCCACCATCTTTTATCTTCTCGCGGCCCGGACCGGTCTTCCGGTCACGTTCGGGGACGGCATCGCCGCTTCCTTCACCTCGCCCGGCCGGCTCTTCTTCGGCCTCGCCGAGTGGCTGGCGAACGACTTCTCGAGCGATGATCTTTGCCGCCTCTTCGAGACGGGCGACCTCGTCCTGCCCGCCCTGGACGGTGCGCGTTCCACAGAGTGCGCCACGGCCCCGTTCGCGGCCCGGACCGCGTGCCGCCATCTTCGCAACGCCATGATCGGCTGGGGCCGGGACCGCTACGCCGAGCGCCTCGCGGCCCTCGGCGACGAGAAGCGGGCCGATCTCGCCGCGCTGGCTGGAGCCGGGTCTTGCGAAGGGAGCGAGGATATCGAAGAGGAGAGGGCCGGATTCGTCGCGGCGATCGCCGAGATCGAGGAGCTTTCGGCCGCGATCGGCCGGATCCTGGAGAAGATCCCAGAGCCGGACGCCGACGGGGCCTACGAATTCCGCCGCCTCTGCGAGGCCTTCGCCGCGCTCCTCGGGGATTGTGCACGGATCAGGTCGGACCTCGACGTCCGGACCCGGCAGGCGCTCCTCGACCGCCTCGACGAGTTCATCCGGGAAAGCCGCTTCCCGGCCTTGCCCCTGAAAGAGGCCCTCGACCTCATCCGCTCGGCCGGCACGTCGCTCCGGGTCGGCGCGTCGCCGCCCCTCGCCGGCCGCCTCCATGTCGCCGGCCTGTCGACCGGCGGGTACTCCGGCCGTGAGGTCACGTTCGTCGCCGGCCTCGACGAAGCGGCCTTCCCCGGGCGGGGCCTCCAGGACCCCGTCCTTCTCGACGAGGAGCGAGCCGCGATCTCGGCGTCTCTGCCGACCTCGGCCGACGACCTGCGCTCCAATCTCTTCGGCCTGGCCGCCGTTCTCGCCTCCCTCCCGGGCCGGGTCGTGCTCAGCTATTCGTCCTTCGATATCATCGAGGGCCGCGAGTCGTTCCCTTCTTCGGTCGTGCTCCAGGCTTTCCGGCTCCTCCGCGGCGACGCCGACCTCGATTATGCCGCGCTCGACAAAGCGCTCCCGGAAGCCTCGGGCTTCCTTCCCGGGGGCCCGGGCCGGGCTATTGACGAGGCCGAATGGTGGCTCGACCGGCTCACGGTCGAGCCGAGGCCCGACGGCTCCCGGTCCATCGGGGCCAACTTCCCCGACCTCGCCGCGGGGCTCGACGCAATCGGCGCCCGCGCGGGCGACAAGCTGACCGCTTATGACGGGATCGTCGACATCGGCGCCGTCCGCGCCCAGATCGACCCCGTGGCCGGGTCGAAAGCCGTCATGTCGGCCACGCGTCTCGAACTCCTGGCCAAGTGCCCGTTCGGCTACTTCCTGCGCCACGTCCTCAAGGTCCAGCCCCCGGAGGAGGTCGCCTTCGACCGGACGCGCTGGCTCGATCCGCTCCAGCGCGGCAGCCTGATCCACGAGATCCTCTGCGAATTCATGACCGAGGTCGCCGGGAAGAGGGAAGACGTGACGGCGGCCCGGCACGCCGGCCTGATGGACCGGATCGCCGGCTCGCATATCGCCGGGATGAGGATCAGGATCCCGCCCCCCTCCGACGGGATCTTCGAGAGCGAGCGGCGGGACATCCTGGAGACGCTGGCGATCTTCATGGCCGCCGAGGAAAAGCGAGAGACGAAGGGCCGGCCGCTCGCGTTCGAGAAAGAGATCGTCGACGAGCCGATCGCTCTCGGGCAGGGCCGCTCGTTCCGCCTCCGGGGCTTCATCGACCGGGTCGATCTCATCGGAGAGGACACCTACCGGATCATCGACTACAAGACGGGCAATCCCGCGCCCTATGAAGGCCTCGTCCATTTCGGCCGCGGCCGGACGCTCCAGCCCGCGCTCTATGCCGTCGCCCTCGAGCAGATGCTGGCCCGGGAACGGCCGGGAGCGAAACCTTTTGTCGCCGAGAGCGGCTATCTGTTCCCTTCGCGACGCGGCGAGGGTGACGAGATCATGGTCCGGAACTTCGATCGGGACCGGCTCAGGCTCCTCCTCAACGATCTCCTGGCCCTGCTCGAGAAGGGCTACTTCATCGCCGGCCCCGACGCCAAGTGCGGTTCTTGCGATTACCGGGCCGTGTGCGTGTCCGGCGGACCCGAGAGCTCCGGCGCGAAGCGCGACGCGAACCCCGAAATCTTCGAGGCCTACGACAAGCTGGACGAGTACAAATGATGCCCGCGAAGAAGACGCTGCCGCCCGATCAGGCCGCCCGCGACCGGATCAAGAGCGATCTGGGGACGACGTTCCTCGTCGAGGCCGGGGCCGGCTCGGGCAAGACGAAGAGTCTGGTCGACCGGATGATCGCCCTTCTCGCCACGGGCCAGGCGTCGATCGAGAGCCTGGCCGCCGTCACGTTTACCCGCAAGGCCGCGGCCGAGCTTCGCGGCCGGTTCCAGGTCGCCCTCGAGCAGGCGCGGCTCGGAGAAAAGGACGCGGACGTCCGGGCCCGCCTCGACACCGCCCTCACCGGCCTCGAAAGGTCCTTCATCGGGACGATCCATGCGTTCTGCGCCCGTCTCCTTCGGGAACGCCCGATCGAGGCGGCCATCGACCCGGAATTCCGCGAGCTCGAAGAGCACGAGGACCGCATTCTGCTCGAAGAGAGCTGGGACGAGTACCAGGCCCACGCCCGGATCGAGAACGAAGCCGCCCTGCGCGGCCTCGAGGAGGCCGGGCTCGCCCCGGCCGATCTCGAATCCGCCTTCAAGGCGATGGCCGATTTTCCCGACGTCGAACCGGTCCTCGGCCGCCCCGGACCTCCGGACTTCAAGGCCGTCCGCAAGGAGCTCGAGAAGCTCATCGACCTGGCCTTGAAGCTCGTCCCGATCGGGAAGCCGGACAAGGGACGGGACGCGCTCCAGAGCCTTTTCGTCCGCCTCTTCCGCAGGAGCCGCAACATCGGCTTCGCCGACGGCCGGCGTCTCATGGAGTCGATCGAGCTCTTCGACAAGAAACTCTGCGTGACCAAGAACCGCTGGACGTCCAAGGACGACGCGGAGACCATGCTGGCGAGGAGCGAGGACTTCCAGGCAGGAGTCGCCGGGCCGGCGCTCCGCGAATGGCGCGAGTTCCGGCATACCCGGGCCCTGGCCTTCCTTCTCCCGGGGATCCGGTTCTATGACGAAAAGCGCCGGGCCGAAGCCCGGCTCAACTTCCAGGACCAGCTCATGCGGACCGCCCGGCTCCTTCGCGACAACCCCGAGGTCCGGCGCTACTTCCGGAAGCGCTTTCATCCGATCCTGGTCGACGAATTCCAGGACACCGACCCCATCCAGGCCGAGATCCTCTTCCTTCTCACAGGCACCGATGATGCGGAGAAGGACTGGACCCGGCTCGCGCCCGCGCCAGGGTCGCTCTTCCTCGTCGGCGACCCCAAGCAATCGATCTACCGCTTCCGGCGGGCGGACGTCGACATCTACAACCTGGTCAAGGAGCGGATCGAAGCGTCGGGCGGCGAGACGCTGGCCCTGAGCGCGAATTTCCGCTCCCTGCGTCCGATCGCCGACTGGGTCAACCCGCTCTTCGATCCCGCGAGCGGCGGGGCCTTTCCGGCCCGTGCGGACGCCTATCAGGCCGGCTTCATGCCCCTCGAGACGGTGCGGCGCGCCGGGCCCGCAACGCTCGCCGGCGTGCGGAAGATCACCATCCCCGCCGTGCCGCACAACCGTAAAGAAGAGATCGCCGGGATCGATTCGGAGCGGGTGGCCGGTTTCATGGCCTGGGCCCTCGCCGGGAACCTCCTCCTCGACGACGGGAACGGCGGCGCCCGTCCCGCCCAGCCGGGCGACTTCCTGGTCCTGTTCCGCTACAAGGACCGCATGAGCAAGTACGCGCGGCGGCTCGAGGAGATGGCCATCCCCTTCGAGATCGCCGGCAGCGACGCCTTCTCCGAGAACGACGAGATCAAGGAGGTCATGAATCTCCTCCTCGCCCTCGACGACCCGGACGACCCCGTGGCCACGGTGGCTGTGTTGCGCGGTCTCTTCTTCGGGCTGAGCGACCAGGACCTTCTCGACCACCGCGCCGCCGGCGGAGGATTCTGCTATCTGGCCGAAGCCGGAGTACCGGCCGGTTCGGTCAAGGTCCGGCGGGCCCTCGGCGCCCTGCGCGGCTGGCGGGAGCTCGTGACCCGCGTCCCTCCGTCCGCGGCCCTGGAGACCATCATCCAGAATTCGGGTCTGCTGGCCTACCTGGTCACGGCCGAGATGGGCAGCAGCCGGGCCGGCAACGTCCTCAAGCTGGTCGAGGTCCTGCGCGGGCGCGAGAGCGAGGATATGACCTCGTTCGCCGCCGCCGTCGCCTTTATGGCCGAATGGGTCGGCGCCATGCCGGTCGAGGAGATGAGCCTCGCGCCCGGCCGCCGCAACGCCGTCCGGCTGATGAACCTGCACAAGGCCAAAGGGCTCGAAGCGCCGGTCGTGTGGCTGGCCAACCCGGCCGGCGCCGGCGGCTTCGAGCCGGACAAGCATGTCCGCAGGACGGGCCGGGTCCCGCTCGGCCATTTCCGCTTCACCAAGCAGGTCGGCCGCCAGACGAAGACGATCTCCCAGCCGGCCGGTTGGGAAGCGAGCGCGGCCGAGGAGCTGAAATACGAGGACGCCGAGGAGAACCGGCTGATGTACGTGGCGGCGACCCGGGCCCGGGATCTCCTGGTCATCAGCGCCTATGCCGGAAGCCTGGGCGAAAGGAATTCCTGGGGTCCGCTCGAGAAGGGGCTGGCCGTCGTCGAGGAGCTTCCGGAATGCCCGCCGCTCGCGGATGGGAAACCCTCCTGCGCCCCTCCCCCCGGCCACAAAAAGAGCTCCGTCAGGCCGGCCGAAGTGACGAAAGGCCGGGAAGAGCTGAGACGGAAGATGGCCGCGTCGTCGCTCGCCTCATCGCTCCACGAGACCGTGACCTCCCTGGCCCGGCGTGAAGCCGAGCCGCCGGAGTGGGCCAAGGGCGGGCTCGGGCTTTGGGGCTCCGAGGTCCACGTCATGCTGAAGACCGTCGGCGAATCATGGCCGGAGACCGGCACGGCCTTCATGACGCCGGGCTCGGGCGAGGACAGCCTCGTCCGCATGGCCCGGGCCGTCCTCGTCTCCTCCGGCCGCGAACCGGCCGCTTCGAGGGATCTCGCCGCCCATGTCGGGAAGATCATCCGCTCTCCCTTTTGGCAGAGAGCCATGCGGGCCGGCCGGCGGCTCTACGAAGTGCCCTTCTCGGTCAGGGTCGAGGCCGGGGACCCGGAATACGCGGACCTCACCGGTGCGATAGGTCTCGTGCCCGTTTCCGGGGGACAGCCCGTTGTGGCGGCCCCCGGCGCGCCCGTCTTTCTATCCGGCGCCGTCGACCTCCTGTTCGAGGAAGAGGACGGCTGGGTCATCGCCGATTACAAGACCGACCGCCTGCCCGGCGGTCTTTCCGGCGAGGATGCCGGGGTCCGGGAAAAGGCCCTCGACATCCTGGTCGAGCATTACCGCCCCCAGGTCAGGCTTTACACACGGTTCTGGTCCAAGATCACGGGGGAGCGGGTGAAGGAATCCGGTCTCTATTTCACCGCCCTCGACCGGTGGGTCCGCATCGAGACGGCTAGCGGATGATCGTGTCGGGCGCCTGCGAATTGATCAGCACGACCTCGGCGAAGGCCGAGAACGAGAACGGGAATTCGGCCAGCCGGTTCGTGCCCTTCTTCATGACGAACGCCGCGTCCGTTTTGAAATCGACGCGGTACTCCGAGAACCAGCCCTTGTCGACGTGGACCTGGAGCGAGCCGGCTCCCGCGCCTTCCCCTTCGAAAACTCCCTGGGTGTCGCCGAGGTCCTTGGCGCCGGACACGGAGACCCTGTAGACCGCCGAGATCAGCGCCAGCCGCCCGTCGTCCGCGGGAAGGATGTCGTCGAGGGTGTAGGTGATGGCCAGGTTGACCTGAAGGTCGAGGCCCTGGAAGGGGATGGTCAGCTTCCTCGTCTCGAGCCAGCTCTCGCCCCGGCCGACCGGCTCGACGGGGAAGGTGGGGAAATAATCGCGCAGGAGCTGGGGGATCGAGATGTTGAAGGGATTCCCGCCTCCGACGGCCTCGGGATTGCGGATGGATTCGACCTTGCCGGTCCGGTTGAAAACGACCTCGAGGGGTTCCCCCTGGGTCGCGCCGATCTTCTGGGAGATGACCTTTTCGGGCAAACGGATGTTGACGTCGATGCCGGGGCTGGTCAGGTCCGCCCGCACGGTGTCGCGGGGCGAGGGCTTGGCGAGGAACTGAATCTCGCCCCGGGAATCGGCGTTGAGGCCCAGGTCCGCGCCCATCAAGCTCTTGCCGTCGACGTTGACGACGCTCGAGAGGCTGTAGGTCAGCCGGGTGCCCTCGGCCGGGCCGAAGCGGAGCGCGATCTTGTTCTGGTCCTGACCCGGAGCGAGCCCCGGCGAGGCCGCCAGGGCGCCGGCGCAGACGGCCGCCACAAGGGCGTTTCGCAATGTCATGGGTGTCCTTCTCCTTCGACCTGACGGGCGTCTCCGCCTAGAAGCCCGGGTCGGTGATCTTCTTTTCCTGCCAGCTGCCGAACTTGGCCAAGAGCGGTCGGATCTCCGCCGCCTTGCCGACGACGACCAGGACATAGTCGTTCCGGGGGAGGAGCGCCGCCGCGGCCGCCTTCGCTTCAGCCGTCGAGACCCGGCCGATGGCCGTCATGTACTTGTCGTAATAGTCGAAACCGAGCTTGTAGAAGGCGAGGCGCACATAGGCCCCCGCTTTGCTGGCGTTGGTTTCGAGCGTCGGCGGGAACTGTCCCTGGACGTAGTTGCGGGCGCTCTCGACTTCCTCGGCCGAGAATCCCTCCTTGGCGGCCTTGGCGAGCAGTCCGAACGTGATGTCGAGCATCTCGCCGATCTTGTCGTTCTTGGTGTAGGATGACGCGGAAAAGATGCCTCCGGGGAGCCAGGTCCGGAACGTGCTCGAGGCCCCGTAGGTGAGGCCGCGCTTGATGCGGAGCTCGGTGTTGAGCCAGGACGTGAAGCGCCCGCCCCAGAGCGTGTTCATGATCGCGGCCTGCGGCGTGACCTTGTCCCCCATGGCGTAGCCGGGCGCGCCGAGGACGAAATAGGCCTGGGTGGCATCCGGCTTGTCCACCAGCAGGAGCCTCAGGCCGTTTGGCCTGGGCAGGGGAGGGATGACATCCGCGGGCGCCGCGCCGGCCGGGTTGCGCCAGAGGCCGAGGGTCCTTTCGAGGAGCGACTTCAACGCGGCCGCGTCGACGTCGCCGACGACGGCGGCTATGGCCCGGTCGGGCCTGTAGCGGCTCTTGTAGAAGTCCTTGACCGCTTGGACGGTCATGCTGCCGAGCGACATCTCCGTGCCGGAGCCCAGATGCCCCATGGGATGGCTTCCGAAATAGGCCTTTTGGAAGTAGTAGCGGACCGCGGCTCCGGGGTTGTCCTTGGCCGCCTTGAGACCGTCGATCCGCTGGGCCCGCTCCTTGGCGAACTCGTCGTCCTTGAACGCCGGACCGGTCAGGCAATCGGAGGCGATCTCCATGAGGCGGGGGAATTGCCCGGCCAGGCCGTCGCCGCTGACCTGGGCATATTCCTCGGTCGCGGAGACGAACAGGCTCGCGCCCATGAAGTCGAGGGCCTCGGCGACGGCCTCGGCGCCCATCTTGGCCGTGCCCTTTGTCATCAGGGCCGCGACGAGGTTGGCCACCCCTTCGGCCTCGGCCGGCTCGAAGGCCGATCCGGCGCCCCGGATGACCATCCGGAAGCTCACCAGCGGCAAGTCCGGATTCCTGAGGAAATAGACGGTCAGTCCGTTCCCGAGCACGATCTTCTCCGGAGTCGGGAGCTCGGAGCCGGCGGCGACGAGAGCCGGGGGCGGGACGACGAGGGCGATCAGGGCGCACGCGAGCGCCGTCAGGATGATCTTCTTCACTTGGCACCTCCCTCGGGGATGAGCTTGCCGAGCGTCTTGTTGTTTTCGGTCAGATATTTCGCGGCGACCTCCCGGACCCGGTCGATCTTGACGGCCGCGAAGTCGTCCATGACCATGAAGAGCTTGCCGAAATCGCCGTAAACCAGCTCGTAGGTGCCGAGCTGATTGGCCTTGCCGGCGACCGTCTGCAGGCCGCGGTAGAAGTCGCTGCGGACGCCGTTCATGGCCTTCTCGAACTCCTGCGGCGTGATGCCTTCGGTCCTGATCTTGGCCAGCTCCTCCTCGATGACCCGGTCGATCTTGTCGAGGTCGGCCCCGGGGCGGGGCTTGACGTCGATCGCGAAGAGGAAGGGATCGATCGTCTCCTGGGGCCCGCCGCCGACCCTGAGGGCCAGCTGCTCCTCGCGGACGAGGCGCCGGTACAGGCGGCTGCTCTCGCCGTCGAGAAGCGGCTTCGACAGGATGGCCAAGGGCAGGAAGTCGGCGTCCTTGGCGTTCGGGGCGTGCCAGACGACTCCGAAGGACGGCGCCTGGGCCTCCTTCCGGATGACCACGGTCTTGGGCCCGAGCTGGGGCGGCTCGATCGTGCTGACCGGAGGCGGCGGCGGCGAGGCCTTGACCGGCTCGTAGTACTTCTTGATGAGCTCGAGCGTCCGGGCCGGTTCGATGTCGCCGGCGACGACCAGGATGGCGTTGTTCGGGGCGTAATAGGTCCGGTAATAGGCCATGACCTCGTCCCGCCGCCAGCTCAGGATGTCGCTCATCCAGCCGATGACGTCCCAGTGGTAGGGGTGGGCCATGATGGACGTGGCCCGGACGTTCTCGTCGAGGATGGCATCGTTGTTGTTCTCGACGCCCATGCGGCGCTCGGAAGCGATGACCCCCCGCTCGGACTCGAAGACCTCCGGGACGAAGGCCAGGCCCTGCATCCGGTCGGCCTCCATGGCGATCATCGCCTCCAGGGCGGCCGGCGGGAACCAGTCGGTGTAGGCGGTCATGTCGTCGGCCGTGTAGGCGTTGTTGCTGCCTCCCCGGAACTCCATGCGCCGGTCGAACTCCCCCGGCCCGATCGCGGGCGTGCCGTTGAACATCATATGCTCGATGAAATGGGAGACGCCCGTCAGCCCCGGCCTCTCGTTGCGCGACCCGACCCGGAAGAACGTGTACAGGGCGACGCTCGGGATGTTGTGGTCCTCGACGATCAGAACCTTGAGCCCGTTCGCCAGCGTGCTGACCTTGACATCCTCCTTCTTGAAGGCCGCCGGGAGAGACAGGGACAGGGCCGCCAGGGCGACGACCAGAAGACAAGCTCGTTTCCTCATTCGGACACCTCCGCAGAGCGTTTGCCCCCCATTATACCACTGACTGGAGCCGAGAGATGTCGTCGGAGTGAGCATAAGCGGTGATTTCGCCTGTCAGGAGCTGGACGAGGGCAGTTTCAGGGGAAACCGCCAAAACGTGTTTGAGCGAGGCGTAGCGTACGCCGAGCGAGTTGTTTTGGCGCCGAGTCCGGCGAACGGACAGGCGTGAAAAATCACCGCAGCGAACGGAGAGGATATCTCGAGGCGCCACTTGACGGAGCCGGTGAGTGTGCGTTATAACCTTCCCTAAGTATAAGACTATGATGAGCTCATCCCAGAGCGAATTCGACTTCCGGAGATCGATGAAGCGCGTCTCATCCTACCCCTTTCTCCAAAAGTACCTGCCTGCCGACCGTTACCTCATCCGGCCTCCGGCCTCCCTCATCGTCAAGGCGGTTTTCAAGACGGAGATCACGCCGAACCAGCTCACCTGGACTTCGCTCGTCTTCGCCCTCCTGGCCGCCGTGGCCTACATCGGGGGGCGCCCCGTCTTCTTCGTCCTCGGGGGGTGCCTGACGCTCGTCTCGACGATCTTTGACGCCGCCGACGGCATGCTCGCCCGGGCGAAGAATATGACCAGCCGCTACGGCGCCTATCTGGACTTGTTCCTCGACCGCATCGCCGATTTCCTCGTCATGATCGGCGCCACGATCGGCTACTTCAAGTACTCCCGCAGCTACGCCTTTCTCATATTCGGCCTTGTGACCGTCGGGCTCTATTTCCTGCAGCTCGGCCTTTACTACATCAACCTGCTTTACACCCGCGCCGAGAAGAACGGCGAGGGGGCCGAGGCCAAGAGCCTGGCGGTCTGCTATATCTTCGTCGTCTCCCTCCTCGGCCGCCCGGACGCCATCCTGGCCGGGATCTTCCTCATGGCCTTGTCCGGGACCGTCATCAAGCTGGTCCGGTTCCTGCGGAAGGGTAGGGACGCGGAGGCGGTTCGGCTCCTCTGACGGCCTTCCGGGACCTTTTCTTCAGGAGTGGTATCAGGCCGATTCCCGCCCAGATCATCCCGACGAGCCGCCGGATCAGGATGACGGCCATGCCCGACGACATTTCGATCCGCAGGAGGGCGAAGAGCGAGACATAGGTCAGCTCATAGACGCCGACCGACCCCGGGACGGGCAGGAACGAGTAGAACGATCCCAGGGTGACGATCAGGAAGCACTTGAAGAAGGTCGGATGCGGACCGCCCAGGAACACGAACGTCAGATAGATCTCCGCGGCCCAGAGCCAGGCCTGGGCGAAATAGGACCCAAAGAGCACCAGGAAGAGCCCCCTGTTCCGGCCGTAGAAGTCGGAGATGTGGGCATCGGTCTCGAGGATCTTGTCCCTCCGGTTCTCGAAGAAGGGAATGCGGATCTTGATCTTCTTCAAGGTGTCCAGCGCCCAGGTGAACAGCCCCTGCTTCTGCTTGAGGATGAGGAAGAAGAGGAGGAGCATCAGCGCGGCGATGGCGGCGAAGAGCTCGATCTTTTGGCGCCGGGGCAGGGCGAACTCGGTGATGAGAAAGACGACCGCCAGGGCGATCGTCGACAGGCCGGCCAGGAACTCGATGGTCTTGTCGACGACGACGGTGGCCAGGGCCTTGTTGCGGTCGACGGAGTCGAGGCAGAAGATGCGGACGGTCTCGCCGCCGATGTTCCCGGCCGGCGTCAGGTAGCTGACCGCGTAGCCGGCGATCCGGGCGCCGAGGATCTCGCCGAAAGGCACTCGCTCGCCGGAAGAGACGAGCAGGGCCCGCCAGTTGAGGGCCCGGATGAGCCAGTAGAGGAAACGGAGCCCCATCAGGGCGGCCACTTTGGCCAGGCTGAGACGTCCGAGAGCCCGCAGGATCTCCTTCGGCCCGGTCTTGACGATGAGAAAGACGAACAGGCCGACTCCGGCGTAGCCGATGAGCCGGAAGATGAAGGTCCGGATGCGGGCCTGGCGCGTGGGCGGCGGCCCGGCCTCGCCGCCGGCCCGGGACAGCCTGAACATGTTCTTGACTCTCTTCGACGGTTGGCCTATTTTATTCCCTAATCCAGCAAAAACAAAGCCGCAAGACATGGATCGCCCCCTGAGGCCCAGGAAAAGCATTCTGGCCGCCGGACTGGCCGCGCTCCTGGCCGGAGCCGCCGTCATTCCGGCCGCGTCCGCCGTCCCGCCCGAGTTCTCCCTGTCCCTTGCGGGCGGCCCCGCGCCGGCGGGGACCGCTATGCCCAAGAAATGGCGCCGGGCGATCATCGAGCTCGGCGTTGTCGCCGCCTATTCCACCTACACCTACTGGAGCGAATACCATGATTGGATCGAGGACTGGCAGTTCGAGCTGACCTTCGCCGACCAGTACCGGCGGTTCCTGACGACGGAAGCCATCCGCTTCGACTCGAACGCCTATATCACCAACTGGACACATGTCATCGGGGGGGCCGCCTATTACAATATGGCCAGGACCAACTACCTGAGCTGGGGGGAATCGTTCCTGACCTCGTTCGTCTCCGCGGCCATGTACGAATATGTCTCGGAGTGGCGGGAGGTCATCTCGGTCAACGACATGTTCCTGACGACCTTTGGGGGCTATTCGCTGGGCGAGACCTTTTTCCAGCTCTCGGATTACTTCCACCACCGGAAGTCTCCCGTGCTCAAGGCCCTCGGCTTCCTGAACCCCGTCAACGAGTTCAACCAGTGGCTGGACCGGAAGAACCCGGCCTCCCATGTCTATTCGGACCCGGGCTGGGCCTCGCTCGTCCTCTCGGCCGGATGGTGGCGGTCCTCGGAGACCGGACGGGGGGCCTATAGCGCCGGGATGGTCAATCTCGAGACCCAGCTCATCCGGAACCCGGAATATGGGAAACCCGGGTCTTTCAAGAAGGTCCTGCGGGACACCTCGTTGAGCGAGCTCTCGTTCAACGCCGTCGTGCGGCAGCGCCGCCCCGGCGACCTCGATCTGCAAACCGGGCTGAGCCAGGAGCTCGGTCTGTATGCCCGGGTGGTGGGCCTGAGCTGGTACCGCCAATCGATCGACGAGCTCGGCCGCGGCACGGCCCTGTCGATCGGGCTCGGCTCGGCCGTGACCTACCTCCACAAGAGGGCGGCGGTCTACGACGCCCGGGGCGTCCCGGTCCATATGGCTCCGCTGCCGGAGACGCCGACCGATTTCCGTGACAAGATGACCGTGACCCACCTCGTCGGGCCGGTCGTCGATTGGACCCGCTTCGGCCGGCGCGTCAAGGTCCGGGCCGTCGCCGACGCCTATGTCGATTTCGCCCTGATGAGCGCCTTTGCTTTCAACGCCTATTCGGCCGTTCATCCGATCGTCGGCATGAAGACGACGCTCAACTATTACGGCTACTCCTACGTCTATGGGGCCAGCGCCTCCGGACGGGTCGATGTCGACTGGGGAAATCTCTGGGTCCGCGGCCTTTTCAGCGCCCATCTCTGGAGATCCTGGGAGGGCCTGGACCGGTACGAGAACGAGATCACGAACAACGTCAATCCCGTCGACTCCCGGACCCGCTTCCTCGTCCAGGCCGGCTGGCGCCTGGCTTCCACCCCCGTACGCGCCTTCGTTGGCCTCGAAGGGATCCACCGCTGGGGCAAGATCGGGGATGTCTGGGCGGCCAGCCAGGAGACCCGGACCTTCGCCGGGCTGAGCTATCTCTTTTGAGCGGCCGCCCTAGCGCCGGCCGATGATCTCCCAACCCCTCTTCGACGCCAGGCGCCTGAGCCTGCGGTCGCCATGGACCGCGACCGGATGGCCGACGAGCTCGAGGACGGGCAGATCCGACAGCCTGTCCGCCAGCGCCCATGAGCCCGGCCAATCGACGCCCTCGGGATCGATCCTCTGAAAAAGGGCCTCGGGCTTCATCCGGCCGTAGGCGAAGGTCCCCGTCTTCCGTCCCGTGAGCTTCCCCTCGACGACCTCGAGATCGGTCCCGATGAGGACCTCGGCCTGGAGCCTGTCCTTGAGCTGGTCGACGATGAGCTGCAGCGACCCGGAGAGAAGCACGATGCGGCAGCCGCCCTCCTTGAGCGTCAGGATCTTCGACCGCAGGGCCTCGGGGACGGCTTTCCGCAAAAAGCTGTGTCCGAAGGCGTTGGCCCAGCGGCGGACCTCCTCGGGGGTCCGGCCCTTGAGGATCCGGGAGTTCGTGGCGATGGCCCTGCGGAAGCCCAGACGGATGGCATCCCCGGTGAGGGAGAGAAGGAAGCCGAGCATCCGGAAGATCCCGACGCGGCCGTGGACGAGCAGGTCCAGATAGAAAATCCTCTCGGCGTTCTGGCCCTGGAGGAGCGTGCCGTCGAGGTCGATGACGGCCAGACGCGTCCCCGGCGGAAAAGCGATCCTCGTGTTTTCGTCGGGTGCCATGGCAGGTTGTCCCGTGCCGCCGGCCGAGGGGCAGATATAACATACCTGCCCGGTCGAGTCAAAACCCCGCTGCGGCGGTGCCGCCTCAGCGGGTCCGGGCGTGGACATCCTTGGCGATGAGCAGGGTCGTCGGGTCGAGCTTGAGCCGGAGATCCTTGGGGGCCAGCCGGCCGTGGTCCTGGACCAGGTTGAAATGGACGTGGTCGCCGTGGTGCTGGAGCGAGATGAGGACATCGATGGCGCCGAGGTAGCCCGCGAGCTCGTAGGGGATGCCCCGTTCGTCGAACTGCGGCTCTTCCTTCTTGAGCGAGGCGCTGAACCAGACCTCGAGACCGAGGCGCCGGGCGAGATCCTTGAATTTCAAAAGGTCGTCGGGCCCGGCCTGGGCGAAGTCGAGCCCGTCGACGATGACGGTCTGGGCCCGGAAGTTGCCGTGGACGATCATGGCCTCGAGGCTGCGCAGGACCTGTTCGGTCTTGGCCCCGTCCTGCTTGAAGTTCATGATGACCCGGTGGCGGATGAGCTCGTCGAACTCGTCCAGGGCCGCGCGCATCTTCGGCTTCTTGGCGATCTCCTTGAAGATGTCCTCGTACCAGGTGACGATGTGATCGACCCGGCTGGCGTAGGAGACATGGATGACGTGCTGGTCCTGGAGGAGCTTATCCGCGGCGATGTGGACGAGGCAGGCCGTCTTGCCGACGCCCTTGCGGCTGGCCAGGACGCCGATGTTCCCCCGGCCGAGACCTCCCGAAATGGACTTTTCGAGCACCCGCAGGGGGCTGCGCTTGATGAGTTCTTCCTTGACCGTGATCGTCATGGCTGTCTCCTCCGCTATCTCTGGGACTTTTTCCGCTCGGCCTCGAGGCGCTGCTCGGTCAGCATCTCGGCGATGTGAGGCGGCACGCGGCCGTACTTCAGGAATTCCATGGTGAATTCGGCCTTGCCCTGGGTCAGGGAGCGCAGGACGGTCGAGTAGCCGAACATCTCGGCCAGGGGAACTTCGGCGTCGACGCGGGAGAAGGTCCCGTCCTCGACCGAGCTGACGATGACGCCCCGCCGCTGGCTGATCGTGGCGAAGACGTTGCCGGCGAACTCCGACGGCCCCTCGACCGAGACCTTCATGATCGGCTCGAGGATCTGGGGCTTGGCCTTCATATAGACCTGCCTGAAAGCGGCCTGGGCGGCCGTCTGGAAGGCGATGTCCGAAGAGTCGACCGGATGGTACTGGCCGTCGTTGAGGACGACCCGGACGCCGATGACCGGGAAGCCGATGAGCGGCCCCTTCCTGAGGGCCGCCCGGAACCCCTTCTCGCAGGAGGGGATGAACTCGCGGGGGATGCGGCCGCCCCTGACCTCGTTCGCGAACTCGAAGGCGCCCTTGGCCAGGGGTTCGAGCCGGCCGATGACCCGGGCGTACTGGCCGGCGCCGCCGGTCTGCTTCCTGTGCGTGTAGTCGAAGTCGACGGCCTGGCTGATGGCCTCGCGGTAGGCGACCTGGGGCATGCCGGCCTTGACCTCGGCCCGGTACTCGCGCTTCATGCGCTCGATGTAGACGTCGAGGTGGAGCTCGCCCATGCCCTGGATGATGGTCTGGTTCGATTCCGGGTCGACATGGGTCCGGAAGGTCGGATCCTCCCTGGTGAACCGGTTCAGGGCCTTGGCGACGCGGTCGGCGGCGGCCTTGTCGACGGGCTCGATGGCCAGGGAAATGACCGGCTCGGGGACGTAGATCGCCGTCATGGCCAGGTTGAGACCGGGGCTGCAGAAGGTGTCGCCCGAGGCGCACTCGACGCCGAAAAGAGCGACGATGTCGCCGGGTCCGGCCTCGGCGATCTCGGCCATCGTGTCGGCATGCATGCGGACGAGCCGGCCGACCTTGATCTTCTGGCCGGAGCGGGTGTTGACGATCTCCTCGCCCTTGCGGAGGGAGCCCTGATAGATGCGGACATAGGTCAGCTGGCCGTAGGCCCCGTCCTCGAGCTTGAAGGCCAGGGCGACCGTTTTGGCCGCCGGGTCGGCGACGAGGACGCGCTCGGCCCCCCCGCCTTCGAGGTCGACGGCCCTGTTCTCGATCTCGGCCGGATCGGGCAGATAATGCACGACGGCGTCGAGGAGCGGTTGAATGCCCTTGTTCCGGTAGGCCGAGCCGATGAAGACCGGGACGAGCTTGCGGGCCAGGACGCCCTTGCGCACGGCGGCCCGGACGAGGGCCTCCGTCGCCCGGCCCTCGAGCAGCGCCTCGGTGAGCTCGTCGGAATGGAGGGAGGCGGCGTCGAGCAGCTCCTCATGCCTCGCGGCGGCCTCGGCGGCGAGCTCGACGGGGATCGGTTCGACCCGGACGGTCTCGCCCTCAGGCCCGTCAAAATACAGCGCTTTCATGGCCACCAGGTCGACGAGGCCCTGGAAGCCCCCCTCGAGGCCTATCGGGATCTGCATCAGGACGGCCTTGTGGCCGAGCTTCTCGGCGATCTGATCGCGCACCTTCAAAGGATTGGCCCCGACCCGGTCGGCCTTGTTGACGAAGGCGATGAAGGGAACGTTGTAGCGGCGGAGCTGGCGGTCCACCGTGATCGTCTGGGATTGGACGCCGCCGACCGAGCAAAGGACGAGGATGGCCGAATCGAGGACGCGGAGGGAGCGCTCGACCTCGATGGTGAAGTCGACGTGGCCGGGCGTATCGATGATGTTGATGGAGTGGTCGGCCCACTCGACGGCGGTCGTGGCCGAGGCGATGGTGATGCCGCGCTCCCGCTCGAGATCCATGGAGTCCATGGTCGCGCCGACGCCGTCCTTGCCTTTGACCTCGTGGATCTTGTGGATCTTCTTGCAGTAGAAGAGGACCCGCTCCGTCAGCGTCGTCTTGCCGGAGTCGATGTGCGCGCTGATGCCGATGTTGCGCATGCGGGCGATGTCGGTCGTCATGGATGACTCACTCTGTTCGGGATGAAAATTTACGCCTGTCGGGATGTTCGGGGTATCGCCGCTGGGGCAACCAAGGATCCGAAATCGAACAGTCGAGCCGCTATTATAGCGGAAAAGTCCGGGTTCCTCAAGAGGACGCCCCGGGAAGGGGCTCTCCTGTCCCCCGGGACTCCCTCCTGTGGCAGGGCACAAAAGGACTCCCTCGGCCGTCCCGCCGCGCTTGTTTTCCCCTGTCCCGGCCGGGCACGAAAATTGCATAGCCCTGAATCGATCCCGCGTATCGTATCTTTCAGGAGTTCGATTGTGCCCGGCTCGGGCGGAGGAGGGGACATGGACCGACCGAACATGCGCAAGGGGATCCTGATCGCGGCCGTCTCTCTTGCGACTATGGCGCTCGTCTCCTGCGGCGCCACCGGAGGAGGCGGGGGGAACGGGGGAGGGGGGAACGGCGACGGCGGCGATGTCACCGCCAAGACGATCGCCGCGACCGGCATGACCTATGTGGCTTTCGCCTGGAATGACCTGGGCATGCATTGCCTCAACCCGACCTATGACCAAGCCGTGATCCTCCCACCCTACAACACCGTCTGGGTCCAGGTCGTCAAGAGGGGGAATCCGCCGCAGATCGTCACCGCGGGGATCACGGTCGAGTACGCCATCCACAACAACACGTCCTCCTACGGCAAGCGCAGCTACGGTCAGTTCTGGGACAACATGCCGCTTCTTTTCGGCGTGTCCCTGCCCCACGACACCGGCCTGAACCTCGAGGACCCGGCCATCCACAACGGCCTCAGCGGCACGATGGTCGTCAAGGGCGACCATTTCCAGGTCAACGGCATGCCGGTCGTGCCCGTCGACGACAGCTTGACCTGGAGTCCCTACCAGGTGGCCGACATCACGGTCAGAGACTCCGGGACCAACGCCGTTCTCGTCCAGACGACCGCGACCGTCCCGACCTCCGACGAGATCGACTGTGCCAAGTGCCACGGGGCCGACGCGCTCCTCGACGTCCTCCAGAAGCATGATGACGAACAGGGTACAAACCTCGCGGCCAACCGCCCCGTGCTCTGCGCCTCCTGCCACGGGAGCCCGGCGCTGGGCCAGACGGGGCCGGGGACATCGGGCTTATACCTGTCCCGGGCCATCCACGGCTTCCATGCCGACAAGGGCGCGGCCTGCTACGATTGCCATCCCGGGGCGACGACCAAGTGCAGCCGCAGCGTCGCCCACACGGCCACGGACGGCAATTGCACGACATGTCATGGCACGCTTCAGGACCTGGCCAGCTCCATCGCCTCCGGCGGTCGCGTGCCCTGGGTGAACGAGCCCCAGTGCGCGACCTGCCATCCCGGCGTGGCCGAAGTCAACACCGGGACGACGCTCTATCGGAACGCCAGCGGGCATAACGGCCTGTCCTGCCCGGCCTGCCACGGCAGTCCCCACGCCATGGTCCCGACCTCGCAGGCTTCGGACAATGCCCAAGCCGTCCAGTACCAGACCACGATCGCGCCGATCGGCGACTGCAAGGTCTGCCACAGCACGTCCAAGGGCGGGGGCATCAGCGATTTCATCGACGCGCACGGCGGCACGCGGGCGACGGCCTGTTCGGTCTGCCACACGTCGGCCCCTGCCGCGAACGCGTCCCAATGGCCTCACCAGTTCCAGTGGAAGAGCCGCTGAAAGAGGGGGGGATTTCGGAATAGCGCCATCGATGGTCTCTCGCCGGGGGTCGAGCTCCCGGCGAGAGCCAGGCGCACTCGGCCCGCCCGCGGTTGTCTTGTGAACTCTTCCGGCCTATAATCCTTCGGAAGACCGGAGGAATCCCATGAAGAAGATATGCCTGGCCCTGGCCGTCCTGGCGCTTACGTTTCCGGCCGCGCCGGCCGGCGCTCCGACTCCCCAACCTCCGCCCCCGTTCGACGAGTTCTTCCTCGACAAGGCCCTGCGGATCGACCTCTACCAGTCCGGCGACGCCAAGTCCGAAAGCGTCACCATCCGCCGGATCTCGGAAGAGGCGATCTGGCCCGAGTCGAAGGCCGGACTCCTGCCGCCTTTCGATTACGGCCGCTACGTCTACAGGGTTTACGACGCCGCCTCGAACCGTCTCATCTTCTCGCGCGGCTTCGACACGATGTTCGCCGAATACAAGACGACCTCCCCGGCGCTGGCCGGGACGGTCCGGGTCTTCGAGCGCTCGGTCAGGTTTCCCCTGCCCAGGCGTCCCGTCCTCTTCGTCATCGAGCAGCGGGATAAGCGCAGTCTCCTCCATCCCGTTTTCAACCAGATCATCGACCCCTCCGATTACCACGTCCTCCGGGAGAAAGCCGGCCAGGCGGACTGGATTTATGAAGCCCGGATCACGGGGGACCCTCACGACAAAGTCGACCTCGTCTTTCTCGCCGAAGGGTATATCGACGCGGACCGGGACAAGTTCAAGGCCGACGTGGACCGGATGGCCAATGCCCTCTTCGGGATCGAGCCTTACAAATCCCTGAAAGACCGGTTCAACGTCCGCGGCGTCTTCCGGGCCTCGGCCGACCGGGGCATGGACGAGCCGCGCCAGCGGTCCTATAAGAAGACCGTGCTCGGCGCCTCCTTTAACGCTTTCGACCTCGACCGCTACATGCTCATCGAAGAAGACCACCTCATGCACGATATCGCCGCGGAGGTGCCTTACGACGTCCTCGCGGTCCTCGTCAACAGCCCGCGCTACGGGGGCGGGAGCATCGGCCTCGACTATTGCGTCACGACGGTCGACCACCCGGCCAGCCCCCAAGTCTTCGTTCACGAGCTCGGCCATTCCTTCGCCTACCTCGCCGACGAGTACTATCAGTCCGAGGTGTCCTACAACGACTTCTATCCCAAGGGCGTCGAACCGATCGAGCCCAATATCACCGCCCTCCTCGATCCCGACCATGTGAAATGGCAGGATCTGCTCTCGCCCGGGATCGCCGTCCCGACGGAATACGGCAAGGAACGGGTCGAAGCGCTGCAGGCCGGGCGACGGGAGGGCCGGGCCGCCCTGGGAAAGGCCCTGGACGCGGCCAAAAAGAATAACGCCTCCGAAAAGGACATCCGGGGGATCGAGGCCAAGTTCAAGGCGGCCGACGAGGCGCTCGTCCAGAGGATCGTGGCCGTCCGGGCCGAATACGCCTCCCTCGTCGACAAGGTCGGCGTCTTCGAAGGGGCCGGGTACGCCTCCAAGGGGCTGTACCGGTCCATGATCTACTGCCTCATGATCGACAACCCGAAGAACGAGTTCTGCCGGGTCTGCCAACGGGCCATCGCCCGGATGATCGATTTCACGAGCGGGCGGTCCTGACCGCCGGGCCGCCGTCCGGCTACTTCTGCGGTCCCGTCATCCCCCTGAAATCGATGACCGGGATGACCTTGTCGGGCATGATGCCCCACTGGACGTTCGGGGCCAGCTTCTGGACGAACTCCCATTGGATGATGGTCGGGTTCTTGGTCAGGGCCGCCTGGCGGATCTCGATGCTCTTGGCGTCGCCCTCGGCTTCGACGATCTTCTGCTCCTTGCGGATCTTCTCCTGCTCGAGCTTGTTCTTCTCGGTGGTGATGTTCTCCAGGGCGATCTGCTTCTCCTCGAGCGTCTTGGCGTACTCGGCCGTGAAGGTGATGTTGCGGATGACGATCTCGTCGAGGATGAGGCCGTTCGCCTCGAACTTCGGCGCGATCTCGTCGAACAGGGCCTGCTGGGCCTCGTAGCTCTTCTTGGTGTAGAGGTCATAGGCCGCGAAACGGGTGGGGACCCGGCGTCCGGAGCCGCGGATCTCGGTCTTGACGACCTTCTCGACGTACTCCCGCTCCGAGCCCAGGTTCTGGAGGATCCAGGCCGCCTTTCCGGGCTGGATCATGAACCGGGCCGTGAGGCCGACCCGGATCTGCTGTCCGTCTGAGGTCAGGGCGGCGACGATGATGTCCGGATAATCGGCCATGCTCGTCTGTGGCGAATCGGACGCTTCGTAGTTCTTTTTCAAGGTCGGGAAGATGACGACGTGGTCGATGAGCGGGACGATCATGTGCAGGCCGGGGGTGAGCTCCTGGCGCACCGCGCCGAGCCGCTTGACGACCCCGACCGTTCCCGCCTGGACGGTGACCAGGGACTGGACGACGAGGACGAGCACGACGATGGCGATGAGCGCCCCCGCGGCCAGGCCTTTCTTGCCCCGGAGCCAGGCGTTGAAGCCGCCGCTCCCGAGCTTGTCCCTCTGGGCGATCAAGGCGCCCATGATGAAGACGCCGACGACGAAGGCGATGAGATAACCGGCCATGATGGTTCCTCCTGACGGATGTCCACGTGATTCCCCACGTGGCGAGAGATGACGGGGGCGATTATATCCCGAATCCGGGGCGGACGGAAGGGACGGATCAAGCGGCGCTGGCGATGACGCCGCCGCCGACGACCGTGTCGCCGCCGTAGAAAACGGCCGATTGGCCGGGCGCGACGGCGGAGACCGGCTCGGCGAAATCGACCCGGCAGCCGCCCTCGAGAGGGGAGATCGAAGCCGGGACCAGGCGCCCGCCCGAACGGACCTTGACCAGGACATCAGCCGGCGCGGCGAGCGTCTCGAACAGGCCCCAGACGCAGTCGCGGACGACCGCCGAGCGCCGGAGGGTTTCGCTCTCCGGGCCGACGACGAGCCGGTTGCGCGCGGCGTCGATGCCGATGACGTAAAGCGGGACCGGCGAGGCGATGCCTAGTCCCTTGCGCTGGCCGATCGTGTAGCGTGAAACGCCGCTATGGCGTCCGAGGACGCGCCCGTCCCGGTCGACGATGTCCCCGTCGCCGGGGCCCGGTCCGACGATGTCCCCGAGGTCGCCGCCGTAGAAATCCTGGCTTTCCTTCCTGTCGTGGACAGGCAGGCCGGCCTCGCGGGCGATCGCCCGGACCCGCTCCTTCGTCAGCTCGCCGAGGGGGAACAGGGCCGCGGCGAGCTGGGCCTGGCCGAGCCGGTACAGGAAATAGGATTGGTCCTTGGCCGCGTCGGCCGCCCGCTTCAAGAGGAACCGCCCGCGAGGCTCGTCCCACTCGACCCGGGCGTAATGGCCGGTGGCGAAACGGTCGAAGAGAAGGCCCGAGGCGCGGGCGATTTCGGGCAGGAGCCCGAACTTGATCAGCTGGTTGCAGCGGACGCAGGGGTTCGGGGTCGTCCCCGCCGCGTATCCCTTGCGGACATAGCGCAGGACGATCTTCTCATAGTCCCTGGAACAGTCGACGATACGAAGCGGGATGGCCAGCCGGGCGCAGACGTCCTCCGCCGCCCGGATATCCGCGGCCTCGTCGGGGCCGTAGCAGGCGCTCTTCGCGGGGGACGGGGCTTCGGGCCCGGGCCAGAGCCTCATCAGGACGCCCGAGACCTCGTGCCCCGCTCGAAGGAGGATGAGCGCGGCGACGGAGGAATCGACGCCGCCGCTCATGCCGACGGCGACCTTCATCGGCCTTTCTTCTCCGCCACGGCGCGACTCTCGACGGCCCGGTTGAGGCTGCCCATGCGGTAGCCCTCGACGTCCAGGGCGGTCCAGAGATAGCCGAGAGCCCTCATCCGCCCGGCGATCCTGCGGGCCGTCGCCGGCCGCAGGAGCCTGGCGAAATCGGCGGCCGGGACCTCGATCCGGGCCAGCTCGCCGTGATGACGCAGCCTGACGACAGGGAAACCGAGGCCGTGGAGGAACTTCTCGCCGGCCTGGATTTTCTCCAGAGTCTCGACGGTGATGGGCGTGCCGTAGGGGATGCGGCTGGCGAGACACGGATTGGCCGGCTTGTCCCAGGTGGCCAGACCGAGCCTCTTCGACAGGGCGCGGACGTCCTTCTTGGTGAAGCCCGCCTCGACGAGCGGGCTCACGACGCCGAACTCCTCGGTCGCCCGCCGCCCGGGACGGTAATCGGCCAGATCGTCGATGTTCGAGGCGTCATAAAAGGCGTCGATCCCCAGGGTCCGGGCGAGACCGGCGATCCGGCCGAAGAGCTCGCGCTTGCAGTGGTAGCAGCGGTCGGCCGGGTTGGCCGCGAAGGCCGCGCAGGCGAGCTCGTCCGTCTCGATGAGGACGTGCCGGACGCCGAGCTCCCGGGCGGCGCGCCGGGCCGCCCTTTTCTCCTCGGGCGTGTAGGTCCGGGAGACTCCCGTCACGGCGGTCACGTTGGCCGGTCCGAGGACGTCGCGGCAGACTTTCAGGAGCAAAGTGGAGTCCACGCCGCCGGAGAAAGCCACGAGGGCTTTCGGCCGCGCCCGGATGATGGTCTTGAGCTTGTCCGCTCGGGATCGTTTTTGGGTCATGGATCGTCTCGCGCCAGGCTCCCGGTCTCCGCGGCCGGGGAAAGGCCAATATACCACAGCCGGCGGCCGGCCGCTCACTCGCCGCGGAGCGGCAGGCTCTCGGGCGCCTCGAGGAAGCGGACAAGGTCCCTGGTGAAACGGGCCGCCTCGGCGCCGTCCACGACCCGGTGGTCGAAAGACAGGCAAAGCGGCAGGATCTTCTTGACGACGACGGCCCCGTTGACGACGCGGGCCCGGTCGGCGATCCTCATCGTGGCCAGGATGGCCACCTCGGGGTAGTTGATGATCGGGGTCGCGAAATCGCCGCCGATGACGCCGACGTTGGTGATGGAGAACGTTCCGCCCTGGAGGTCGGCCAGGTCGAGGGTCCTCTCGCGGGCGCGCTTGGCCAGGGTCTGGATCTCCGCGGCGATGTCGGCGACCGATTTCTGGTCGGCGAACTTGATGACCGGCACGATCAGGCCGTCGGGCACGTCGACGGCGATGCCGACGTTGTAGTATTTCTTGAGGACGATCTCGTTCTCGTCCTCGTCGAGCGTCGCGTTGAGGGTCGGGTGGAGCTTGAGGGCCTCGACGAGGGCTTTGACGATGAACGGCAGGTAGGTGAGCTTCGCGCCGGACGCCTCGACCGCGGGCTTCATCTTCTTGAGCAGCGCGTCGAGCGGGCCGGCGTCCGCTTCGTCGCAGTGGGTCACGTGGGCGGCATGGTCCAGCGATTCCCGCATCTTCTTCGCCGTGGCCCGGCGGATGCCGCGAAGCGGGATCCTTTCGAGATTCCCGTAGAGATCGTATTTGGCCTTGATCTTGACCGCGAGCTTCTTTTCGGCCGGCGCCGCCTGGAACGCCCGGACGTCGTCCTCGGTGATGCGCCCGCCCGGGCCGGTGCCGCGGACGGCGCCGAGGTCGACGCCGAGCCCCTTGGCCAGGGCCCGGACGCCCGGTGTGGCCAGGAC
>JBAVUQ010000161.1:0-2265 GCA_049696855.1 Candidatus Aminicenantales bacterium
CAGGTCCCAGAGCGTATGGCTGACGATGTTGAGGACCGGAGAGCGGAAGCGGAGGTAGAGCCAGCCCCAGAAGACGCCGCAGACGGCGGCGGCCAGGACGAGCATGATGTTCCCGCTGGCCAGATGGACCGCCGTGTAGAGCAAAGCCGTCAGAACGAAACCATAGGCGGGGCTGGTCGTCGCGCCCGCCCGCTCCTGAAAGAACCCGCGCCAGAAGAGCTCCTCGCCGGGCCCGATGACGAAACCGATGAGCAGCACGATGCGGAGGACCGGGACGCCGGCCCTCAGGGCATAGGCGCCGCCGATCCCGGCCCCCGCGAAAGGGAAGATGCGGAGGGCCACGACGCGCCCGACGGCAAAGACGGCATAAAGGGCGGCGGCCGAGGCGACCCCGAGCGCCGCCTTTCGAAGGAGACCCGAGCGAAGGTCCTGGCGAAGTCTCTGCGCGTAACCGCTGTCGATGAGAAAGCCCAGGGCGACGACGATGACGACATTCAGGGTGAGCCAGGCCCAGAAGTCGAGAGGGCCCAGGCGCCGGAGCCTGAACAGGGCTATGAAGAGAAGGGCCGCGAGCGCCCCCGCTGCCCCGACGAGGCGGTGATCAGGCCGCGCCCGTCCGCCGCTCAGCCCCACTTCAGGAACCCCTCGAGGATAACGGCCGCCGTGCTGAGCAGGCCGAAGACGAGGTTGTGGCTGGCCGTCGCCCCGTCGAGGATGATGAAATCCATCGGCCGGCGGGGGGAGGCGCGCCTGATCGCCCGGCCCCAGAGCTTGAGCGCATGCGGCAGAGCAAGCAGGACCAGGAGAAAGGTCAGAGGCATCGGCCGAAGCGGGCCGCGGACGATCCGCGGAACCGCGATGAAAGCGAGGTCGATGACGAACGGACCGAAGATGAGACATCCATAATAGGCCAGCGAGCCTCTATCGCCCAGGAGTCCGGCGACCGTATTCACATGGCGCTCGCCGTCCGAAGCGGCGTCCCGCCAATTGTTGGCGTGGAGGATAGCGCTGACGAGCATGGCCATCGGCACGGTCCAAAGGACGGGCAGCCAGGAAAACGACCCGGTCTGGACGATCCAAGCGCCGGCGGCGCCGAGGAGTCCGAAGTCCAGGAAGACGGCCAGGTCGCCGAGGGCGTGCGCCTTGAGCAGCGTGTAGAAGACCCCCACGGCCAGTCCGACAGCGCCGACGATGAGAAGTGATCTTCCGGCGATCCGGGCCAGGAGCAGGCCCGAGATCGTGGCCAGACCGAAAAGGAGCGCGGCGCCGCGGAAGACTTGCTTATCCGTGAGCCAGCCGCGGACGATGGCCCCCGAGACCGGCGTCGCGTCGCGGTCGAGGCCGTGGCGGAAATCGTAGACGTCGCTGAGCATGTTGGCGGCCGAGTGATAGATCACCATGGTCGAGATGGCCCAGAGGAAAAGGAGCGGGGAGAAGCGGACGCCTCCGATCACGACGGCCAGGGCCGTGCCGAAGATAACCGGCATCGTCGAGGCCGGGAACGACCAGGGCCGGGCGGCGACGATCCATTTCTTGAGGGTCGAGGGAGCCATGGCCGAGTTATAGCAGATAATTTCGGTGACGCACAACTGAATTCACTGTTGGGCGCGCTTGACTTGGGAGGAGGGCGTTCATATGCTTGAATTCGCGCCCCGGGGAAAGGGGCCCCCCTTCAAGGAGTCATTTTATGCTATCCCTCAAAGATAAGATCGTCTTCATTACCGGCGCGAGCGCCGGGATCGGGGAGTCCACCGCCAAGGCCTTCGCCGCCCACGGGGCAAGGATCCTGATGTGCGCCCGCCGCATGGAGCGGATCGAAAAGCTGGCCAAGGCGCTCGAACACGAGCACAAGGCTGCGGTCCACACCTTCCGCCTCGATGTGCGCGACCAGCCCGCCGTCGACAAGGCCATCGCCGGCCTGCCGGCGGAATGGCGGGCGATCGAGGTCCTGGTCAACAACGCCGGGCTGAGCCGGGGCATGGACAAGCTTCCCCTGGGCCTCGTCAGCGACTGGGATGAGATGATCGACGCCAACATCAAGGGCCTCCTCTACGTCAGCCGGGCCGTCCTCCCGGGCATGATCGAGCGGGGCCGCGGCCACGTCATCAACATCGGCTCCATCGCCGGGCGCGAGGTCTATCCCGGCGGCAACGTGTATTGCGCGACCAAGTTCGCCGTCAAGGCGCTGTCGAACGGCATGCGCCTCGACCTCAACGGGACGCCGATCCGGGTGACCGAGGTCGCGCCGGGCATGGTCGAGACCGA
>JBAVUQ010000162.1:0-54101 GCA_049696855.1 Candidatus Aminicenantales bacterium
GCAACTCGGTGCCTTGACCGGCAGCCGAATTCTCGGCGTCCGCCGGCGCGGCAAGATGCTCCTGATCTCATGCGAAGGCGGTCGGACCCTCGTCTTCCACCTCAAGATGACCGGCCAGTTTCTTTTCGCCGCGGCCTCAGACCCGCGCGACAAGCATACCCGCTTGATCATGCGCTTCGATGACGGCAAGAACGAGCTCCGTTTCCGCGATGTCAGGAAGTTCGGCTTCCTGCTCTGCCTCGACGGCGATCCCGAATCGGCCTGCGCGGAGCTCGCCTGCCTCGGCCCCGAACCGCTCGAAATAGGGCTTCCGGAATTCGCCTCGATCCTCAAAGCGCATCGCGGCCGCATCAAGAGCGTCCTCCTCGACCAGAGGCGGCTCGCCGGCATCGGGAATATCTACGCCGACGAGATGCTCTTCGAAGCCCGCATCCACCCGGAAAGGCCGGCATCATCGCTCAGGGCGGCTGCGGTCGAGCGGCTTTACAGGTCCATGAAGAACGTCCTTTCGCTGGCCATCGCCGGGAAGGGCTCGACCCTCCGGGACTATCGCGACGCCGAAGGCAACGAGGGCAGCTTCCAGGAATCTCACCGGGTCTACGGCCGGACCGGAGAGCCCTGCGTCTCCTGCGGCAGACCGATCCGCGTGAAGCGCATCGGCGGCCGCTCAAGCCATTTCTGCCCCAGGTGTCAGAGATAGAAGCCGCGCCGGGCCTGACCGTGGGTTGACATTGTTTCCCTCTTCTCCCTATGATGACCCCAGACTCGCTGTGGAGGCCTTCATGAAAAAACCTTTTCGCCTCGGGGCCCTGGCCCTGGCGGTCCTGCTCGTCTTCGTCTATCTTCTTGCCGACACGATCATGGTCAAGATCAAATCGACCAGCGTCCGGCGGGATCCCAAGTTCTATGCGGCCTCCCTGGCCACGATCCCGGCCGGGACCGCGCTCGAAAAGCTCGCGGCCAAGGACGGCTGGTTCCAGGTCAAGACCAAGAGCGGCGTAACGGGTTGGGTCCACTCGAGCGCCATCGACACCCGGAAATTCGACCTGACGGCCTTGGGCGGCTCCCAGAGCACCCAGGCCTCCACGAGCGAGGTCGCCTTGGCCGCCAAGGGGTTCAACAAGCGGGTGGAGGACAGCTATCGGGCCAAGAACGCCGCGGCCGATTATGCCGGCGTCGATAAGATGGAGAGGTTCAGCATCCGTCCGTCCGATGTCGAGGAGTTCCTCAAGCGGGGCAAGCTCGGGGAGTTCGGAGGCGGCCGATGAACGCCCGGCTGCGCGCGGTGACCGGTTTGGCGGCCATGGCGGCGACGGCACTCCTCTCGGGATGCTCCGCCGTCCAGAAGGGCGCCGATATTCTGGCGGGCCAGGGCAAGATCTCCGAGAAGGACCGGGCGGCCATCGTCGGCACGAGCCAAGCCCTGCGCTCGACGTTCGCCGACATCACGGACGAGGAGGAGTACTACATCGGCCGGGCCGTGTCCGCCCTGATCCTCTCCCGTTACAGCACGGTCGACGATGCCGCTTTCACGCATTACCTGAACCTCGTGGGCATGGCCGTCGTTTATAGTTCCGACCGGCCCGAAACCTACGGCGGCTACCACTTCACGGTCCTCGATTCCGATGAGGTCAACGCCATGGCGGCCCCCGGCGGGTTCGTCTTCGTCACCAGGGGCCTCGTCCGGCGCTGCGCGGACGAAGAGACCCTGGCCGCGATCCTCGCCCACGAGATCGGGCACGTCGCGGCCCGCCACGGGCTCCAGTCCATCAAGAAATCGCGCCTCGTCGATGCGTTCGCGGTCATCGGCAGCACGGCGGCCAGCCAGCTCAACTCGGAAGAACTCACGAAGCTCACCGGCCTCTTCGAGGGCGCGCTCGGGGATGTCCTCGAGACCCTCATCGGCCGCGGCTATGACCGGAAATACGAGTTCGAAGCCGACGAACTTTCCGTCAAGTTCACCGCCCGGACGGGCTACAATCCCGCCGGCCTGGCCGCGTTCCTGGAGAGCATGGAGCAGGACAAGCCGTCCGGCCCGGTCGCCGGCTGGTTCAAAACGCACCCGACTCCCGCCGATCGATTGGCCAGGGTCCAGGCCGAGATCGAGGCGCTCGCCTCCGTGCCGGCGAAGCTCGATATCCGGACCGCCCGGTTCGCCGCCGAGGTCAAGCGGCTGAAGTGAGGCTCCCGGGTCTTTGCCCGGGGTGACGGGACCATGAAGGACAAAGGCGGACGCTTCCTGCGGAACAAGCTCCTGCGCGGGGCCGCGATCGGTCTGGCGGCGTTCGCCGTCACGGCCGCCTTCTGGGGGTTGGACGTCTTCCGCTCTCTCGAGTGGAAGTCCTGGGACGCGCGGCTGCGGCTCGGCGCCGATCCGTCCCGCGCCGCCGCGGACATCGTCCTTCTCGCGGTCGACCAGGCCAGCTTGGACGCCTACAACAAGCAGCAGGGCCTGCCCTGGCCCTGGCCGCGGCAAATCTACGCGGCCGTCCTCGATTTCCTGAAGACCGGCGGGGCGAAGGCGGTCTTCTTCGACCTCATCTTGACCGAGCCCTCGGGCTTCGGGATCGAGGACGACGCCGCGTTCGCCGCCGCCATCGCCCGCTCGGGAACCGTCTTCCTTCCTTTCTTCCTGAGCAAGGATATCCGGCAGGAAGACGACGCCGCGGCGGCCGCGCTGCGACGTTTCGCGCTCGCAGGAGGGTCCGTCCCGCCGCGGGCTGTCCAGCCCTACAATTCAGTGACGCTTCCGCTCCAGGATCTGATGGAAAGCGTCCGGGGCATGGGGAACGTCCAGCTCGCTCCCGACGGCGATTCCGTCTATCGGCGCATCCCTCTCGTATTCTCCTACAAGGGCCTGACTCTGCCGGGCCTGCCTCTCGCGCTGGCCGAACAGGCCGGGGCGCCGCTCGACCTCGGCCGAATCCCGCTCGACCGCTCGGGCCGGATGATCCTCCGCTTCCATGGGCCGGCAGGGACCTACAAGACCTATTCGATCGCCGCCGTGATCAACTCGCAGGCCCAGATCGAGGAGGGGACGGCTCCGCAGATCGAGCCCGGCGAATTCGCCGGCAAGACCGTGATCGTCGGGACGACGGCGCCCGGGCTTTACGACCTGCGGCCGACGCCGTTCGGAGGGATCTATCCGGGCATGGAGATCCTGGCCACGACCGTCGACAATCTCGTCCATGGAGATCATGTCCGGCCCGTCCCGGCTGCGGTCACCGCCGGCTGGATCCTGGCGCTCTCGCTTCTCGCCGGCCTGGGGACGACGCTCCTGAAGAAGATCTGGCACCTGGCGGTCCTCCTCCTTTTTGTGCTGGCCCTGCCCGCCTCGGCCGCCTGGCTGACTTTCCGGGCCGGCGTCTGGCTCGCCTTCGCGGCGCCTCTCTTCGCCGTCCTGGCCGGCTTCATCGCGGCTTCGCTCCTCAATTACGGCGTCGAGGGCCGCCAGCGCCGGTTCATCAAGAGCGTCTTCCGCTTCTACCTGAGCCCCGACGTCATCGACCGGGTCCTCGAAAATCCCGGCCTTCTCAAGCTCGGCGGCGAGCGCCGGGAAATCACGGCCTTCTTCTCCGACCTCGCGGGCTTCACCTCCATCTCCGAGGGACTTTCGCCGGAGGCCCTCGTCGGCCTCCTGAATGCCTACCTCTCGGAGATGACGGACATCATCCTGGGCCTGGGCGGGACGCTGGACAAGTACGAAGGCGACGCGATCATCGCCTTCTGGAACTCCCCACTCGACCAGCCCGACCACGCCCTCCGGGCCTGCCGCGCGGCCCTCAGATGCCAAAAGCGGCTGGCCGAGCTCCGAGAGGAATTCAAGCGCAGGTCGGGCCACGAAGTCAGGATGAGGATCGGCCTCAGCTCCGGGCCCGCCGTCGTGGGCAACATGGGCTCGGAGAGGCGGTTCGATTACACGGCCATGGGCGACACGATGAACCTGGCCTCGAGGCTCGAAGGCGCCTGCAAGGCGTACAGGATATTCACGCTCGTCAGCGAGGAGACGGCGTCCCGGGTCCGGGACGAGATCGTGACGAGGGAAGCGGACATGATCCGTGTCGTCGGCAAGAGGCGACCCATCCGCATCTTCGAGCTCATCGGTGAGAAAGATGACGTCGCCGCGGACGGGATCGAGCGGATCAGCCGCTTCCATGCCGCCCTCGAAGCCTATCGGGCCGGGCAGTGGGCGAGCGCCCGGCCGTTGTTCGAGGCCCTCGTGGGCGATCCGGTCGCGGAGGTCTATGCCGGCCGTTGCCGGTCGTTCGCGGCCTCGCCGCCTCCCGGCGACTGGGACGGCGTCTACGAAATGAAGGAAAAATAGGGGGCCGGAAACACGCCATGGAAGTCACGATCTGGGGCGCGAGGGGGACATTCCCGTCGCCGCGGAAAGACACCGTCCGCTACGGCGGCCACACCTGCTGCCTGTCGCTGCGGACCGCGGCCGGGGAGTACATCGTCGTCGATTCGGGGACCGGGATCAGGGACCTCGGCGAGCGCATCATGGCCGAGGGCGAAGCGGCCGGGAACGGCCCGGTCCGGATCCATCTCCTCCTGACCCATTTCCACCTCGACCATGTCATCGGCTTCCCTTTCTTCCGGCCGCTCTATTCGCCCCAAGCGACGGTTTTTATCCACGCGCCGGCCGCGCCCGGGGAGACACGGAAGCACCTGGCCGGTTTGATGGCCGGCAGATACTTCCCGCTCGGGCTGGACGAAACTCCCTCGACGAAAGTCTTCCTGGAATTCGAGCCGGGACTGGTCATCGGCGGCGTCGGGATCTCGTCCTGCCCTCTCGTCCACCCGCAGGGAAGCGTCGCCTACCGGTTCGAGCGGGGCGGGACGAGCCTCGTCTCCGCGACGGACACCGAGCATCCGGAAAAGGGGATCGACGGTCGGTTGGCCGCTTTCGCCGCGGGGGCGACGCGCCTCGTTTACGACGCGATGTTCACGCCCGAGGAGTACGCGGCGGGAAAGAAGGGCTGGGGACATTCGACCTGGCTCGCGGGGACGGAGCTCGCGGCCGGGGCCCGCGTCGGCGGCCTCATCCTGTCGCACCACAGCCCCGATCACACCGACGAGATGGTGGACCGGCTCCTGGCGTCAGCCCGGCGGAATTTCCCCCGGACCGACGCGGCGCGTCAAGGCTCGACTTGGGACATTTCGGCATGAATAGCGCGGTCGCCGCCCGGCGTTCGATTTCGAAAGGATGATCCGATGGCGAAAAACATGTCTCCGGAGCTGAGGCTCTACGTCGAGATCCTTTTCACTCTGATCTTCCTGGCCGCGGCCGGGTTCATCCAGGCCCTCCTGCGCCGGGCGTTCGTCCGGCGCCCCGTATCGAGACGGACGCCCTGGGAGAATGCCGTCGCGCGCCTGTCCTTTCCGCTGGGTCTTCTGGCGGCATCCCTGATCGTGAAATGGCCGGCCTTCCGGGAAACGCTTTCGCTGAGCCCGCGGTACTTCGAGATCCTGGACGCGGTGTTCATCTTCGCCGTCATCTTTTTCCTCGTCCGGCTGATGGACGCCCTGCTCCAGCTCTTCTACGCGAAGAAGGGACGTCCCTTTCCGCTGCCCCGCGTTCTCCACGGCTTCATCCTGCTCGTCATCTACCTGGCCGTCGTTTTCGCCGTGCTCGACCGCTTCCTCAGGATCGACATCAAGCCGTTGCTGGCCGGCTCGGCCATCCTGACCGCGGTCATCGGCCTGGCCCTCCAGGGGGTGCTCAGCAACATCCTGGCCGGGATGTCCCTGCACTATACCAAGTCCTTCAGCCGGGGCGATTGGATCAGGGTCGGCGACACGGAAGGCGTCGTCGTCGACACGAACTGGCGGGAGACCCGGATCATCGACGCGGCCAGGAACATCATCATCTTCCCCAACAGCGAAGTGGCGTCACGGATGATCACGAATTATTCCCTGCCCGACAACCTGGTGGAGGTCGTCCTCGCGGTCAAGGTCGGATCCGACGCTCCGCCGGCGGCCGTGCTGGAGGCGCTGGACGAGGCCGCCCGGGAGGTCCCGGATGTCGTCCTTGAGCCGCCGCCCAAGGCCCGCGTCGCGGGCTACAACGACTTCGGGATGTCCTATGTCCTGAAGGTCCACATCGTCGACTATTCCCGCAAGGACGACATCATCGCGGAGATCGCCCGGCTCGTCTGGTACAAATTCCAGAGGCGGGGCATCGAGGCTCCTTTCCAGCTCGAGAGCAAGGTCCGGCAGGTGCTGGGCGCCGTCAAGCCGGAAGGCCGGGCAGCGGCGGCCGCCGCCGATCAGGAAAGAAACAGCCGGGATCTGGCGCGATCTTCCTTCCTCCGCGTCCAGGAAGGGGAGAAGGCCGGGGGGATGATCCTCTCGGACGAGGAGATCCGGGACCTGGCGTCGCGGGCGCGCCGGGTGACGTTCGCCGCGAACGAGGTCCTGTTCCGCCAGGGGGACCGGGGGGAGAACTGCTACCTCGTCGCAAGGGGAAAGGTCCGGGGCGAGATCATCTACGAGGAGGATGGGAAAAAGTACACGACGGACTTCGAGATCGGGCCCGGAGGGATCGTCGGCGAGATGTCCCTGTTCACGGGGATCCCGCGGACCGCGACGGTCGTCGTCCGCGAGGATGCCGAGCTCCTCGAAGTCGGGGCCGAAGCCTTCGCCGGGTCGCTCGCGAGGAACCCCGCCCTTGCCGATGCGGTCGCCGAGATCGTCAGCGGCCGGAACAAGACGAATCTCGAGATGCTCCGCAAGATCAAAGAGCTCTCCTCGAAGGACCTGGAAGGCAGCACGAACAAGAAGTCCATCCTCGAATACCTGAAAAAGCTCGTCCACATGTTCAAGCGGTAAGAGGAGCATGTCTCGAGGGAGCCGTCCCCGGCGGAGGGCCGGCCCTCCTGGATTGAAACCCCGCCGGGTTTTCGCTATAGTAAGCGCAATTCCTCTGAGTGCCCCTGTAGCTCAGTATGGATAGAGCAGCGGATTCCTAATCCGTTTGTCGCCTGTTCGAGTCAGGCCAGGGGCACTTCATTTTTCTGACTAAAGGTGCTCAAAGGAAGACAAGCCCTTCTCCCCTGGAAATCGGGTTTTCCCCATATGTCCAGAGGAGTGGGGAATAGGACTCCTTCAGGGCCTTTGATCTTTGAGGAAGATCTTAATCCTCGGATCGTCACGGATCTTCTCGAATTCCGCATCCCGGAGGATCCTCGACCATTCCGAGAAGCCGGCCTCTCGGGCCCTGACCAGATAGTCCACGGTCTTATCGATGTTGCCTGCGGCAGCATAGGCCTTGGCATAGGCGAAGTACGTCTCTTTCATGTCAAAGGACGAAGAGGGAAACGTGGTGACCAGCTCTTTGTGGTTTTCCAGGTAATTCGGGTCGAGGGCGATCCCCCGGGAAAGATATCGAATCCCTTCTTCGATGTGCCCGAGGTTGAAAAGCAGGATCCCCAGGCTGTAATTGGCGGAGATCAGGTCCGGGGAGAGCGCTAGAGCTCTTTTATAAAGTTCCTCGGCCCTGGCGTAATCAGCCTTGATGGAGTAGACGCCGGCCAGGTTGTTGTACGCCGTGGCGAACGATGCGTCCACGGCCATCGCCTTTTCGAATTGCTCCCGGGCCTGATCATAATCCTTTTGGTGGAAATAGCAGAGCCCCAGATAGTTGTGGGCCTTGGCCGAATCGGGCTTGACCTCCACGGCGGCTCGGAACTCGGTCACGGCCCTTCCATACTCGCCCTGAGCCAAGAAAGAAATACCCCGCTCAAGGGCGAGATCGAAGGAGCGGCCTCCCGAAGCTGAGGCCGAGGGGGGCGGGACCGCATGGCCTGCGCAGGCGGAAGCCGCGACAAGGCAGAAAACGGCCAGGATCAATGTTTTCCTCATCTTTCTTCTCCGGACAGACCTTCGATTCTTATCTTATATATAGGAGCGGGTGGCCATGATGTCAAGGCGTCCGGGACCGCGGTCGGAGCTTCGAATCCTCTCAGGCTCGCCACCTTTTTCACCCCACGCCTCAAGTCATTTACGCCGGCAGCAGACATTTGGGCCCAGGTCAGCGAATTTTGGGAGCTCTATGCGACTTGACAACGGACATATGTGGACCTATCTATAAATAAGGCAAAGATCCTGGTTATTATCAGGCTCCCTAGGCAGATTGCGATTATGGGGGGCTCGAAATCTCTGAGAACGAGGGGGTGAGTCATGAAATTCATTTCTTTCTGGGAAATGAAGCCTGAGGACGCGGGAAAGGTCATCCAAAAATTCAGCAAGAGAGAGGACGTTGGCTTGAAGACACTGTACGGACCCTGCCACATCGGTGGCCAAGCCAAGGGGTTCACTATCTTCGAAGCCGATGACCCCAGTGTGCTCATGAATTATACCAACTTCTACATGCCAGAGCTGACGATGACCATCTATCCCATACACGAATCTAAAGAAGTGGCTGCGAACTGGGTCAAACATCATAAGTAAACAATCGGCCGCAAGATGGGAGTCAGCGACCGGACCTGGTTCGAACCCCCGGCCGTCGGCCGGAGCACTGTTCTGCCTGGGATGCAAGGGCCTGACGGCCCGGGTCTCAACCGGACCCTTTTCGGATCCAAAGGTCGGAGGTTCGAATCCTGAGTACTGAGAATCCCGATTCTTAGAGGAGGAGAGGATGAACTGGAAACGCTTTCTTGCGGCCAGCTTTGTGACCTATGTGGTCGTCCAAGCCATGGACTTCATCATCAATGAAGTCTTCATGAAGGGCGCCAACGAATCGCTGAAGAGCCTTTGGCGGCCGAACATGAGGTCCAGGATGTGGGTGATGTACGTCGTCGGAGTGCTCGTGGCGCTGCTGTTCACCTACATTTTCGTCAAGGGCCGCGAAGGCAAGGGCATTGCCGAGGGTGTTCGCTACGGGATTATCATTTGGCTGTTCGTCAGTGCGCCAATGAGCGTGTCCATGTGGGTGCTGCTGCCGATCCCGTATATCATCATCCTCCGATGGATGCTGTACGGTCTGCTGGAGATGCTCGTCGCGGGGATCCTGGTCGCGGTTATCTACAAACCCCTGGGTTTATCCAAGACCTAGTGCCCCGCTGGGGCACTTCGTTTCTATTTAAGCCAGGCGCCGAGAAGGGCTTTCTGCGGAACGGTCGGATTTGGCAGCGGCCTGATCTTGAAAGTTCGCTCGGTCTTGGTCCCAAACACCAGCTCGGTCTCGCGGACGCTTCCGCGCCTCGAGTAAAGGACCTTGACCTTATCCCCCGGCTTGTGGGCGTTGAGCGTTTCCGAGAACGAACGCTGGACGACGCGCGTTCCGCCGATGGCCAGGATCTCGTCCTGGGCGCTAAGGCCGGCGAGCGAGGCGGGGGAGCCCGGCTCGATGGTCGAAATGACGATGCTCTCGTTCTGGCCCTGGGTCGAAGCGCCGAACCAAGGGGAGGATGCGGGGCGCGGTTCGACGTCGATCCCGAGGCCGGCATAGCCCAGGTACCTGGCGTAGTCCCATTTCTCGATCGTCGGGGCGTAAACGTCGAAGATCTCGTCCAGAGAAACGCCGGCCGTCCGCTCGCAGACGTCGCGGAACTCGCGGTCGGTGAAACCGCGCTTCTTGTCCTTGTAGAAGGTCCGATAGAGCGTCCGCATGACGTCGTCGAGGGAAGAGCGTCCCTTGGAGGCGTCGCGGATCTTGAGGTCGAGCAGAAGCCCCAAGCCGCAGCCGATGTCGTAGTAAGAAATCGTTGTGTTGGCCGCGTGCTCGCTGCGACCGAAAAAGCCCGTCCAGGTGTCGAAGCTCGAGAGGGTCGCCGATTGGTGGAGACGTCCGGGGGCGTTCTCGTAGTTGGCGATGGTCGAACCGAGCCGCTCGAGGACCTCGTCGCGGGCCATCAGTCCGGCCCGGTTCAGGAGCACGAATTCGTAATAGACAGTGCCCCCCTCGGAGAACCAGAGCATGTTCGTATAATTCTCGCGGTCGTAGTCGAAAGGGCCGAGGGCGACGGGCCGGATCGACTTGACGTTGAAGAGATGGAAGTACTCGTGGGCGATGAAGCTCAGCCAACCCTGGTAGCCCTTGGGGGTCTCAAGGGAACCCGGATTGAGGGTGACGGCCGTCGAGTTCAGGTGCTCAAGCCCGCCGCCGCCGGGGCCGATGATGAGGAAGGAGTAGTGGCGGTAGGGGAGCTCGCCCATGAGAGCCGCCGCGGCCTCGACGATCTTTTTGAGGTCGCCCGTGAACTTCGCCCGGTCGATCGAGCCGAGGTCGTAGGCCGCCACGGCATGGGGGTGTCCGGCGGCCTCGAAGGTCAGGATCTCCTGATTGCCTATGAGGACCGGGCAGTCGTAAAGGGTGTCGAAATCGGGCGCGGTGAAGGTGTTGGGACGGCCGGGGACGGGATCGAGGCCCGTCGAGACCTGCTTCCAGTCGGGAGGGGATTGGACCGTGAGCCTCACCGGGTCCTTCAAGCGGCCGGCGATGTGCATGAAAACCCCGGCCGGCGTGATGAATCCGCCGTCATCACTAAGATAGCTGTCGGCGACGAAGCGGGTGAAGGCGTAGACGTCATAGCTCACGACAATGGACGGCGCCTTGCTGGCCCGAACGCGCCAGGTGTTCTTGGCCGTCTTTTCGACGGGGAGCTCCCGCCCGTCCCCGTCCTCGGCGCCGAAGTCCTTGACGAATTTGGCGTAGTCCATGATCCGATAATAGCCGGGCGTCCAGACGGGCATCTTGAAATCCTGCGCCCCGCCTCCGAGTCCGTCCGCGCGGATGACGACATGGTAGTAATGAGACGCCGGCCTGTCCATTGAGACCGTAATGGATATGGACGGAGCGGCGGATCGCGCTTGGGCCGGGCCGGGAGCCGGCGTTAGAGCAAGAACGAAGACAATGAAGAGGACCTTGACGCAGGCGATGGCTCTGTGCGATGGGGTGTCCATGTTCGCTCCTCCGGGGTTCGGCCAACGAAGGGTATACCCCAGGCGAGAGGGGGAGTCAATTCATCCATCCCCCGTATCCGCAGATGAGTCAGCCGCCCCAGGGGGCCTCCAACAATAATCGTTTGACATCTTCTCCCGACTTATTACAGAATGGCCGTTGATTTGGGAGCTCAAAATGAGGAGGCGTTATGCGTTTTACCAAGTATGCGTTGGCGCTTTTGGTTGTCATGTTGGTGACTTCCTGCGCGACGATCTTCAAAGGCACAAAAAGCCCTGTTAAGTTCGGCTCCAACCCAGCCGGTGCGGAAGTGTATATCGATGGAAAATTGATGGGCAAGACCCCCATCAATTTTGAATTGACCTCAAAGAGAACCTATGTCATCGATTTTAAATTTGAGGGTCAGACAAAAACAATGAAGTTGAACAATAAGATCGGTATCCAATGGATCGTTCTGGATGTGTTGGGCGGACTTATCCCCGTCGTCGTGGATGCGGTAACCGGAGATTGGTATCAACTCAAGCCGAAAGATGTCAATGTCGATTTCGTATCGCCGGGGCGATTTGAACCTTCCCCGAGTCCTTTATAATAAGACAGAGTTGCCGACATAAGCCCCCCGGGCTTTTGTGATTGATTTTGCCCCCGGGCGACCTGAGCCGTTTTCCGTTTTGGATTTACCGTACTAAATGCATCTGGCATAGAATCAATGAGGAATGGGCTGGGCGGGTTCCTAATCCGTTTGTCGCCTGTCCGAATCAGGCCAGGGGCACGTCATTTAACTCACTGAATATGAATGGATTAAGTGGATTTCCGTGGGCTAGGCGGAGCCCTGCCACTAAGAATGTCGGAGCCTCAGAGGGACTGGACCTTTCTTAAGGGATGAAGTCCCGCGGTTGACATTCAGGGACTGCCCGGCTATATAAAAAGGAAAGGCGGAGATTCTCTTGGGGAAAGGGAGCATGAAAAAACCTTACGTCAAGAAGCTCGATCAGATCGGGAAGATTTCGGTTTGGATCGTGAACGGCCAGTACATCCGGAAGGCGATCGACGAGGAGTTCACCAATTTCGGCCAACACTTCCGGTTCCGGTTCATCCCCCGCAACGAGTTCTGGATCGACCAGGAGCATGGACCCGGCGAGCAGCAGTTTTTCATCGACCACCTGCTCGTCGAGCATCGGCTGATGGCCGGCGGGATGGGTTACGATAAGGCCCTGGTCAAGGCCGACGCCCTCGAACGGAATGAGCGCCTCCGGAGCCAGCAGGTGGAAGACATCCTATCCCTGAACCGCGAGCATGTCATCGAGGACATCCACAAGACCCTGCTCAAGAAGTACAGCGGGACGGTCAAGGTCTGGGTCGTCAAGGGGGAGCTCGTCCGGAGCATTTACTTTATCGACTTCACCGAGGGCGGTCACGACAAGGTCTACCGCTTCATTCCGAAGAACGAAGTCTGGCTGGACGACGACCTGGCCTCGGACGAGCGCAAGTTCGTCCTCCTCCACGAACTCCACGAGCGTCATCTGATGAGTCTGGGTTGGCCCTATTTCCAGGCGCACCGTTCGGCGAGCAAGATCGAATACCATTGCCGGGCGCACCCGGAAGACCTCGAGGCGAACCTCCAGGCCGAACGGGGAAAGAACAACTGAAGCCGATGAATTTCGAAGCGCCCCGATTTCATTTGATCGAAGGAATCCTGTAGATTCGAAAGAAGGCCGAGATGAAACTGAAATTCAGAACAACTCCCGTAAAGAACGATGTCAAAAGGATCAGGGAGATCGTCGAGTCTTCCGGGTTCTTTTATGATTTTGAGACCGATGTGGCCGTCGAACTGGTCGAGGAGCGTCTTGCGGAAGGCGAATCGTCGGGCTATCATTTCGTTTTTGCCGAGGTCGACGATGTGACCGTCGCCTATTCGTGTTTCGGCCATGTCGAAATGACGAAATCGTGCTTCGATCTTTACTGGATCGCCACACATCGTGATTTCAGGGGCCAAGGCATCGGAAAAAAACTCCTGGATGAGACCTACCGTCAGGCCAGGAAGATGGGATGCACAATGCTGATTGCCGAGACCTCGGGACGCGAGAAGTATGCTCCCACAAGGGCTTTTTATGATCGCGCCGAGTTTGCCCTTGAGGCGACGATCCGCGATTATTACGATAAGGGTGATGACAAACTGATCTATATCAAAAGATTCGACTAGGGATAGTCGCCGGGGATCTGGCGCGCATTTGGCCCGGCCGGACGATCACGGGCGTTCCCGCCGTTCCGTGGCCAAATGGAATAAGTAGATCAATTTGCAGCTGATCTCGAGCGCTTCCCGGGGTTCAGCGACGGGCACATCGGTCTTGAAGTGCCCGGTCAGCCGCTCATCGAAGATCGCCAGCGGGAACCACTCCCGAAGCTTGGTGACGGCGACGTCGAAGTTCGCCGGAGCGGACGGGGTCCGCTCGGCGCCCAGGAAGCCGTAATCAAGGTGGTTCTGGAGCATCTCCGCGCGCGGATCAGAGGATCTTCTATCGTAGATCCTGACAAAGTCTTCGGATCGGAACGACTCGGCGGTGCCCTTTGTGGTGACCCGCCGCATGACCGGGAAGCCGCCTGTCAGCACCGTAGCCGGCACGTTGAGCTTCATCTTGGTGGTCGAGGTCTTTGCCTGCGTGATGCTCCGCATCCTCCCCCTCATGATCAGGAATGCGTCGCCGGCTTCAACCCTGATCTCGCCGCCTTGCCTGTCCCCGAATATCACTTCTCCTTCTCCGGATCTCGCCGTGTGCGCTCTGAAGCCGGCCGGGCGGTTTCGAAGCTCGGTATCCTTGCAGATAAAGGCCACGAGTCCGGCCTCCCTCAGCCTCCGAGCGATCGAGTCCGCCGTCTCGGCGTCGGGGGGAGAGACGATGATCCTGGGAATCCCTCCGGCGAGCAGGAGACGCGTGTCGACGATCTCTTTGCCGACGAGGAAGGCCACCCTCTCGATCAGGTCCGCGCTGAGCGTTTTCGGTGGAGCCACGGCGACATGGACCATGATGGGCCAATCTTAGCATCGTTATGGAGTTCCTTCAATGAAGGCCTTTGGGGCCGCGATCATCCCGGATTTCGAGCAGCTCCTTGGCATAATTCCCCAAATCCTGCTAAGTTAGTATCCCGATAGCATAAGGCATGCGAAAAATCTCGCAATCGATATATGACCGCCTGGACAACGCGGTTTACAGCGCTCAGGGCGATGAGTGGTGGCAGCCCGATTCCGCATTCTATCAGATGAAGGTTTTCCTCAATCCCGTTCGGGTGGCCTACGCGAAAAGGAAGCTCGTCGAGGAAGCCAGGATCGATCCCAAAGCCACGGCCGCACTGGACGTCGGCTGCGGCGGGGGATTCCTGGCCGAAGAGATCGCCCGGATGGGCTTCGATACGACCGGCGTCGATCCTTCCGCGCGGTCCGTCCAGGCGGCAGCCACCCACGCGCATGAGAACGGCTTGAATATCCAGTACCGGACGGGCACGGGTGAATCTCTCCCCTTCGAAGAGGAGTCCTTCGGCGTCGTCTTCTGCTGTGACGTGCTGGAGCATGTGCGCGACCTGCCGAGGGTCGTTTCCGAGATCTCCCGGGTCCTGAAGCCGGGAGGCGTGTTCTGCTACGATACCTTCAACCGGACCTGGCTGAGCCGGCTGGCCGCGATCAAGATCAGCCAGGTCTGGAAGCCGTGGGCCTTCATGCCCCCGAACCTCCATGTCTGGAGGATGTTCATCAAGCCCGGCGAAATGAAATCGCTGCTCCGGCAAAACGGCCTGGAGTGGAAAGAACACCGGGGCCTTATTCCCGACATTCCCATCCCCCGGCTCCTCGGCTATCTGCGCAAGAGGGCCAGGGGCGAATGGACCTACGCCGAACTCGCCGCCAAGGTCCGGATGGTCGAAAGCCGCATCACGGCGGTCATGTACATGGGCTGTGCCATCAAAAGACGGCCGTCCGGAGCAGACACCGATCCGAAGCAGCTGGAGAAAGAATATGGATGACGTCCTGAAGACCGCCAAGAATTGCCGGCACTACGCGATGTGCAAGATCGATTTCCTGGGGAGCGGCGTCTGCGCCTCGGGGCTGGAAAAGCACTATGTCAGCTACTATCCGGAGGGGCGGATGGACCTCTATGCCGCCCTGGCGGAGAACAAGATCCCGATCACGGAAAAGTGCCTCGACATCGCCGCAAGCTGCGACCTCTGCGGCAAGTGCGATTACCAGTGTTACTTTGTCACCGAGCTGCGGCCCTCCCGCGTCATGGCCGCGCTCAAGGACCTCGTCGCCGCCCACGTGCAGCGGGGAGGGACGGTCCTCAAAGCTCCGGAGGATCCGCTGCTCCGCGATATCCGGCGGATCGTCGGCGAAGAATGGGCGACGAACGACCAGGCCGTCACCGTCACGTATTCCCATGACCCCGGCCCCCTGACGGTCGCCAAGATGCCGGCCTATGTCGTTCTGCCCAGGACCAGGGAGGAGATATCGGCGCTCCTGAAGCTCTTCAAGGCCCACCGCGTCCCCTGGGTGGTCCGCGGCAACGGTTCTCAGAATGCCGGCCTCAGCCTCTCCGAGGGGGCCGTCATCGACCTGAACCGGATGAAGGACATCGCCTTCGATGAAAAGAACTGGGCGGTCAAGGTGGGCGGCGGCGTTCCGGCCTTCGACCTCCAACGCGAGGCGGCCCGGCGCGGCTACCGCGTCAACGTCGCCGAACCGGCGGCCCTGGTGTGCTCCAACATGATCTGCTCGGGGATCTTTTCGACTTTCCTGACCGCGTACGGGACGGCCGCGGACAATTGCGTCGACGCCGAGTTCGTGGCCAGGGACGGCTCGTTCTTCTCGCTCAGCGACAAGAACGCCCCCAACGTGTTCGCCTTCAAGCAGGCCGACCAGGAGGCCCCCGGAATCTGCACGGCCGTGAGCATGAAGCTCCATCCCGTGACCGGGGATGAGTCGGGGGTCCTCGTTCCCTTCGATTCGCTGGAAAAGGCCCTCGACTTTTCCAGGGAATGCGCCGTCCGGCGCATCGGCCTGGCCATCGGAATCCTCGGGGGCGGGTACATGTCGTCCTTCCTGGCCCCGACGAAGAAGCTGGCCGCGGAGGTCCGGGACGTCTTCGAGAAGAAGCTGGGCATCGCCCATCTGGTCCTGGTGATCGGCGATCGCTATGCCATCCAGAGCGTCCTGGCCATGGGGCACCCGGTCTTCGATCAGCGGCTCTTCAAGGCCCTCAGCCTGGGCCTGACTTCCCTCCGATCGGCCGGGTGGCCGGATCTTCTGGGCCAGCTTTCCGCCGTCGAGCCGTTCTCTTACCTCCGGATCAAGGGCTTCGCGGAGATCGTGGAGGCGGCCGTGGCGCCGTCGGCCGCGAGCCTGGCCGCGGCGGTCGATCCGGACCTCCGTCCGTTCTTCGAGGAGGTTTTCAGCCGGCCGGAGATGACGGACCTGGTCTGGCTGAACATGTTCAGGATCCTGAGCTCGAGGATGGGACGGGACAAGCAGTTCGCCGTGAACATCATCTACATGCCCCTCGAACGGGAGTTGATCACCGCGATGTCCGAGGGGTTCAAGCGGATCGCCGACCGCCACGGGCTTGCGAACGATCTGGGCTTCATCACGCCCCTCGACGGCGGGAAACGATGCATCCTCGAATACGATTATTACTTTGACCAGACCGATCCCGAGGAGATCTCCCGGGCCCGGCTGGCGGCGATGGACGCCGGCGGGCTGATCATGGAGTATTCGGCCAAGCTGGGCACCATCCGCTGGATCCGGCACGTCGTGAATCAGGGCTTCAGCCGCATGGAGGACCTTCTCTACGGCAAAGCTTGAGGGGCAAAAATGCAGCGCGGATTCAAAGAGGAATTTCAGAGACTCTGGAAGACGCATTTCGACGGGGCGGAGCTGCCCCTCGCCTTCTTCTACACGGATGAACAGGATGTCTCCGGCCCTCCACCCCAGGCGGACCGCTGCCTCATCGCCAACTTGGCCAGGGTTCGCGACGGAACGCCGACACGCTTCGGGAGCGGGGCCATCGCGTGTGCCGGCGGCCGGCGCTATACGGGGTTCTCCGAGACGTTGATGCCGAACTTCGAATACTTTCTCTCCTGCGGCATCCCCGGAAAGATGGAAGGGGAGCGCTATAAGAAGTCCCCCGAGCTGGTCCGCGAATTCTTGGCCAAAGCCCCCAGATTCAGAGCCCCCAAGAAATATATCGTGTTCAAGCGCTGGGATCAGCTGGATGCGAAGGACGATCCCGACGTGGTCGTGTTTTTTGCCCGACCCGATGTCCTCTCGGGCCTCTTTACCTTGGCCAGCTTCGATACGGCGGACGAGAGCGGGGTCTTCACGCCTTTCGGGGCGGGATGCGGGTCCACCGTTCTTTATCCCTATCTGGAAAAGGACAAGCCCGATCCGAGAGGCGTGATCGGGATGTTCGACCCTTCAGCTCGGCCCCACGTCCCCGCCGGGACCCTCACCTTTGCCGCACCGATGACCAAATTCATCCGCATGGTCGAAAATGCGGAAGAAAGCTTCCTCACGACTCCGACATGGAACGTGATCCTGAAAAGGATCATGGAGGGGCCGGAGGCCCCGCCCGGTGCTATGGGGGATCGGGATGGGTGTCCAGGATTCGCTGCTCAAGGCCGTTCTCTCGGACATCGTCCCCTCGGAGAAACGCGGCACGGCGTTCGGTCTGTTCGACACCGGCTTCGGCATCGCCTGGTTCGCAGGCAGCGCCGTCATGGGTTTTCTCTATGACCGGTCGGTGCCGGCGGTCATCGTCTTCTCCGTAGTCCTCCAGCTGGCGGCCCGGCCGGTGTTCCTTCTGGCCAGAAAGCGGCCGCCGCGCGCCGGGTAGGACGCCGCGCTAACCGCGCGGTCCCCAGGTCCAGTAATAGGCGGCGTAGGCATAAAAATGGCTCGGGCCGTGCAAGTCCCGGCCGGCGGAGACCATGAAGATCTGTCCCTTCCCGACGGACAGAAGGGCGCCAAGGTTGAAGCCGGTCTCCCCGGTCTCTCCCGGGGCTTTGGACGAATTGGCGGTGATTTCCGCGCCGAGCGTGATCCGTTTGGAAAGATCGCGCTGGGCCTCCCAGCCCACCACCCAATAGCTCTTGTTCCCCGGACCCGGATTGATCCAGTAACCGCCGCCGCCGTAGGTCGTCCACGGCCCCCAGCTCTTTTGGAGCCAGACAGGCAGGAATATCTGAACATGTCCGCTCCCCAGACCGCGGGCCGGGCTTCCGGCGGGCACCTCGATGTGCGGGAATGTCCCGATCTGAGGTCTCGAGCGGGTTTCACCGACGAACCTGACCTTGACCCCGAATTCGACGTCGCCGGGGCCGTACTGGAAGGGGAGCCCTCTCGGCTTGGCATAGGCCATCGGCATGATCAGGTGGAGCATGACGTTCGTGACAGCCCCATAATTGACCTCGATATGCGGGAGAGTGCCCGAAACATCATTGCGGGTGAAGAAGTGCTGGGAGGCGAGGTAGAGCTCCCAATTGCGGAGGTTGAGGGGAACAGGATCATCCGTGAAGAAAGGAGGCCCTGCCCAGAGGGCGGAGGAAAGGGCGGCCGCGAAAAAGAGCCCCGATAGGAGCTTCGACGCCATTTTCATCGGATTGTTTCCCCCCGCCACGATTATAGGCGACCCAAGCCGTCTGGTCAAAGGCCGCAGCGTTCAGAATCCGTTTCGGATCGGGGTCGGGCTTATCACTTCTTCCCGAGGCTGCGGTAGACCAGCTCCAGCCATCGGGGAGCGTTCATGAATCCTTTGGCCCACGGCTCCAGGCTCGCCGGCACCGCCGCGGCCTTGATCTCGTCGAGCGTCTTGCCCGCCTTCATCATCCCGCGGACGAAGTCGGCCGATTCCGCCAGCATATTCCGGAAGGCCTTGAGCTCGGCCGCCCCTCCGAGCGGGCCGTGCCCGGGGATGATCTTGACGCCGGCCGGCAGGCCGGCCAGGATCGTATCCAGGTCGCGCACCCAGCTCTCGATGTCGCCGCCGTTGGCCACGTCGAGGAAGGGGAACATGCCGTTGAAGAACATGTCGCCCATGTGCACGACCTTGAGCCCGTCGAAGAAGGCCACGGTGTCCCCGTCGGTGTGGGCGTGCGGGAAGTGGACCAGCCGGATCTCCTGGCCTCCCGCATAGGCTGTGACCTTATCCGCAAACGTGATATCGGGCAGCGCCGTCGCCGGCAGGGCCTTGGTGACTCCGCCCATGAGCGTCTGGTCCCTGGCCAGAAGGGCCCGGACGTTCTCGTGGGCGATGATCGCCGCTCCCGGCCCGAAGGCCTTGTTGCCGTCCGTATGGTCGGAATGCCAGTGCGTATCGACCAGGACCCGTACCCGGCCGCCGCCCGGCAGGGACTTGACGGCCTCCCGGACCGCTCCGGCCGTGCCCTCGAACATGGCGTCGATCATGAACAGTCCCGCGTCGTCGGCCACGACGCCGATGTTGCCTCCGCCGCCCTCGACCATGTAAACAGGCCCGGCGACGGGCACGAGGGTGATCGGAGGCGGCGCCTGCCCCGCGGGTCCGAGCAACGCCAAGGCGCACACTGCGAACAGGACCTTCAAAGCACTCGAATTCATCGGGAACCTCCCTTCGCCGTCGCGTTTAGAGTTCGGCGCCGATCGCCTCTTTTAGGCCGTCGAGGCCGGCCGCGGCGACCCGCTCGCCGATCATGGCGATCCGTCGCGGCTCGGAGAAGCTGAGGACGCCCTGGTCGACGGGAACCCTCAGGACGAAATCGGCGTGCCGCGCCCGTTCCTCGAAGGATGCCGCCGAGGCCACCTCGACCGTCCTCTGAACGATCTGGAACGTGCTCTTGAGACGGTCCTTCGACACTCTCTTGAGCGGCCGATGGACGTCCACGAGGACCGCGACCTCGGCCCCGGCGGTCTTGGCGGCCTCGACGGGGGCGCTGTTGAGGACGCCGCCATCGAGCAGGAGCATGCCGCCCATCCGGACCGGCGCGAAGACGAGCGGCAGCGACATCGTCGCCCGGAGGGCCCGGATGAGCTTGCCCCTGGTGAACAGGATTTCCCGGCCGGAGACGAGATCGACGGCGTTGCAGAGGAACTTGACCGGCAGGTCCTCGATGCGGACATTGCCCACGCACCTTTTCAAATAGCCTTCGATGGCGTCTTCCTTGTCCACGCCGATCTTGTGGATGAAACGGTTCTTGGTGTCCGTGAACAGCAGGTACTCGAACAGGTTCCGCGAACGGCTGAACAGACCCCGGCGGCGGGCCCTGTCGGCGGCGTCTTCGAGTCCCATGCCGTCGAGCATCTCCGTCAGCCTGGCCCCCGAGAGGCCGGCCGCGAAGAGCCCTCCGACGAGCGCCCCCATGGACGTCCCGGCGATGACGTCCGGAAGGAGCCCCTTCTTCTCGAGGAGGCGCAGCACGCCGATATGGGCAAGCCCCCGGGCGCCGCCGCCCATGAGGACCAGGGCCCACGTTTTGGAGGCTCTCATGCGGGATGCCTAAGGATAACACCGCGCCGGGAGCCCGTCAACGGAGCGGCCGGGGGGTGAGAAATCACCGGCGGATTCACCCCCCGGGGTGATTGCCTGCGCGCCCGGCGGGCTCATCATCGATGGCGAAGGAGCCGGACATGTTCGAGAGACGCAAAAGACATCGGTTCGTCGAGCGGAATGAGATCCTCGTCCGGACCACCGTCGACAAATACCAGGGCGCGGGCATCGCCGCCCACACCTACGACCTGTCCACGGGCGGGGCCAGGATCATCGCTTCAAAAGGCTATCCGGTCGGGACTTTCATCAAGATCCGCCTCAACCTCGCGGGTTCGGACCAGTCCGTCAACCTCGACGGGGAAGTGAAGTGGCTCAAGCCGACGCCGGACGAAAATCTCTATGAGATCGGCGTGGAGTTCGAGCGGCTGACGTCCCAGGCCGTGCTCGCCCTGATCCGCCATCTCTACGGCCGGAACGAGGGCATTCCCACGACCGTCGCCTAGCCTGGACTATTCATAAAAACGCCAGGCTACTTCCCGTCCTTCAAATAGAATCCCGCCACTTTAAGCGCCATGGCCGAGGCGTCGATATCCGAGCGGTTCGCCAGGACGATGACCGTGAGCCCGTCGGCCGTGAAACGCTCGATCGCCGTCCGGAAGCCCACCGTCTCCCCGTAGTGCCACATCCGGGGATGGCCCTGCCAAGCGTTGAGGAACCAGCCGAAGCCGTAATCGGCCGGCTCGCCGTCGGGCCCGGTCGGCCCCTTGCCCGGGACGCGGACGGGGGTCAGGGCCGGCCCCATCTCTTCCTCGGTGAGCAGGAGGCGGCGCCGGAGGGATTCGTCCCAGATGGAGAGGTCGTAAAGCGACGAATAGACGCCCCCGTCGCCGAGGGTCGCCGACGTGGGGCTCTGGTCGGTGAAGCGCCACCGGCCGTCCTCCTCCGTGTAGCCGAAGGCGCGGTCGGAGACTTTCGTCCGGCCCCGGACGAAGGCCACGGTGTTGTCCATCTTCAGCGGGGCGAAGATGCGCTCGCGGAGGAAGGCGGGGAAGGGCAGGCCCGAGACCTTCTCGACGATGAGCCCGAGCAGGACATAGCCCGAGTTGCTGTAGCGCCAGTGGGCCCCCGGCGCGAACCAGCCGGCTTTCTGGCCTTTGAGAAGCTCGAGCACCCCGGCGTCGTCGATCTGCGCCTGTTCGACGGGAACGGAAGGGTCCGCCGGAGGCATCAGATCCTCGTAATCGGGAAGTCCCGAGGTGTGGTTGAGAAGGTGGCGGACGGTGATGGCGCGGCCGTATTCCGGGAAACCGGGCAAAAGACCGGACAGGCTGTCTTCGTAACGGAGCTTGCCGTCGCGCACGAGCAGCATCACGGCCGCCGCGGTGAACTGCTTGGTGACCGAAGCCAGGCGGAAGGCCGTCCGGCCGTCGATCGGACGCATGGCCTGAAGGTCCCCGACGCCGCGCCTGCCGAGATAGGCGACTTTTCCGCCGGCGATCACCAGGATCCCCGCCCCGGGCTCGCGCTCGGAGCCGATGCGGGCCAGGAGCGCGTCGGCCAGCCTGTTGGGCTTGTCCGCGGCCCCGGCCGGCCGGCCCGCGACGAGGAGCGGCAGGGCCAGCATGAGGAGAACTTGACCCATGGACATGTCCATCTCGAGCGCATCGTAGACCAGAGGCGCGTCGAATTCAAGGCCTGGCCCTTCGAGGTCAGATGCGGAGCAGGTAAGAGACCTTGAGGGTGATCGAGTAGCCGCCGACCCGGACGAAGAACTCGTTCCGCTCGCTCTTCTTGAGCGCGAGCTGGACGACGTTGCCGGCCCCGAAATAGTACCCGACCAGGAAATCGAGGCTGTATTGCTTCTCCCGGGTTTCGCCGAAGTAGCGCGTGTTGAGGAACAGGCTCCGGGTGAGCTGGTAATGGAGGGCCGTCTCATAGGTCAGGCCGTCGAAGACCTCGGTTCCGCTGAGGTCCGAGGTCTGCCGGATCCAGCCTCCCTGGACCGACCACTCGAAGTTGGAGCGCGGCCGCAGCACCAGCTGACCCTCGATGTTCGTCTCGGCGCCGGGGACGACGGCCGTGTATTCCTCGTTGTAGACGCCCCGCTTTTCCCAGCCGGCCTCGACATTGACCTCTTTGAAAAAGCCTCCGCGATCCCAGCTGAGGTCAAGAAAGTAGCCCCGGGTCTTGATGTCGTCCGGCGTCCAGACAAGCTTATCGTCGACGTCGAGGACCTGGTACTTGCTCCGGCCGAGCTGAATTCCGCCGTGGAAATCGATGCGGTTGAAGAGCTCGGAGAAGACCATCAGCTCCACGGTTTCGCCGGTGGCGTTGCCGTAGGAATCCTGGCGGGCCACCCCGCCGACGTCGAAGCTGAAGCGCTTGAAGAGCCCCTTGTTGTAGCGCCAGGCGTGGCCGACCATGAGGTCGAAGGATTGGATGTCCTTCTGGTCGAGGTAGCCGGTGCTGATGTCGACGTTGTCCTCGATCCTCTGGAAGCCTCCCATGACCTGCAGGCCCGCGTCCGGCTCCCGCTGGAAGCCGAGCTGATAGATGCCGTTGCGGGAGTTGGGCACGCCCTCGTTGAAGGTGAAGGCGCCCATGCCCTGGATATAGTAAAAGTCCTTGAAATTGAAATTGAAGTCGACGGCCACGTTCTGGTTGCGGGCGTCGCCGTCGCGGACTCCGGCGTAATAGACCCCGACCTGCGAGTTCTTGAGGATGTCCTTCTGGACGCGGAAAACGCCGAAATAGGAGTCGCGCGGATCCTCGTCCGTGCCGACGTCGACCTTGTTGATCGCCCCGAGGATGCCGAAGCCGAAGCCGCCGGTCTTGCCCGAGATTTTGGCCGCGGCCCGGGGATTCCGGATGCGGCGGGAGTAGAACAGGCTGACGCCGCCTTCGTCGTATTCGTCGTTCTCCCCCAGCGTGAAATAGCGGCTGCCCTCGGTGAAGAAGGGCCGATGCTCCTGAAGGTAGTTCTCGTACGGCGAGAGCTGATAGATGAACGGGTCGGATTCGACCTCGCTGAAGTCGGGGCTGGCCGTGACGTCGAGATAGAGGTTGGGCTTGATGCCCCACTTGGCGTCGAGGCCGGCCGCGGCCTTGGTGTCCGTCTCGCGGCCCTCCGCGGCGTCGAATTCGGACGTTCGGACGCCCGCATAAGGGAAGAACTCGAGGTTGTAGCCCGGCCTGAGGCCGCTCAGGCCCCGGAGCTCGCCGCTCTGTTGAAGCTCGGGCAGGTCGCGCTTGACGTCGGTCCAAAAGTCCGTCTCGTTGAGGCGGTTGATGTAGCGCTCGAAGTTGACGCCCCAGACGGCGAGCTTCTTGGCCGAGAAGCGGAGCGATTTGAAGGGGATGGCCATCTCGGCGCTCCAGCCGTCCGGGCGAATGACGGCCTCGGACTTCCAGATCGTCTCGACGGAGTTCTTCTGGACGCCCCTGGGATTGACCTCGAATTCGATGCTCGTCCGCTTGTCGTTGTAGGCGTCGAGGATGAGCTTGATCGAGTCGTTGTTCTCGTACTCGTTGCGCGGCGTCAGCTCGGCCCAGATCTTGCGGGGCTCCGAATCCTTCATGAGAAAGGCGAAATAGAGATAGTCCTGGTCAAAGGCCGCCCAGACGAACGTCTCTTCGGAAGCCTTGACGCCGTTAATGGGATCGTACTGGGTGAAGTCGTCGACGGGCTTGATCGCCTTCCAGCAGGCGTCGTCGATGTAGCCGTCGATCCTCGGCGGCGCCGTGACGACCGGGCGCACATCGAGGACCTTGAGCGGCTCCTGCGCGGCGAGCGGGGCGGCGAGGAGGGCGAAGAGCGCGGGGACGAGCAGTCCGGTCGATGCGCGGTGTCGGCGGTGCGGCATTCTGCGGGCTCCTAAAGGCACGATTGTACATCCTTTTGACGCGAGATGGCCGGATTTCTTCCCGTAGAAAAGCCGGGGGAGGACCGCCGATCGCCTACATCCGGCCGGCCGCAGGACTGCCGGCTGGGCCCGCGGGACGGTCCCCCGCGCTTCCCTGCGGGTGGCAGGAATAGCAGGCGGGGGAACTGTACGAGTATCCGGTGACGTCCCTGTGATGGCTGTCCGTCGACGCCTTCTCGTGGCATCCGAGGCAGTTGAAGACCCGGAAATCGCTCGTCTGATGGCATTCGGAACAGGCCAGCCCCGAGTGCCTCCCGGACCGGATGGGGAAGGGATGGTCGAAATTCGCGCCCGACCAGCCGGTCGCGGATGTCCCGTGGCATGACGGGCAATCGGTCGGGAACCCGGAGGCCCGGTGGTTGGGATCGGTCGTGCCGCTGTAATCGGCGAGGTGGCAGGACACGCATTCCGTCGATGTGCCCTGGTAGACGCCGTTCTTGTGGCAGTCCGAACAGAGGGCCGTCTTGTGCCGGCCCTGAAGAGCGAAGCCGGTGTGCGCGATCGACGCGTCCGACCAGCTTCGCTGGGAGTGGCATGACGGACATGTCGTCGGGAAGCCGGCCTGGAAGTGGTTCGGGTCCTGGGCCCCCCGGTAATCGGCTTCGTGGCATCCGAAGCAATCCGTCGGGCGGGCCGAGAAGCCGGCGCTCCCGTGGCAGGCCTCGCAGTCGAGGGTCCGATGGATGCCCTCGAGCCGGTAGCCCACGTTCGTTTCGTGGCTCCAGAGTGCCGGATCGACCTTTTTCCAGGATTGGGGCGTATGACAGTCGGCGCAGCGCGTGCCGAGGCGGAGGGAGTAGCGGTCGTCCTGGCGCCGCTCCCAGTGGCAGACCTCGCAGTCGGTCGGCGTGCCTTCGAAGACCAGGTTGATGTGGCACTCCCGGCAGTCCAGAGTCCGGTGCTTGCCGACGAGCGGGAAGTTGGTCCGGTCATGGGATTCGATCGTTCCCTGCCGGCCGATCCGGGAGGGCTTGGCCGCTGCTCCGGCTTTTTCCTGCCCCGTGCCCGGTCCGGCCCCGAGGACGAGAAGGATCGGGAGGATGAGCGCTCCGGCCATGGCCATGGCCGGAGCGGATTTCGTTCGGATGCGGGTCATGGCGTCCTCACCGGCTCCTGTAGATCAGCCGGACGAACAGAAAGTGCTCGTTATCGCCGGAGTGAAGGAATCCGCCGTACTCGATCGAGGCCGAGAGCTCCCGGCCGAGCCGGATGAGGGTCCCGAGCGCGACATTCCGATAGTCGGCGATGGTGATGGGCAGGGGTTCCCCCGTGCCCGGATCGAACCGCAGCCCCCGGAACGTGTTCGAGAAGCTGGCGTTCAACGAGAAACGCCCCAGATCCTTGGTCAGCGAGACATAATAGGAATCGGATTCGGACAGGTCGCCGCGGTTGAGGGCGTAGTTCCCGACGACGGTCAGGCCCGGCATCAGGAAGTTCCAAACGGAGGCGCCGAAGCGCCAGGTGTGGTTGACGATGCCGAGGTCGTTCTGCCGGCTTTCCTGGCGGGCCACGGAGAGCCGCAGCCCGCGGACCGGCTTGAGACTGAACCGGACCCCGTAATAGCTCGAATAATAGAACCGCTCGACGTCCTGGTTGAACAGCGTCGGGTCCTGGGACGCTTCGATGAGGTAGCGGTGGAAATCGAGCCCCTTGCCGGAGCTGTAGCTCGCGGTCACGTCGGCCTTCGAGCCGAGGTCGAGGCGGATATTCCCGAACAGCCGGGACAGGCGGTTCGTTCCGGCGACATGGCGGCCGAGCTCGTACTCGGCGTCGCCGTACAGGACCAGGATCCGGCGCACCGGGAGGAACAGGGTCCCGTAGGCGAACCGGCGCTCGACGCTGCCGTCGAACATCAGCTGGCTTACGGTCAAGCCGGCCGTCCGTCCCTGAGGTCCGAGCCAGCGGACGAAGGCGCCGGCCTTATAATATTTCGAATCCAGCCGGGCGATGTACGGCGTCGATTCGAGACCGCCGAAGGCGCCGACAAGAAAGTCGCGTCCGAGCTTGATCCCGGCCATCCCGCCGAGGAGCGCGCCGATCCCCGCGGTATCGTAAAGGTTCATCTGGCCGAGCGACAGATAGAACCGCGAGCCCGGCTTGTCGAACGTCAGGCGGGCGCTGTAGAGGATGAGCTGGTTGGTCGTCCGGTCCCGGATGCCGACCCTGTCGCGGGCGTCCAGATCCAGGGTCCAGCCCTGTCCCGGAGGATCGATCAAGACGAACTTGACCCGGGCCGAGACCTGATTGGAGAAGATCCCGTCGGAGTAGCGCGAGCCGTTCCAGTCGAGATAGACGGTCTCTTTTTGATAGAAGGAGGATGCGGGGTATTGGGCGGGCAGCCGTGTCGCGGAGAGAAGGAGCCCCGCCGCGACGAGGAGCCAGGCCGCTATCGCGCGTCGCACGATCAGATCCCCTCCGTCCGCCGCCCGACGGACCAGCTGTCCTGGTCATGGCACGACAAGCAGAGATCCTGTTTGCCGGGATGAGGCGAGGTATGACAGCCCTTGCAGCCCGCGACCTTGAGAAGATAGGACCGGCCGTATTTCCTCGGCAGGACGTTGGCCGGCGCATGGCAGGTGTCGCAGGATTTGACCTTGAGATGGGCGCCCTGGAGGTCCGCGCCGGTCTCGGCATGGTCGAAATCCGCGGGATCCAGGTTGAGGAGGTCGGCCTGCCGGCCCTGATGCTCGGCGTGACAGATGCCGCAGTCCTCGGCCTTATCGCGGTGGAAGCCCCGAGGGGCGGCGATCCGGGAGGCGATTTCTGTATGGCAGGCCAGGCACTTGGCTGGGCCTGTCTTGCCGGGGGCGACGTGGCAGGCCGAGCAATCGCCCTCTCCTGGCTTGGCCGCATGCGAGGCGCTGAGCGGGCCGGGCATCTCCTGGGCGGCCCCGGACCCGCGGGCGACAGGGGAGAGGACCAGGGCCAGGATCACGCCCAGGCCGGCGAGCGGGAGGATCGAGCTCTGGCTTGCCATAAATCCTACTATGTCCATATATCCTATCTATATAATAGGAACCTGTCAAATACGATCGAACCTCCGGCCCTGTGCCGGACGGGGATTTCCTCCCCATGTTCACCTTTAGAGGTGATTGACGGTCATGGGGGCTAATCGGATGATAGGCCTGAAAAAGCGCAAGGAGTCCGACCATGGCCAAAATACTGCTCTTGGATTTCACCCAGACGGACAAAGACCGGCTGGTCTCCGAAAAGTACGACGTGGAGCTGCGGCAGACCGGCTGGATGACAGGCCTGGACAATCCCCTCGACCTGCCCTACGACAGCGAGATCGTTTTCTACCAGATCGGAGGCGAGACCGCGGCCGTCCGGCCCGATCTCCACGCCGGCGTCCACGAGACGCTCATGGAACGGGCCCGCGCGGGGACCCGGGTCGTCTGCTTCATCGGTGACGGCGAGGTGTCCCGGCTGACCAACATCGTCGGCCCCGTGGATGGGCTCCAGGCCCTGGAAAGCGCCCGGCCGGACGCGGTCGTCTTCAATCCGAGGGCCATCTTTCATGTCCCCTTCGAGCGCTTCAAACCCGACATCGCCAAGGCCTTCCGTCTCCTGCCCGAAACATTCGGGGACGGCGTCTGGGAAAAAGAATCCTCGGTCAACGGCAAGTTCGAGTTCCTGGCCAAGACGACCGACGGCGCGCCCGTGGCCATGCTCATCCGGAAGGGCCGGGGCTCACTCCTGCTCCTGCCTTCGTTCGGGCCGAAGAACGTCGACATCGTCGATCACATCCTCAAGGACAAGCTGCCGCTTGCGCCCGAGATCGTCGCCGAGGCCCCCGTGGGCTGGCTCGAAGCCGACGATTATGCCTTCCCCGAGCTCAAGGCCCTGATGGCCAAGCGGGACGACGAAAAGCGGAAGTTCGCGGAGATCCTGGACGACTACGACAGGCAGATCAAGGACCTGAAGACGGGCGGCCAGGAGGAATTCCACCGCCTGCTCAACGGCGAAGGCGCGGCCCTCAAGAAGGCCGTCGTCAACACGTTCCGCTACCTCGGCTGGGGCAGGGTCGTGGACGTCGACCAGTACTGGAAGAACACGATCCGGAACAAGGAAGAGGACGCCTGGGTCATCGACCCCGCCGACATGCCTGTCGAAGCCGGCCTGCGCAAGGGCGAGCTGGTCATCCTCCTGGCCCGCGGCGGCAAGAACTGGGCGACCGACGACGAGTGCGCCCTCCTTCAGAAATACAAAGGCCGCCGGATGCAGGAGTTCGACAATACGCGCATGAAGGCCGTCCTCGTCGGCAACTATTTCTCCTCGGCCGAGGCCAAGTCCCGGCCGAACCCCTTCTCGGCCGCCCAGATCGAAGAGGCCCAGAAAGACGGCAACGGGCTCCTCACGTCGTATGAGCTCTTCCGGGCCATCAAGGCCGAGAAGGAGAACCGCATCTCCAAGGACGCGATCCGGGACCAGATCAAGCTCAAGACCGGCCTGATCACCTTCGACATCTGATAAGACGGGGTCAAACCTATACTTTTCTAGTTTTTCCCGGACCGATGTTTTCCACTCGGCAAAATCGACGTCGAAAAACTAGAAAAGTATAGGTTTGACCCCCTCTGTTTTGATAGAATCCCGGCCATGAACCTGACCTGGATCGATTGGGGCATCGTCGCCGCCGTCTTCGCCTTCATCATCGGCGTCGTCATCCTCAGCAAGCCGCTCATGCGCAGCGTGTCCGACTTTCTGGCCGCCGGCCGGACCGGCGGACGGTACCTCATCAGCCTGTCCCAGGGCACGGCCTCGCTCGGGGCCATCACCATCGTCGGCATGCTCGAGATGAATTTCATCGCCGGCTTCGCCATGCGCTGGTGGGAGATGGTCATGGCCGTCGTCGTCGTCGGCATCAGCGTCTCGGGCTGGGTCCTGTACCGGTTCCGCCAGACGCGGGCCCTGACCATGGCCCAGTTCTTCGAGATCCGCTACAGCCGGACCTTCCGCGTCTTCGCCGGGGCCCTGGCCTTCCTCTCCGGGATTATCAACTTCGGCATCTTCCCGGCCGTGAGCGCCCGCTTCTTCATCTACTTCTGCGGTCTGCCGAAGACGGTCGATCTCCTCGGCCTCCAGGTCTCGACCTTCGCCCTGATCATGATCGTCATTCTCTGGATCCCGCTCTACTTCGTCTTCAGCGGCGGCCAGATCGCGGTCATGATCACCGACTTCCTCCAGGGCATCTTCGTCAACGCCGTCTTCATCGTCATCGTCATCGTCTTGATGCTCAAGGTCGACTGGTCCCAGATCGCCCAGGCCCTGGCCCTGGCCCCGGCCGACGCCTCGCTCGTCAACCCGTTCCACACGGGCAGCACCAAGGATTACAACTTCTGGTACTTTTTCATCGGCATGATCGGGGTCATCTACGGCAAGCTGTCGTGGCAGGGGACCCAGGCCTACAACGCCTCGGCCAAGAGCGCCCACGAGGCCAAGATGGGAGACGTCCTGGCCAACTGGCGGGGCATCCCGCAGTGGGGCCTGTTCCTCGTCTTCGTGCCCATCGTCGCCTACACGTTCTGGCACGGGCAGGGGTTCGCGTCCGCGGCCGCATCGGTCCGGCCCGTCCTCGACGGCCTGGGGTCGGAGGCCCTGCGGAGCCAGCTGACCGTGCCGATCGCCCTGACCAAGCTCCTGCCGGTCGGGCTCATGGGAGCTTTCGCCGCGGTCATGCTGGCCGCCGCGATCGGCTGCAACGAGACCTATCTCCACTCCTGGGGCAGCATCTTCATCCAGGACGTGGTCATGCCCATCCGGAAGAAACCCTTCGCGCCGAAGGAGCACCTGAAGTTCCTCAAGCTCTCGATCCTGGGGGTGGCCGCCTTCAGCTTCGTCTTCAGCCTGCTCTTCCAGCAGAGCGAATACATCTTCCTCTTCTTCGCCATCACCGGGGCCATCTTCGCCGGGGGGAGCGGCGCGGTCATCATCGGCGGGCTGTACTGGAAGCGCGGCACGACGGCCGCCGCCTGGGCGGCCATGGTCGTCGGCTCGGTCGTGGCCGTCGGCGGCATCGTCGTCAAACAGCTCGTGCCCGGGTTCCCCGTCAACGGCCAGATGTTCTGGGGGCTGGCCATGGCCGGGTCGAGCGTTGTCTACGTCGTCGTCTCGCTCCTCACGGGCCGCCGCACGGCCTTCGACATGGACAAGATGCTCCACCGCGGGAAGTACCTGATCCGCGAGGAGTGCACCGTGGTCGACGCGGCCCCGGTCAAGGGCTGGAAGGTTCTGGGCATGGGCCGGGAGTTCACCCGTTGGGACAAGGTCATCTACGTCGCGACCTATGCCTGGACGGCGAGCTGGGTCGTCGTCTTTATCACCGGCACGGTCCTCAACCTGACCCGCGAGGTCTCGACGGCGGCCTGGCTCGGCTTCTGGAAGACCTACACCATGATCTACCTGGCCGCGTCGATCTTCGTCATCGTCTGGTTCTCGATCGGCGGCCTCATCAATTTGAAGGAGATGATCGCGACGCTCAAGGTCATGAAGCGCGATCCCTCCGACCAGGGCTTCGTCGAGCGGGACCGGGGCTGAGGGGAGGCACCATGCGCCGATATCCCGGGAATCCGATCCTGACCAGGGCCGAGATGCCCGATATTCCGCCCTTGCTCACGGACGTGACCTCGGTGTTCAATCCGGGCGCCGTGATGGACGGCGGCATCACCAGCTTGATGCTCCGCGTCCAGGCCCGGTCGCGTGAGACGTTCATGGTCATGGCCGAAAGCGCCGACGGCTTCCGGTTCGTTGTCCGGCCGGAGATCGTGAACTTCGCCGGGATCGAGAGCGTCAGGGACAGGATCTACCATGTCTACGACGCCAGGATCACCCGTCTCGAAGGGGCGCACTATGTCATGTTCGCCATGGACATGGACAGCGGCTGCCGGCTGGGACTGGCCCGGACCGAGGATCTCCGGGACTTCCGCTTCCTCGGGGTCACGTCGACGGACGACGTCCGGAACGGCGTCCTCTTTCCGGAGAAGATCGGCGGCCTGTACCTCAGGCTGGAGCGGCCCAACACGGCCAGGCTCGAGGGCGGCCCGACGACGGGAAGCGAGATCTGGCTGGCCGGGTCGGACGACCTCATCGGCTGGCGCCGGCTCGGGCCGGTCATGGGGGGGCGCTTCCACTACTGGGACGAGTACATCGGTTCGGGGCCTCCCCCGGTCAAGACGCGCCAAGGGTGGCTTCACGTCTATCACGGCGTCGCGACGCACTTCGGCAGCGCCAATATCTACCAGGCCGGGGTCGTCCTGCTCGATCTGCGCGATCCGACCAAGGTCCTCGGGCGGTCGCGAGGCAATATCCTCGAGCCGAGGGAATGCTACGAGCTCGCCGGCCAGGTCCCGAACGTCGTTTTTCCATCCGGGATGGTCGTCGAAGAATGCGATGCGGAGGGCTACGCCCTGGCGTCGAGTCCGGTCCGGGTCTATTACGGCGCCGCCGACACGGCCGTCGGCCTGGCCGTGACGACGATCGGCGAGCTCCTGGACGCGGCCTCCGAGCCGCCGGTTTGACCCCTTCTTCTTTATATGCTAAAAAGGACTGTCATTCGGCCCGCGGGAGAGAACAATGAAGAGAACGGAGAGGCATCACCTCAAAGAAGACGACATGGCCCAAGGCGTCCACTGGCTGGGCGCATTCTTCCAGGACTACCGCCGCGAGATCAATATCGTCGCCGCCGCGATCGGCTTCGCGGCTATCGTCTTCGTCGGCCTCCTCACCGTCCGCTCCCACGCCCGGAGCGTCCGGAGCAAGGCCGTCGGCGAGGTCACGGCCCTGGCCGCCGAAGTCAGCCTGAAGCCGGAGAAGCTGGCCGATCTCGAAAAGCTCGCGGCCGGGGGGAGGACCGCCCGCTTCGCCGGTCTCGAGCTGGCCCGGTACTGGGCCGAGAAGAGCGACTGGGCCAAGGCGGAATCCTACCTGGCGAAGATCCCGGCGGGGCCGAAGGATCTCCTCTTTTACCAGACCGAGGACCTCAAGGCCCAGATCGCCCTCGGTAAAAAGGATTTCGACGCGGCCATCACCATCTACAAGAGAATCGCCGAGGAGAAGCCGAAGGTCTACCCGATCGACGCGGCCCTGTTCCACTTGGCCGAGAGCCAGGAGCTCAAGGGCGAGACCGCGGCGGCGCTCGAGCTCTACAAGAAGCTCCAGGCCGATTACCCCCAGTCCTATTTCGGCTATGAGGCGTCCCTCAAAGTCGGCAAGCTGGAGGCCCGAAAATAGACGCCGGGCATTGCCAATTCGCCCGGAAGGGATATAATAGGCCCTAATACTCCAAGGAGGAATTCCATGGCTTTCGTCATCACCGAAGAGTGCATCAACTGCGGCGCCTGCGAGCCCGAGTGCCCCAACCAGGCCATCACCGCCGGCGAAGAGCGCTATGTCATCGACCCCGACAAGTGCACCGAATGCGTCGGGCACTTCGACACGCAGCAGTGCGCCTCGGTCTGCCCCGTCGACGCCTGCGTCCATGACCCGGAGCACAAAGAGGACCACGAAGAGCTGATGGCCAAGTACCACAAGCTCGGCGGGAAATAGTCCCGCGCGGCCGGACTCGCCTTGAACGAGGAGTGAACCCGCTTCACTCCTCTTTTTTTTCACCCGACCATGAGCGACATGCCGCGCGGACAGAAGACCTGGCTGAACGGGCTTCTCTTCGCCCTGACGATCCTGACGACGTGGTTCGCCGGCCTGTTCTTCGCCCTGTCCTTCCTGTCGACCGGAGGCGCGCCGGACGCCTCGCTCCTTGATCCCCGCGTCGTCGGCCTGGGCTTCCTCTACGCCCTGGCCTTGATGACCATCCTCACCGGACACGAGCTCGGCCACTACCTGACCTGCCGCCGCTATGGGGTCCTGGCCACCTACCCGTTCTTCATCCCGGGCCCGCCGTTCCTGGGGACGTTCGGCGCCTTCATCCGCATCAAGTCCCCCGTCCGCTTCAAGCATCAGATCTTCGACGTCGGCGCGAACGGGCCCCTGACCGGATTCGCCCTGGCCCTGCCCGCCCTCGTCATCGGCCTGGCGTTCTCGAAGGTCGGCCCCGTCCCCGTGACACCGGATACGATCTCGTTCGGCGAGCCGCTCCTCTTCAGGCTCCTGAGCGGGCTCTTCTTCGGCCGGATCCCCGAGGGTTCGTCCCTCATCCTGCACCCGGTCGGCTTCGCCGGCTGGGTCGGCCTGCTGGTCACGGCCATCAACCTGGTGCCCCTCGGGCAGCTGGACGGCGGCCACGTCGCCTACGCCCTTCTCGGCCGGCGCGCTCGGCTCCTTTCGCGGATCATGGTCGGTTTTCTCGCCGTCATGGGGCTCTTTTTCCATCTGACCTGGCTCATCCTGGCGGCCGTTCTTCTTATTTTTGAATTCCGATCGAAGATGCGCCTCCAGCATCCGCCGGTCCTCGACGAAGACGCCCCGCTCGGGGCGCGAAGGACCATCCTGAGCCTCGTGATCCTCCTCATTTTTATCCTGTCTTTCATTCCCGACCCGGTCAAAGGCGTCGGGTTGCTGGACCTGCTCAAAGGCGCGGCGGGGGCTGGCGGATGACCCATTTGGCACGTTTTGTGACTCGTATTTATTCACATATTGTGTGGAAATACTGTGGAAAAGGACCGCTTCCGTCGAGGCAATGCCCGCTCCTGCATGAACATAGCTCGGATTGCACAAGAATTCGTCACGGCCGCAATTCCCGCCTTTTCAATGAGTTAATAAACCATTGAAAAGACTGATGTTGTGGCGTTAAGATAAAGGACGGCCGAAGGAGGCTTTCATGGCCGACCAGTTCCGCGAAGCCGAGGCGACATTCTCGCTCCTGCGCGAAAAATTCAAGGACAAAAGGATCTCGCCGCAGGAGTTCGCCGATTCCCTGAAGCAGCTCCGCATCAAGGACGAAGAGGGGCGCTTCTGGGTGATCGGGGCGCAGAGCGGCAAGTGGTACGCCTTCGAGAACGGCGAGTGGGTCGAGGCCAAGCCTCCGTCCCAGATGGAAAAGAAAGCGATCTGCATCGCCTGCGGGTTCGAGAATGACCTCGAGGCCGAATCCTGCGCCCGCTGCGGCAGCCGAGGCGACGAATCCGCGCCGGAAGCGCTGGCCGCCCGTGACGGGGCGGGGCCCGCGGCGGCCCTCGAAGCGACCCCGGCGCGGGCCGGTTCGGTGACCACCCTCCGCTCCGTCGACATCGCCTCCTTCCTGTGGTTCTTCGGAGTGCTCGGCCTCTTTGCCGGGATCCTTTTCGGCCTGCTCGCCGGCGCGACCGGTCTCTTCTCAGGCTTCGTCGCCCGCCTGCCGGCGTTCTTCGCCGACCACCGGGGGGACCTTTTGGGCGGACTCGCCTTCTCCGTGGCCGGCGGGATCCTGGGCTTCGCGATCGGCGCCGGGACGGGAGCGGCCGCGGCCGTCGTCTCGAACGGGATCCTGTCGCTCATCGGCGGAGTCAGGCTCCGCCGCTCCTGAGCTTCGCGAGTCCCCAGGCGATCTGTCCGAGCGAGAGTGATTCGTCGTTGGGCGAATAGGCCAACGGCCGGAACACCCGGAATCCTTTGGCCCCAAGCCGCCTCTCCGTGCTTTCGAGAAGCCGCCTGTTGAGAAAGACCCCTCCGGCGAGCGAGACATCCTCCGTCCCGCGGAACCGCCGGGCCCTCTCCGCGACGCGGACGATGAGCTCGGCCAGGGAATCGTGGAACTTCGCCGATACGATCTTCACGGGCACGCCCTCCTCGACGTCGCGGACGAGGGCGCGGACGAGGGGCGCGAACGAGACCTCGATCGGGCGGCCGGGTCCCGCCTCGGTCAAGTCGACCGGATAGCGGCCGCGAGTGGCCCGGTCGGCGGCGGCCTCGAAGCGCATGGCCGCCTCGGCCTCGAATTCGAGACGCTCGGGCGCCGTCCCGGCGATGAACGACACGGCGTCGAAGAGACGGCCGCAGCTCGACGTGAGAGGACTGCGGAGGCCGCTCCGGCTCATCTGGAGAACGGCGGCGCGGCGCGAGCGCCCGATCCGGCGGAGGGCCGCGAGGTCGGGGATCGTTCCGCCGAACGCTTTATCGAGCCAAGCCAGGGCCATCCGCCACGGCTCGCGCGCCGCGAGGTCGCCGCCGGGGAGGGGCACCGGCTCGAACCGGGCGAAGCGCTCGAAGTCTCGATAATCGGCCAGCAGGAACTCCCCGCCCCAGGCCGTCCCGTCCTCGCCGTAGCCGTACCCGTCGAGGGCCACACCCAGGACGCGCCGCCGCGGCTCATGCCCGTGCTCGAGGAGCGGGGCCAGGACGTGGGCGTGGTGATGCTGGACGCGATAGTGGGGGAGGCCCATCCGGGAGGCATACCGGGTCGTCCGGAAATCGGGGTGCAGGTCCGAGACGACGGCTTCGGGGCGGGCGTCGAAGAGCCGGAGGAGATGGGCCAGGGTCTCCTCGAAATAGCCGAAGTTCCTGTAGTCGTCGAGGTCGCCGAGGAACTGGCTGGTGACGACGTAGCCGTTCTTGTAGAGGGAGATGGTGTCCTTGAGCTCGCCTCCGAGGGCGACGAGGACGCGCTCGGACCGGAGCGCCTCCGGAACGGGCTGCGGGTAGGGGACATAGCCGCGGGCCCGGCGGACGAAGAGGGGGCGGCCCGCGACGACCTTGACGACCGAGTCGTCGGCCCGCATCGCGATCGGGCGGTTGTGGCTCAGCACGGCCCGGCAAAGTCCGCGGACGCCCTCCCGCTCCTCCTTGATGATCGGGGCGTCCTTGGCGTTGGAGCTCGTGGCCACGATGAGATCGAGGCGCTCGAGGAGGAGGCGGTGGAGGGGCGTGTAGGGCAGCATGAAGCCGATCTCGTCGAGGCCGGGCGCGATGAGCGGGATGTCCCGCTTCTTCCTGAGGAGGACGATCGGCCGCCGCGGCGAGAGCAGGAGCTCGCGCTCGGCCGGCGAAACGACGGCGAAGCGCCGGACGACCGCGAGATCGCGGGCCATCAGGGCGAGGGGCTTCGTCCGGCGGGCCTTGGTCCGGCGCAGGCGGGCGACGGCCGGCGCGTTGAACGGGTCGCAGACCAGGTGAAAGCCGCCGAGCCCCTTGACGGCCAGGACCTGTCCGGAGCGGATAAGGGCCACGGCCTCGGGGATGTCGCCGCGGAGCCTGCGGCCCGAGCGGGCGTCGACGAGAGTCAGGCGCGGCCCGCAGACCGGGCAGGCGATCGGCTGGGCGTGGTGGCGCCGGTCGAGGGGGTCCTCGTATTCGCGGCGGCAGTCCGGGCACATCGTGAAGCCGGCCATGGTCGTCCGCGAGCGGTCATAGGGCAGGCCGCGGACGATGGTGTAGCGCGGGCCGCAGTTGGTGCAATTGGTGAAGGCGTAGCGGTAGCGGCGCTCTCCCGGGGTCTCGATCTCCCTGGCGCAGTCGGGGCAGGTGGCGATGTCGGGCGAGATGAAGACGAAGCCGGCGCGATCGCGTGTCTCGCGGATCTCGAAGCCGGAGAGGCCCTCGACCGGCGCCGGGCGGAGGTCGAGCTTTTCGATGACGGCGAGAGGGGGCAGGCCGGCCCGCAGGGCGGCGGGGAACTCTTCGCGGACGACCCGGAACGGCCCCTCGACATGGATCTCGACGCCGGAACCGGCGTTCTCGACCCAGCCGTCGAGACCGAGCTTCCGGGCCAGGCGGTACACGCAGGGCCGGAAGCCGACGCCCTGGACGACGCCGAACACCGTGAGACGGGCGGCCGATCGGCGTCCGGTCGGGGCGGTCATGCGCGGCGTCCCGTCACGACGAGGTCCGCTTGAGGGCGGCGGCGTCCCGGCTATAAACGCAGCCGCAATAGTCTTGCCGGTAGAGCCCGTGGGCCCGGCTGAGGTCGACGCTCTTCTTGAAGCCGTCCTTCTTTTTGAAGTCCGCTTCGAGAAAGGCGATGCCGTGACGGACGGCGAACTGGCGGCCCATCCGGTTCAGGACCGCCGCCTTCTTCCAGGGACTGAGGCTCATGACCGTGGTGAAGGCGTCGAACCCCTCGCGGGCCGCGCGCGCCGCCGTCCGGGCGAGCCGCACGGCGTAGCAGACGTCGCAGCGGCGGCCCTTCTCCGGCTCATCCTTGAATTTCAAGGTCAGGGCGGTCCAGCCCTCCGGATCGTAGTCGTCCTCGATCAGGCCGACGCCCGAGGCGAGGGCGATCTTGCGGGCTTCGTCGAGCCGGAGGTCGTACTCCCGGCGCGGCTGGATGTTCGAATTCGAAAAGAATCCGGTCACCTCGTAGCCGTCCTTGAGCACGCCGAAGACATAGAGAGCGTCGGGCGCGCAGCAGACGTGGACCAGGATGCGGGGCTTTCGCACGGGACTAGGCCAGGTGCTCCAGGCGGGCTTCGAGATCGGCGATGGCCTTGTCGACGCCGTCGATCTGGAAGTAGATGACCGCCAGTTCCTCATGGTCGATCCGCGAGGCATCGAGGATGCGGCCGACGCTCTCGAACAGGGGCTCCATGAGCCGCTTGACGTCGACGATCTTGTCCTGGATGCGCTCCTTGGCCCTTTGCCACTCCCGGATCTCCTTTTCGCGCGCCTGGAGCCGTTCGCGGTACTCTTCCTCGATGCGCTGGATGGCGGCGTTGAAGACGCGCACCCGGGCCTCGACCTCCTCGAGACGGCGGTCGAGGCGGTAACGCTCTTCCTGGAGACGAGGCGCTTTCTCGCGCAGGGCGGTGACGAGCCCGATCAGGGAGGCCGCCTTTTCCCTGTCCCTGTCCAATCGGGCGGCCCGGTCGGATTCGGAGGGTCGGGCCGTCGCCTCGAGCTGACGGATGTCCTTTTCGACCTCGGCGAGCTGGGCCTCGGCGGACTCGGCCTCGCGGAGGGACGATTCCAGGGCTTCGAGGATCTCGTTCTTCTTGTTGGCCAGCGCGAGCATCTCCTCCTGGTGCGGCCGCCGGGCCTCCTCCTGCTCGGCGACGAGCTCCCGGAACCGCTTGAGCGCGGCGTCGTGCTCGCGGCCGAGGACCTCGATGCGCGAGTAGACGTCGTGCCAGGTCTTCTGATGGTGGCCGATCTCCTGGTCGAGGACGGACAGCTTGGCGCATTCCTCCTCGATGCAGGACGCCTGGACATCCTCGCTCCAAGCTTGCTTCCCGAGCTCCCGCCAGAGCGCGGTTTTCTTCTCCCGTTCCCTTTTCAGCCTGGCCTGGATCCGGAGGCGGAGCATGTGGCGGCGGGCGCCCGACAGGAAAGCGCTGATGCGCCGGCGGAGGTCCTTGTCGCGGAGGAAGATGAAGACGACGAGCAGCAGGATGACGCAGAGCAGGAACCACAGCAGCCAGAACGGAAGACCTTCCGCGGCGCCGGCGGCGGGCTGGACCTGGAGGCTCGCTTCCACGCCCTCCATTATGTCACAGGGCCCGCACCCCCGACAACAAGAAGGGGTCAAACTAGGCCTGTCCGGTTGTTGTTTTTTAAAAGTCTTCTAACTTATTGAATAAGTTTTAAAAAGGGGCATTTTCGAGCGTTTTCGATTTGAACGGTCCTCCCTGTTGGGTGTATGGCCATCCTTGAGCCCCGTGAGGGGCAAGGAGGGGCCGATGAACGCTGGCCGGACGATCCTCGCTCAGCTCATGGAGTTCATCCCCCGACATGAGTTCAAGCGATGCGTCGCGCGTTATCGGGGTCATTACAAGGTCCAGAGCTTTTCCTGCTGGGACCAGTTCCTCTGCATGGCCTTCGCTCAACTGACCTTCCGGGAGAGCCTGCGCGACATCGAGGCCTGCCTCCGGTCGATCTCCGGCCGGCTCTATCACTGCGGCTTCCGCGGCCGTGTCTCCCGCAGCACCATAGCCGATGCCAACGAGCATCGCGACTGGAGGATCTACGCCGATTTTGCCCGTGTCCTCATCGACCGGGCCCGCCTCCTCTATCGCGACGAGGACCTCGGGCTGGAGTTGGACGAGACCATCTATGCCTTCGACTCGACGACGATCGACCTCTGCCTGTCCCTTTTCCCCTGGGCCCCCTTCCAACAACGGAAGGCGGCCGTCAAGCTGCACACCCTGCTCGACTTACGCGGCTCCATCCCGACCTTCATCAGGGTCACGGACGGCCGCGTCCACGATGTCCTCGTCCTCGATGAGATCATCCCCGAGCCCGGTAGCTTTTATGTCCTGGACCGGGGATATATCTGCTTCAAGAGGCTCTATCGGCTGCATCAGAGCCAGGCCTTCTTTATCATCCGGGCCCGCCGCGGCCTGCAGTTCCGCCGGGTCTACTCCCACCCCGTCGACCGCTCCCAAGGTCTGCTCTTCGACCAAACGATCGTTTTGACCGGCGTTGCCACCCAGGCGTTCTATCCCGAAAGGCTTCGCCGCGTCGGTGTCTTCGACCCGAAACAGCCGAACTTCTGCCTCTTGACGAACCACTTCGGACTTCCCGCCTCGACCATCGCAGCCCTCTACAAGCACCGTTGGAAGATCGAGCTGTTCTTCCGCTGGATCAAGCAACACCTGCATATCAAGTCCTTCTTCGGCACTTCGAGGAACGCCGTCATGACCCAGATCTGGATAGCCATGGCCGTGTACGCTCTGGTCGCGATCGTCAGAAAAGAGCTCAATATCGACCGCCCACTCTACACCATCTTACAGGTGATCAGCGTGAATCCGTTCAGCCAAACGCCATTAAATGAACTACTTAAGCAAAGCGACGGACCGGTCCAATATGTTGCTGATCCTAACCAGTTGATTTTATTCGAATAATAACCGGACAGGCCTAGGGTCAAACCTATTTTTCGTTACTTTCTTGAGCCTGGGCCCGCCTTCTTTTCGTAAAGTAACGAAAAATAGGTTTGACCCCTTCTTATTTATATTGCCGGAACAGGCGGACGAGGGTGTCCTTGGTCATGAGCTCCGATTGCCGGAAGCGGATGACACCTTTGCGGTCGATGACGATCGTGGCGGGGATATAATCTCCGGGCTCATAGGCCGTGATGATCTCGGGCGTCGCCAGGGCGATCGGGTAATTGATGCCCATCTTGCGCGTCCAGTCGAGGAGGGCGGGACCGGTCGTCTGGTCTACGGAGAGGCCGAGGATCTCCAGCCCTTCACCCTTGAGCTCCTTGTAGGCCGCGATGAGATCGGGGATCTCCCGGCGGCAGGGCGGGCACCACGTCGCCCAAAAGTTGATGACCAGGACCTTACCCTTGTAGGCGGCCAGGTTCAGGGAGTTCCCCTGGAGGTCCTGGACCGAGAAAGCCGGCGCGGGAACAGCCTCGGCATCCTGACGGGACTGGGCGCAAGCGGCTGCCCCAAGGGCAAGCATCAAAATGACGGTCGATGCCGAAACGGCGATAAGCTTCTTCATCAAGCGCTCCTCATTTCGCGGGGATCTGATCAAGACGATATCAAGTATAGGGGAAGGGCAACGGGGCGTCTAGGCGCAGCCCTTGGTCAGGCGCTCCCAGCGGGCGTCGACTTCGGCCTGGACAGCCGCGATTTGCTCGGGCCCGAGGTGCCGGAAGCGGCCCTGGAGGCGCAGATAGTCATCGACCGGCTTCCTCTCCTTGAGCTTCAGGTTGAGCGTCGTCTTTTCGCCGTTCTCGATCTCCAGCAGCGGGAAGTAGCCGTTTTGGACGGCCATACGGGCCAGCTTGATCGTATCGTCGGGCCGGCTCTTCCAGCCCGTCGGGCAGGGCGCGTAAACGTGGAAAAATCGCGTGCCCTTGATGTCCTTGGCCTTTTTCATCTTCTTGAAGAAATCCTCCGGGTGGGAGATGCTGGCCGTGGCGATATAGGGGATGCGGTGCGCGGCCATGATGGCCACGATGTCCTTCTTGGGCCGGGTCTTGAAGTGCTTGACCGGCGTCGTCGTCGTCCAGGCGCCATAGGGCGTCGCCGACGAGCGCTGGATGCCCGTGTTCATATAGGCTTCATTGTCGTAACAGACGTAGATGATGTCCTCGTTCCGCTCGGCCGCCCCGGACAGGGCCTGGATGCCGATATCGAAGGTGCCGCCGTCGCCGGCCCAGGCGACGACCGTCGTCTCCTTGTCGCCCGTCATCTCCAGGCCGGCCTTGACCCCCGTCGCCGTCGACGCGGCCGTCTCGAACGCGCAATGATAGATCGGCACGTCCATCGAAGAGTAAGGATAGGGCCCGTCGATGACGGCCCAGCAGCAGGCGGGGATGCAGAGGACGGTCTGCTTCCCCAGGGCCTTGAGCATGTACCGCATGGCCAGCGTGGCGCCGCAGCCCTGGCAGGCCAGATGGCCGCAGGCCATCAGCTCGTCGGCCGGCAGGGTCATCGTGAACTTTCTCTGTTTTTTGACTTCTTGGCTCATTTCTTGACTCCGATCCAGACGATCTCCTCGCCGGCCCTCTCCTTGGCCATCGCGTCCGCGGCGACCTCCTTGAACGAGTCGGTCGTGATGTCGCGCCCGCCCAGCCCGGCGATGTAGCCGATGATCGGCGGCATGCCCGGCCGGCCGTAGACCGCGGACTTCACTTCCTGGTAAAAAATGCCGCCCGCGCCGTAGGAGCAGTTCCGGTCGACGACGGCCGCCTTCTTGACTTTCGCCAGGACCTCGCGGACCCGGTCGAACGGGAAGGGCCGGAAGACCTTGATGCGCAGGTTCCCGGCCTTGACCCCGGACGTCCTGAGCTGGTCGACGGCCACCCGCGCCGTGTAGCCCGCCGTCCCCGAGGTGACGAAGATGAAATCGGCGTCGTCGCACCGGTACGGGTCGACGAGCCCGAGGTTGCGGCCGAAAAGCTTTTCGTACTCGCGGCCCGTCTCCTCGATCAGGGCCGGCGCCTTCTCCATGTCCTTCTCGAGCTTGTAGCGGAGCTCCATGTAGTGCTCGGCGCCGGTCAGGCCGCCGAACGCCCGCGGATCGGCCGGGGTCAGCTTGATCGCCGGCCTGAACGGCGGCAGGTACTTGTCGACCAGGGCCTGATCCGGGACGTCGACGACCTCGTAGGTGTGGGACAAGGCGAAGGCGTCGAGGACGACCATGGCCGGGATCATCAGCGTCTCCGCGACCTTGAACGCCTGGATGACCGTGTCGACGACCTCCTGGTTCGAGGCGCAGTAGAACTGCATCCAGCCCGTGTCCCGCTGGGACAGGCTGTCGTTCTGGTCCGTCCAGATCGACCAGCCGGGGGCCATGGACCGGTTGATGTTGCCCATGACAACGGGGTGGCGCCCGCCGCCAGCCCAGTGGAGCATCTCGTGCATCAGGGCCAGCCCCTGGGACGAGGTCGCCGTGAACGTCCGCGCCCCGGCGACCGACGCGCCGATGCAGGAGGCCATGGCCGAGTGCTCCGACTCGACCTTGATGAACTGGGCGTCGAGGGTCCCGTCGGAGCACATCTCCGAGAGGAGCTCGACGACCTGGGTCTGCGGCGTGATCGGGTAGGCGGAGATGACCTGCGACCGCGCCAGCATCGCGCCGTAGGACAGCGCGTGGTTGCCCATGATGACTTTTTTCATCTCCGTTCCTCCACCATGACGATGCACTTGGCCGGGCATTCCTCGGCGCAGATGCCGCAGCCCTTGCAGTAGTCGTAGTCCACGACCGGCCACTCGTCGACGATCTCGATCGACGGCTCGGGGCAGAATTTCCAGCAGATGCCGCACTGGATGCACTTGCTGAGATCGATCTCGGGCCGGATGTTCCGCCAGGCCCCGGTCAGGTTGTGGGTCTGGTGGCCGACCGAGCAGATCATGAGCGGCATCTCTTCGGCCGAGTTGAAGACGACCTTCTTGGCTTTCTTGGGTCTCATGGCGTCCTTCCCTCAGGCCCTCTCGTAGGCTTCCCGGGCCGCCTCGACGTTGTCCTCGGGCTTGATGGCGATCCCCTCGCGGATGGCCGCGGCCAGGGACTCGAGCTTGGTCAGGCCGAGGATCTTGATGACCGCTCCGGCGATGGCCGTGTTGACGATCGGCGCGGCCAGGCTGCCGAGCTTGTGCGCGACGGCGATCTCCGTGGCGTTGATCGTCCGGACGTTGAACCGGCCGTGGAACGGAAAGTCCCCGGGCCGGCGGTCGCTGTTGATGATGATTGTGCCGCCCGGCTTGAGGCCCTCGGTGATGTCGATGGCCTCGACCAGGGTCGGGTCGACGACGACGACATGGTCGGGCGCATAGATGCGGCTCTTGTCGAAGATCTGATGGTCGTCGATGCGGATGAAGGCCACGACCGGCGAGCCGCGCCGCTCGACCCCGAACTCGGGATAGGCCTGGACCCATTTGCCCTCTTTGGCGATGGCATCGGCCAGGATCTTGGAGGCGACGACGGTCCCCTGACCGCCGCGGCCGTGGAAACGGATTTCGACCATAGGCCTCTCCTTAACGGTGTTGGATGAAGCGTTATTATAAGCCCCTCGGGGAGGCGGGTCAATCCGGTCGCGCTTGATAGAGCTTCTTCAGCATGACCGCGTCGCCCTCGAGGTTCGGGCTCTCGCAGATGACCAGGCCCTCGACGCCGAGGTCGCGCAGAACCTCCAGCCATTCGTCGTAGCGGAAATCCGTCTCCTCGAGGTTGAGATGCTTGATCTCGCCCCTGTCCCCGAACTGGATCCCGGCGATGTGGATGTGGACGCTGCCGAGCGACCGGGGGCCGAGCTTGCGGGCCACCTTGTTCAGGACGCGCTCGAATTCCAGGTACGAATTGACCTTGCCCTCGCGCGCGTAGAGGTGCGAGAAATCGAGGCAGGGCTGGAGCCCGTCGACGTCGCGGCAGAGGGACAGCACTTCATCGAGTGATCCGAACTGGGACCGCTTGCCCATGGTTTCGACGCGCAGAGCGATGGGCAGCCGCTCGGTCCGGACGATGGACATCAGGGTCTTGAGCTCGGCCTTGACCGCCGCGTAGGTCTTTTCCGCCGGATCCTTTCCGTAGAAGGCGGCGTGGAAGACGACGCTCCCGGCGCCGCAGGCCGCGCCGACGCGGACCGTCTTGAGCAGCCGCTCCCGGCTCTGAAGCCTGATGCCGGGGTTCTCGGAGTTGAAGTTGATATGGTAGGGGGCGTGGACGCTCAGCCGGACGCCCGTCCCGGCGGCCTTCTCCCGGACCCTGGCGGCCGTGTCCAAGCCCATCTTGACGCCGTTGACGAACTCGATCTCCAGAGCGTCGAGGCCGAGGGCCTTGATGCGGTCTATCCCGGCCAGGCTCGAGTCGTCGGCCGAGGAAAATGGGACTCCGGCGGTGCCGAACAGAAGGCCTCTAGCCGCACTCGCCATCGGCCTTCTCCCCGGAGCCGAGGAATTCGCTGACGATGCGCATGGCGCAGAAATCGCCGCACATGGAGCAGGCCTTGCTCCGGGTCTTGCGCCGTTTCCGTACGGCCGCGAACTTGATCGGGTCAATGGCCAGCCGCCGCTGCGTCTCCCAGTCGAGGCGCTTGCGGGCCCGGGCGAGCTCGAGGTCGCGGGCCAGGGCGCCGGGAACGCCCTTGACGATATCGGCCGCGTGGGCCGCGATCTTCGACGCGATGAGCCCCTCGCGGACGTCATCGTCGCTCGGCAGGCCGAGGTGCTCGGCGGGGGTGACGTAGCACAGGAAGTCGGCCCCGGCGGCCGCGGCCACGGCCCCGCCGATGGCCGAGACGATGTGGTCATACCCGGGGGCGATGTCGGTGACGAGCGGTCCGAGGACGTAGAACGGCGCGCCGTCGCAGACCCGTTTCTCGAGGCGCATGTTCATCTCGACCTGGTCGAGCGGCACATGGCCCGGGCCTTCGACCATGACCTGGACCCCGGCTTCTCTCGAGCGCTTGACCAGCTCGCCGAGGGTCAGCAGCTCCTCGATCTGAGGCCGGTCGGTCGCGTCGAGGACGGAACCCGGCCGGAGCCCGTCCCCCAGGCTGAGCGTCACGTCGTGGCGCCGGGCGATCTCGAGCAGGCGGTCGAACCGGGCGTAGAACGGGTTCTCTCTTCCGTTATGGAGCATCCACGCGAGCAGGAACGCCCCGCCGCGGGAGACGACGTCGGCGACGCGGCCCTGCTTTTTCAGGCGGTCGATGGCCTTCAGCGTCAGGCCGCTGTGGACGGTCATGAAATCGACGCCTTCGCGGGCCTGCGAATCAACCGCCTCGAACAGATCGTCCTCGGTCATGTCGACGATGGATTCCCGGCGGGCGATGGCCATGACCGCCGCCTGGTAGATGGGCACGGTCCCCAAGGGGATGGGCGTCCGGGCGAGAATGGCCTTGCGGATCCGCTTCAGGTCGCCGCCCGTGCTCAGGTCCATCAGGGTATCGGCGCCGTAGTCCAGGCTGATCCGGACCTTGCGCAGCTCGTCGGCCAGGAGCGGAAAATCGCGGGACGTGCCGAGATTGACGTTGACCTTGGTCCGCAGCCCTTTGCCGATGCCCGCCGGCCGGTCCGGGGCGTGGCGCGGATTGAAAGGGATGACCACGAGACCCCGGCCGACGAGATCGGCCAGCTTTTCCGGGACGACACCCTCGGCCCGGGCGACCTTCTTCAGGGCCTGGCTGAGGATGCCTTGTCTCGCCTTTTCCGTCTGTGTCATGGTGGGTCGAACGCGTCCGACAGAATGGGACTCAGAGTATAGAGGACGCTCCCCGGACTGTCAAGAAACCGGACGGCGGGCCGAGGATTAGCCCGGCCGCATTTTCGCCTCACCCCTAAGGGTCATATCCGGAGGGCGTTTTTCACCCCCCCTATCATCCGGGCCGACGATTGCCCGTCAGGGGAGGGCCCCCTACCATGGACGTGTGATGTTGGCCGCGAGGTGCGGCGTTTTATCCAACGGCGGTAGCCTGCCGCGAAGAGGGGGCTCGCCGTCGTCCCCCCGGACGTGGTATCCTGATGACCAAGATGTCGGCCGTCAAGAAGTTCCTTACCTACGTCCTGCCGCTGCTTTTGTTGCTGGCCCTCATCTTTCCCGTGTGGAACCGGTCCCTCGGCTCGAGCCGCATCTACGAGACCTTCGCCGACGTTTTCCGCTGGGTCCTGCCGCACGCTTCGCGGCACGCGCTCGACGCGACGTACATCGTCCTCCGCAAGATGCTCCACTTCTTCACGTACGGGTTGCTGGCCTTTCTCTTCTACCGGGCTTTCCGCGCCGGCCAGAAGCCCTTCTGGTCGAAGAGAACAGGCGTCCAGGCCGCGGCGGCCGCGATCGCCTACGGTTTCACCGACGAGTTCCTCCAGTCGTTCGTCCCCAACCGCGTCGGCAGCCCCTTTGACTGGGCCGTGGACACCGCGGGCATCCTGACGGTTATCGCCTTGCTGTCCTGGGTGGGCGGCCGGAGCCATGCGGATCCCCATTCCCGGCCGGGCCCGGCGCGGCCGGATCGTCCCGCTTGATCCGGCCGCCGTCGATCATCCTATCTGGCGGAAAATAAAATATTTAGAGGAACTTGACAAGTCCCCGGAGGGACCCTATCATATCCATCGCCAAGGAGAAAGCCCATGAGGCCAGGTGCCAAGGGAGTCGTCTCTTGGGGATCGGCGCTGGCGCTGATCCTCATGCTGACGTCGTCGGTTGCCAGCCCCCAGGAGTCCGATAAAGGAAACCTGATCGGGTTCATTTTCGCCGCGGACGGCTCGACCCCGGTCGCGGGCGCCGTCGTCGTGGTCAAGAACCTGATGACGGGCGTCGTCACCGAAGCCGGGGAATCCGACGGGCTGGGCATTTTCAAGGTCGCGGGGCTCAACGTCGGGCTCTATGCGCTCGGCGTCCGGTCGGCTTCGGGGAGCTATAATTCCCAGGATTTCTTCGGGATCTCGGCCCGGCAGACGGCCAAGATCTCGGTCGCCCTGAATCCTTACGATTCGGCGGCCGCCGCGGGCGCCGCCGCCGTCATCAGGGAACAGCGGGAGAAGGGCGAGGCCTTTATCGGGAAGATCGTCAAGTACTATCCCGAGACGAAGGAAGCGGATGTCTTCATCGAGATCGGGCTCATCCAGGCGGACGACCGCATCCACGTCAAGGGCCAGGCCACGGATTTCTATCAGGACGTGAAGGGCCTGAAGGCTTACGGGGCCAGGATGAAGCGCGTCACGGTCAGCCGCACCGCCAACTTCAGGGCGTCCAAGCCCTGCGCGGCAGGCGACTTTATCTACGTCGTCTGCAGGCGCGGCGTCCCGCCTTTCTTCCTGGCGCCGCTCGGCATCGCCGCCATCGTCGCCGGAGCCGTGCCCCTGGCCGCGACCTTCGAGGACGAGCCGGTTTCGCCGTTCAAGATCAAGTAACGGATCTCACTCCCGGAGTCCGGCCTCCGCATCCCCCAGGGGGGGCTCCTCTTTGAGCGATCTTCATTCCTCCCGTCTTCTTATCCTCTGCGCCCGTCCCGGTGATGACCCCGGCGGGCGGTCGGGAGCCCTGCGCCTGGCCGCCGCCGTGCGCGATTGGGACAAGGCCCTCGCCAAGGCCGGGAGCGAGGGTGTCCTTCCTCTCCTCTATTGGACTCTCCGCGACGACGCGGGCGCCGTGCCCGCTGCCGTCCTGGAGACGCTCCGCCTCGCCTTCCTGGGGAACCTGGCCCGGACGTCCCAGGTCTACCGCGAGCTGGAGCTCTTTCTCGAATCCGTTCGCCGCTCCGGCCTCCGTGCCGCTCTCACCAAGGGAGGCCGGCTGGCCCTGGACGTCTACGCCGACGCCGCCCTGCGTCCGTTCTGGGATGTGGATTTCATCGTCCATCCGGCCGATTGGGCCGGGCTCCGGGCGATCCTCGCCGGCCTGGACTTTGCCGAGGCTTCGAACGGCGTCCTTGACGGTCCCGGCGCCGCGGTGCCGTCCCTCGGCTGGACCTATTCGCCCTATTTCAAGAAGGGTTCGCTCGTCCTCGAATTCCACGATCATCCCCTCGGACTCCGCTTCCCCGGCCAAGGAGGCGACGGCTTCTGGTCTTCGGCCGGCCGGCTGCGCGTCCGCGGCACCGAAGCGATGGTCCTGCCGGCCGAGAACGAGCTCTGCCATCTCTGCGTCCACGCCCAGAAGCACTCGTATCAAAAGCTCATCTGGCTCGCCGATATCGCCCGTCTGGCGGGGAGGGCCGGGCTCGACTGGAACTGGGTCTGCCGCATCGCCCAGGCCGAGCGGATCAAGGGCCCCGTGTTCTATGGCCTCCACCTGGCCGAGACTCTTTGGCCCGGATCCGTCCCGCCCGAGGCGCGTCAGGACCTGCGTCCCGGGCCGGTCGAATCGGCCGGGCTCCGCTTTTTCTGGCCTCCGGCTGCGACGGCCTCCCGGAGCGTCGCGACGGCCTGGCCCTATGATATGCCCTCGCTCTTCTCGCTCTGGGAGCGCCGCGATCCCGTTCTGGCCGCGCGGACCCTGGGCCGGATCTTCTTCCCGCCCAAGGCGTAATATCCCTTCCTGATCCCCGCCTGTTTTCTCCGCCCCCCGTATCTGCTAACATAAAGGGCGGAAGCTCGAAACGATGACAAAACCACGCTTCAAGGGGCCGGCGGTCTTCGCCGCCCTGGCGATGCTCGCGGCCGCCGCCGGCGCGGTCTTCGCCGAAGTGCCGCCCGAGGTCAGGGCCAAGGCGGCCGGGATCTTCGCCGCGCTGGAGAAGATCGAGGCCGAAGCGGAGCGGACCCCGGCCCTGGCCGTGCCGCCTTTGTCCGGGACCAGCCCCGGCAGCCGCAGCCTGACCTTCAGCGAGGCCGAGCTCAACGCCTACGCCGCCTGCCGGCTCGAGAACGAACCCTACGTCAGAGCGGCCGTCCTCAAGCTCCTGGCCGGCGACATGATCGAGGGCCGCGTCACCATCGACCTCGGCAAGCCCCAGGCCTCCGGCCTCATTCCGCAAAGGCAGGACCTGCTCTTCGCGGCCCGCATCGAGACGCGGGACGGGAAGATCCGGATCGCCATGGACAGCCTTTATCTCGGCACCCAGGCCATCTCGCCGGCCTTCATCGACATCGTCATCGGCGTCGTCTCGCGTCTCCAGGGCGTCGAGCCGACATCCCTCAAAGACTGGTACGACCTGCCGCCGGGCGTCCTGCGGCTCGAATCGCGGCCTGGCCAGGTCGTCGTCATCTACTGACATGATCAGGATCATCAGCGGCATCTATAAGGGGCGCCGCCTCAAGCTCGTGCCCAGCGCGTCGGTCCGTCCGATGCAGGACAAGGTCAAGGGGGCGCTCTTCAACATCGTCGGCGACAGGCTCCGCGGCGGCGTCTGCCTCGACGGCTTCGCGGGGACGGGCTCGGTCGGCCTCGAGGCCCTGAGCCGCGGAGCCGACACCTGCGTCTTCGTCGATGAGTTTTATCCGTCGATCAAGGTCATCAAGCAGAACGTCGCCAAGTGCGGGGCCGAGGAGAAATCGGTCGTCATCCACAAGGAGTTCAACCGGGCCGTCATCGACCTGGCCAAGCAGGGCGTCCGCTTCGACGTCATCTTCCTCGACCCGCCCTACCGGCTTCTGGAGGAACGGAATCCGCTCAAGGTCATCCGCAAGCGCGGCCTGCTCAAGGCGGGCGGCCTCATCGTCCTCCGCCACTACTTCAAGATCAAGCCGAAGCTCGGCGACTTCAAGCTCGAGCGCCGGGTGAAGCTCGGCGACGACATCCTGGCCCTGTTCTCGCCCCTGCCCCCCGGAGGCGGGACGGCCGCGGACGCGGCCGTGCCCGATCTGCCGAAGCGGGGCTTGCCCGCGGCCCGCCGTTCCCCTAAAATGGGGTCATGAAGAAAGCCGGGGGTGGGGCGGATCCGTTCTGGAAAGAGGCCCCTCTCGTCGATGAGAGCGAGATCTTCTCCGAGCTCCACGTCAAGCAGGGCAGCTCGCTGTTCCTCGGGCGCTACTCCGCCAACGAGATCCTGGCCGTCCTCAACAAGAAGGGCTTCCTCAAGGAGGCCCGCCAGCGCTTTCTCTGGCCGCTCACTTACGATCTCGATTCGTCCGACTATCCGGTCCAGAGGCTGCAGATCTTTCTGCGCGAGCCCGGGCCGGAAAACGTCATCGTCGACGTCAAGATCAAGGAATGCGACTTTGTCGCCAAGGCGGCCGCGGAGGGCCTGCCGGCCCTGCCGCCGCAGAAGGCCCTGGCCTTCGAGTGGCTGACCCTCCAGAACCCGTTGGTCAAGCGGGGCGAGCCCTTCTCGCCGCTCCCCGGCCAGACCCGCCCGGGCCTGAGCATGCGCTCGAAGATCATGGACCTGTTCGTCTACCTCGGCCGCCTGACACGCAAGGACTGCCTGCTGGCCTTTCCCGCCTTCTTCCACAATGGCGTCCTCTTCTCGCGCTATTTCCACTTCTGGAACCCCGCCAAGGAAGCCGAGGTCCTGGCCATCCGCCGGACCTTCAGGCACATGCCCTTCCGCCAGCTCGCCTGGGTCGTCCACTTGAACTGCCTGAGGCGGGCCGACGGGTCCGTCTACGAGTGGCAGGCCGAGGAGCAGCTCTATCCGTTCACCCGCCCGCTCAAGGACTATTTCGATTCCCGGCGCTACAGGGAGATCGTGAAAACGGGGCTCAAGACGCTTCAATTCACGGTCGACCAGTCCGAATTCGAGCGCAAATCCGTCGATATCCCCTGATTTGCCGACCGTTATGTTTGACCGGGGATAGCCTCAGAATTCCTGGGACACGATACGAAATTCAGAAATTTCGTTCATGTCCCGGAATTCACGCCGGGTCCGGTCGGCAAATCCGGGACAATCCCGCCTTTTGCGGCGGCGCCTAGATTCTGTTATAATACCGCGCTCAAGGAGATCGTTCCATGAAGAAAGACGTCCATCCCGAATACCAGGAATGCCTCGTGACCTGCGCCTGCGGCAGCACGTTCAAGACGAGGTCGACCAAGAAGGAGATCCGGGTCGAGATCTGCTCCCAGTGCCATCCCTTCTTCACCGGCAAGCAGAAGTTCATCGACAGCGCCGGCCGCGTCGAGAAGTTCAAGAAGAAATTCGGCGACGCCAAGGACATCAAGGCCGCCAAGGATGCCAGGGCGGCCCGGGACGTCAAGAGCCTGGCGAAGAAGAAAAAATCGTCTCGATGATCTCGGAACTCCAGGCGATCGAGGACAAGTATCGCCAACTGACAGCCGCCCTCTCCGATCCCGCGATCGCCGCCAACCCCCAGAAGATCCGCGAGCTGGCCAAGGAGCGGGCCGAGCTCGAGCCCGTGTTCCGGAAATACGAGGAGTGGAAGCGCGTCCGCAAGGACCGTGACGAGGCCCGGGCCATCCTGGCCGATCCCTCGAACGACCCCGAGCTCAAGCGCATGGCCGAGGGCGAGGCGGAGATGCTCGATGCCCGGGAGAACGTCCTCGCCGGCGAGCTCCGGACGATGCTGCTTCCCAAGGACCCCAACGACGCGAAGGACGTCATCCTCGAGATCCGGGCCGGGGCCGGAGGGGACGAAGCGTCCCTGTTCGCCCAGGACCTCTTCCGGATGTACTCCCGGTTCGCCGAGAAGAAAAACTGGAAGTTCGAGGTCCTGGACACGAGCCTCTCGCCCGTCGGCGGGATCAAGGAGGCGATCGGCGAGATCCGCGGCAAAGGCGCCTACTCGCTCCTCAAGTACGAAAGCGGCGTCCACCGCGTCCAGCGCGTCCCCAAGACCGAGGCTTCCGGCCGCATCCACACGTCGACCGCGACCGTGGCCGTCCTGCCGGAAGCCGAGGAGATCGATCTCAAGATCGATCCCAAGGACCTCAAGATCGAGGCCTTCGGCTCGTCCGGGCCGGGCGGCCAGAACGTCAACCGGAACTACACCGCGATCCGCATCACCCACAAGCCGTCGGGGCTCGTCGTCTCCTGCCAGGACGAGAAATCCCAGCACCGGAACAAGGAGAAGGCTCTCCGAGTCCTGCGTTCGCGGCTCATGGACATCGCCCAGCGCGAGCAGCAGGCCATGATCGCCGACAATCGCCGCTCCCAGGTCGGGACGGGGGAGCGGAGCGAGAAGATCCGGACCTACAACTTTCCCCAATCCCGGATCACCGACCACCGGCTGAACGAGAACTTCCACAACATCGAGGGCTTCCTGGACGGGGACCTCGACGAGATCCTGGACCATCTCGTCCGCCAGGCCCAAGCCCAGGCCCTGGGCGAGACCGGGCGCGACGCCGGCCAGGCCAAGGACGTTGGACGCTAACACGACCCTGAACGAGCTCTTCCGCCGCGGCGTCGTTCTTTTGGGCGACCAGCCCCAAGCCGTCCTCGAAGCGAAAGTCCTATTGCTGCGGGCGGCGGCCATCTCCGAGGAGCGCTTTCTCGCGGCCCCGGACAGACCCTGCCCGCCGAGGGCCGAGGCCTTTTTCGAGCGCCTCGTCGCCAAAAGGCTCGACGGCGTGCCCCTGTCCCATCTCACCGGGACCAAGGAGTTCTGGTCGATCCCGATCGAGGTGACGCCGTCGGTGCTCGTGCCGCGGCCCGAGACCGAAGGCCTGGTCGAAAAGGTCCTCGAGCTTTCGACTCGCGAGACCGAGACGATCCTCGACGTCGGGACGGGCAGCGGCTGCATCGCCATCGCCCTGGCCAAAGAGCTCCCCCGGGCCGAGATCCAGGCCGTCGACATCTCGGAGAGGGCCCTGCGCGTCGCCCGGCGGAACGCCGCCCGGCAGAAGGTGAAGCGCATCGAGTTCCGCAGAAGCGATCTGTTCTCGGCCTTCCGCGCGACCGGCGTCCGGTTCGACTTCATCGTTTCGAACCCGCCTTACGTCTCGCGGGCGGAATGGGACGTCCTGGAGCCCGACGTGAAGGATTTCGAGCCGCGGCGCGCGCTCCTCGCCGGCGAATCCGGCCTCGAGACGATCGAACGCCTGGTCCGCCGCTCCGGGACTTTCCTGAAACCGGGCGGCTACCTCATCTTCGAGATCGGCGAGGGGCAGAGGGACAAGGTGCTCGGCCTTTTCAACCGCTGTTGGACCGAGATCGAGACGGCCTGGGACCTGGCCGGCAAGCCCCGGGTCATCACGGCCCGGCGGGCCTAGGCCGCCTCCTCCCGTATCCGGAACTGGGTTTCGTAGAGAGAGGCGTAGAGCCCGCCCTTGGCCAGAAGCTCCGCGTGCGTCCCCCGCTCGACGAGCCGCCCCGCCTCCAGCACCAGGATCATGTCGGCGGCCAGGATCGTGCTCAGGCGGTGGGCGATGACCAGGCTGGTCCGGTTCTTCATGATGCGCTCGAGGGCGTCCTGGATGAGCGCTTCGGACTGGCTGTCGAGCGACGAGGTGGCCTCGTCCAGGACCAGGATGCGCGGGTTCTTGAGGATGACGCGGGCGATGGCCAGGCGCTGCTTCTCGCCGCCCGAGAGGCGGTAGCCGCGGTTGCCGACGACCGTGTCGTAGCCTTCGGAGAGGCCGGCGATGAAGTCGTGAATGTTGGCCGCCCGGCAGGCCGCCTCGATCTCTTCCGCCGCGGCCTCGGGCCGGGCATAGAGGAGATTGGCCCGGATGGTGTCGTTGAAGAGGAACGTCTCCTGCGTCACCATGCCGATCTGATCCGCCAGGGTGGCCAGGGTGAGGTCGCGCAGATCGTGGCCGTCGATGCTGACCGTGCCCTCCGTCGGGTCATAGAAGCGCGGCAGCATATAGGTGGCCGTCGTCTTCCCGGACCCGCTCGGGCCGACGAGCGCGGCCAGCCGGCCCGGCTTGATCTCGAAGGTGATGTCGCGGAGGGCCCAGCAGCGGGCGGCCGGAGCTTGAGGGGCCGGCGTCCCGTTCCCGTTTCGCGTCGCGACCGTCTTGAGCTTCCCGCCCTCCTGGGACAGGGGAGGGGCGGTCATGGCCGGACTGCGGGGGCCGCCGAAGCGGACGACATCGGCCAGGCCCGCGGCGGCCGCCTCCTCGGCGGCGTCGTCCGGCTGATAGCTGAAGGAGACCTTGTCGAAGCGGACGTCGCCCCGGACG
>JBAVUQ010000163.1:0-2400 GCA_049696855.1 Candidatus Aminicenantales bacterium
CACGCGCGCTTCGTCAAGATCGGCCTGGCGTTCCTCGCCCTGGCCATCACTTTCCCGGCCGCGGCCCAGAACGAGAGGAAGTTCGACGGCCTCGGCCTGGGGCTCGGCAACCTGTCGCGCCTGTCGAAGGCCCAGACCCGGTCGATCAGCCCGGAGAACTTCAGCGGCGAAAAGGGCAAGGCGGGCATGTCGACCGACGGGCCGGCCGCCAAGGCCGCCCGCGATCTCGGCCAGGGCTGGAAGATCTCGCCCTACGTCCGCGTCCAGCCCAAGCAGACCTTCGTCATGGCCGACGTCAAGGGCGAAGGGGCGATCCAGCAGATCTGGCTCACTCCCGCCGGCAACTGGCGCTTCGCCATCCTGCGCTTCTACTGGGACGGCGAGACGGAGCCCTCGGTCGAATGCCCCGTCGGCGACTTCTTCGCCTCCGGCTGGGGCCAATACGCCCAGGTCTCGTCGCTGCCGGTGTGCGTCAACCCGGGGAGCGCGTTCAACTCTTACTGGGAGATGCCCTTCCGCAAGGGCTTCAAGGTGACCATCGAGAACATCGCCGACGACGTGTTCACCGTCTACTACCAGATCAACTACGCGCTGACCGAGGTGCCGGACGACGCCGCCTATTTCCACGCCCAGTTCCGCCGCGTCAACCCGCTGCCGTACAAGGACGTCTACACCATCGTCGACGGCATCAAGGGCTGGGGCCACTACGTCGGCACGTACATGGCCTGGGGCGTCAACGCCAACGGCTGGTGGGGCGAGGGCGAGATCAAATTCTTCCTGGACGGCGACTCGCAGTTCCCGACGATCGCCGGCACGGGGACGGAGGATTACTTCTGCGGCTCCTACGACTTCGACGCCAAGGCGCCGGACGGCACGATCCAGTATCACGAGTTCACGACGCCGTACTCGGGGCTGCCGCAGGTCATCCGCGGCGACGGGCACTACCAGGTCCAGCAGAGGTTCGGCCTGTACCGCTGGCACATCATGGACCCGATCCGCTTCGAGAAGGATTTGAAAGTGACGATCCAGGCGCTGGGCTGGATGTCGGGCGGGCGCTACCTGCCGCTTCAGGACGATATCGCGTCAGTCGCGTTCTGGTACCAGCAGGAGCCCCACGCCAAGTTCCCCAAGCTGCCGTCGAAGGACTATCTGGAGATCATCTGAGGCCGGCCCGAAAGCCGGTCGAGCCTCAGTTCTCGCGGCCTTCGACTTCGTCGAGGACCGACTGAATGTAGTGCGACGTGGTGCCCGTCCGGATGTCGAAGGCCCGCTTCATGGCCTTGAGCTCGTTCATGAAGGGCCTGAAGTCCGACGGATCGCTCCAATTGGCCATGGTCAGGCGCTCGACGACGTCCTTGAGGCCGCGGGAGCCGATGATCTCGTCGAGCGACCCGGGCAGGCGACCGCCCTCCTTGTCGCAAAAGCGGACGATGCGGAAGACGAGCTTGCGCAGGACTTCCTGCTGATTGAGGATCTCCTGCTTGAGCAGGAAGAGGTCTTTGACCGACGTCGTCTGGGTCAGCTGGGAGTGGAGCCCGCTCGCGCCGTCGACGATCTTGCCGACGGCGGACATGAAGGCATCGGCGTCGAGGAAGGCGGCGGTCTCGGTCGTGAAGAAAGCCAGCTCGATGCCGTTGTTCACGGGCTCGGTCTTGCGATAGCGGGCCAGGCTTTCCAGGGCGGCGGAAGCTTCCGGCCCGGCCTCGGCCTCGGGCACGGCTCCGGCCGCGAAGCCGGCGGGCTCTTCAGCCGGATCGGCCGCCGGGGCCGTCGAAGCCGCGGGAAGATCGGCTCCGAGGCCGGGGATCTCGCCCCAGCCGGTGTCGCTCTTGGCGAACTCGACGTCGTCTCGAGTTCCGTCCTCTTCGTCATCCATGAGCCCGAGGGAGGCGGCCAGCTCCTCCGCGGCCTCGGCCTCCGGGACGGTCGTTTCGTTGTCCATCGCGGCGGCGCCGTCGGGCGAAGCGTCGCCGGCCTCGGAAGGCTCGGCCTGCCGCAGGGTGGCCAGCAGGTCGCGCACCTTGCGCAGCTTGCCGATCTCTTTCGTCCAATCCAGGTCCTCCTCGGTCCTGACGACGGGCGCCGGGAGCTGGGCGATGATCCCGGCATAGCCGGAGAGCTGCTTCTTGAGGGCGGCATACTCCGCCTCGGCCTTGACCCGGACGTTCTCCAGCTCCTCGTTGAGGCCGCCGATCTTCTCCAGCTCGTCACCCGCGAGGACGGCGGCATTGGCCATCATTTTCTGGTAGTTCACGGCCCGGTCGAAGTGCCCCCGGATCTCGCCCCGCAGGTGCTCTTCGGTCGTCTGAAGCTCGGCCATGATGGCTTTATGCTCTTCGAGGAATCCCCGGACCTGGGCGAACTCCTGGTTGACGGCTTCGATCCGCTTCTGCGCTTCCT
>JBAVUQ010000164.1:0-8363 GCA_049696855.1 Candidatus Aminicenantales bacterium
ACCATCTCCGCCTGGCCTGGTCCCACGGCTTCACGCCCGAAGCGACGGGCCTCCCGGTGATCATCGCCGACGGCCTCATCGGCCGCGACAAGCAGGAGCCGCGGAGCGCCCAAGCAAGGACGGCTTCGTCCAAGATCGCCAGCGCCATCCTCGATGCCGACGCCTTCATCGGCCTGGGCCACGTCACCGGACACGTCCAGACCGGCCTCGGCGCGGCCATCAAGAACATGGGCATGGGCTGCGCCTCGCGGGCGGGAAAGCTCGACCAGCACTCGGTGACCCATCCCCGGGTCAGCGCCAAGTCGTGCCGCAACTGCAGCGTCTGCATGTCCTTCTGTCCGGAAGCCGCCATCGTCCAGGCCGAGGGCCGCGTCGTCATCGACCCGGCCCGGTGCATCGGCTGCGGCGAATGCCTGGTCGTCTGCAAGCAGGGCGCCATCAAGATGAAGTGGGACGAGGACTCGCTGCGTCTTCAGGAGAAGATGGCCGAATACGCCTTCCGCGTCCTTTCGCATTTCAAGGACAAAGCTGTCTTCCTCAACTTCCTCATCCAGGTGACCAAGGACTGCGACTGCATGGCCAGGAACCAGAAGCCCATCGCCGCCGACATCGGCATCCTGGCCTCGCTCGATCCGGTGGCCATCGACCAGGCCACGGCCGACCTCCTCGCCGTGCGGGGCGGCGGCCAGGATCCCCTGCGCGCCGGCTATGACATCGATTGGTCCGGACAGCTCGCCCACGGCGAGAAGATCGGATTGGGGACCCGGAAGTACGCGCTGGTCGAGGTCTCCTGACCGGCGCCCGGCCCGGAGCGGCGGCCGGCGCTCAGGGGTGCCGGCGTAGGTGCGGCATCAAGATGGCCAGGGCCGTCGCCGCGCCGAGCATCACCCCCGCGCCGATCAGGACGGCCGCCGGCTGACCAAGGTGCTCCGCGGTCAGGCCCACGCCCAGGGCCCCGAGGGGCATCAGCCCGAAAAAGGTCAGGGTATAGACGCCCATGATCCGTCCCCGCAGGGCGTCCGGGGAGTGCGTCTGGACCAGGGCGTTGGCCAGGTTGAAGATGAGGATGTTGGCCAGGCCCGAGCCGAAGATGAGGACGAGCGACAAGGGCGTCCAGCGGACCAGGGCGAAGGCCGCGACCGTGATGGGGAGTGCGAACGTCCCGAAGGTCAGGAGCTTGCCCCGGAAGCTGAATCGGCCGAGCGAGGCGATGAGCAGGGCCGCGACAACGGCTCCGAGTCCGCGGGCCGATTGGAGGAAGCCGTTCGTCTTGGCGTCGCCGTGGAGGACGTTGACGGCCCAGGCCGGGAAGAGCGTGATGAAGGAGACGCCGAACAGGCTGACGACGCCGATGAGGCCGATGATCGTCCGGATCAGGGGGTGATGGGCGACGTACTTCAGACCCTCCTTAAGGTCGGCCACGGCGGAGGTCCTCTCGGCAGGCGGCACGAAGGGCCGGAGCTTCATCTTCTTGAGGTTGACGATGACGGCCAGGAACGAGGCGCCGTTGAGGGCGAAGCACCAGGCCGGCCCGAGATAGGCATAGATCAGGCCGGCCGCGGCCGGTCCGATGGCCATGGCCGAATTGAACATGGCCGCATTCAGGGCGATGGCATTGGTCATGTCCTCGTGTTCGACCATCTCCAGGACGAACGACTGGCGGGCCGGGGCCTCGAAAGCGTTGGCCGTCCCGAGGAGAAGGGCGATGACCAGGATGTGCCAGGGCTGGACCCAATGGAGGAAGGTCAGGCCGGCCAGAAGAAAGGCCAGGATCATCATGACCGTCTGGGTGATCATGAGCATCGTCCGGCGGGAGACACGGTCGGCGATGACGCCCGCATAGAGCGTGAAGAGCCAGGTCGGGACGCCGCCGGCGAAGCCGATGAGCCCGAGATAGGCCGGTGACCTGGTCAGGTCGAAGACGAGAAAAGCCAGCGCCGTCGATTCCATCCAGGTGCCGAACATAGAGATGATCTGGCCCCAGAACCAAAGCCGGTAGTTCGGGTATTTGAGCGCCGTCACGGCCTGTTTCCAGCTGAGCCGCTTCCGCAGGTCAAAGACCCGGCCCAGGAGTCCCGGCCGGGATGCGGGCGGGGGCATGAAGAGGGGTTCGGGTGTCATGAGCTTCTCGCGCGCCGACGGCCTCCGGGGGGCCTTACAGGACCTCTTCGTCTTTGCCCGTCCAGGCCGGGTCGACGATGCAGAGGAACGCGAGGCGGCCCGGCCCTCGGTTCTCGATGAACTGGATCTCTCCGGGGGGGATGTAAACGGCCTGAGCCGCGCCGATCTCGGCCTGCTCATTCCCGACATGCATCAGTCCCCGGCCCTCGAGGATGTAGTAGACCTCGGCGCTCTTCAGCCGGTGGGGCAATGTCTTTTCGCCGGGTCCGACCTCGGCGTGGGCCAGGCTGTAGCCGATCTCCAGCGGCTCTTTCGCCGGGTGGAAAAGTTCTCTGAGAACGGACATGTCGCCCGGCCTGATGGCCGCGGCGTCCTCGAGCGATTTGATGATCATGGGCCTCGGAGGCGAAGAGAAGATCGGGGAGGTGGGATTTGAACCCACGACCCCAGCGTCCCGAACGCTGTGCGCTAGCCAGGCTGCGCTACTCCCCGACGTGAGCGCCATATTATACACAGTTCCCGGCCGGAAGGGAAGGGGATCTCGAGGCCCGTCCCGATATTGACGAAACGGCGGACCTGATGTAAGAAATGAGGCTGACCGATCCTGGAAAGGAGATATTCATGCGTTTTCGTTATCTGCTGACGATGATTCTGGCCGTCGGGGCGCTTGCGGCCCAGACCGTCCCTCCCGCGAAACCTGCCGCTATTGGCGGGGTTTGGGAGATGACAACCCAGGGGACGCCTCAGGGTGACATGACCGCCGACGTGACTTTTGTCCAGGAAGGCGACAAGATCAAGGTCACCATGGCCGGACCCCAGGGCATGGAGATGGCGGGCGAAGGAACGGTCAAGGGGCAGGACGTCGAGTGGGCCTTGGTCATCAGCACGCCCCAGGGCGACTTCACGCTCACCTACAAGGGCAAGGTCGACGGCGAGACGATGTCCGGCGAGGTCCAGGCGGGGGACTTCGGGGCCTTCCCCTGGACGGCCAAGAAGAAAAAATAATCCCTGTTCTTCCCTTGCCGCAGGGTCGGACGGATTGTCCGGGCCCTGCGGAAGAGCTATAATATTGCTTCGCTTCGAGCTTTGATCCCCGGAGGCCGATGATAACAACGTGGTGGCATCTCCCGACCGACGAGGTCGCCCGCAGACTCGCGACGGACCCCAAGGCGGGCCTGGACTCCGCCGCCGCGGCCGAGAAGCTCCGGACCGTCGGTCCGAACGAGCTCCAGGAAAAGAAGGGCCGCGGGCCCCTGGCCATCTTCTTCGACCAGTTCAAGAGCCTCATGATCGGGGTCCTGATCGCCGCCGCGCTCGTCTCCGGTTTTCTCGAAGAGTGGGTCGACGCCTTGGCCATCCTGGCCATCGTCATCCTCAACGCCATCCTGGGGCTTCTCCAGGAGTACAGGGCCGAGAAAAGCCTGGCCGCGCTGAAACGACTTTCGGCCCCCTCCTCCAAAGTCACCAGGGACGGCACGGCCCGGGTCGTCCCGGCCAGGGAGCTGGTCCCCGGCGACCTGGTCGAGATCGAGGCCGGCGACCACGTCCCGGCCGACAGCCGGGTCTCCTGGCACACTTCGAACTTCGCCGTCCAGGAGGCCAGTCTGACGGGCGAGTCGACGCCCGTCAACAAGACCGATATCGCCCTTGAGGAAAAGGACATTCCCCTGGCCGAGCGGGCCAACATCCTCTACATGGGGACGGCGGTCGTCTCGGGGAAAGCCCGGGCCATCGTCGTCGAGACCGGGATGCAGACCGAGCTCGGCCGTATCGCCGGCCTCATCCAGGGGATCCGCAAGGAGACGACGCCGCTCCAGAGGAAGCTCGAGCAGTTCAGCAAGCTGCTCGTCTATCTTTGCTTCTTTCTCGTCGCGGTGGTCTTCGGGCTCGAGATCCTGAGAGGCGGCAAGGTCCTCGACATGTTCCTGACCTCGGTCAGCCTGGCCGTCGCGGCCATCCCCGAGGGCCTTCCGGCGGTCGTGACCATCGCCCTAGCCCTCGGCGTCCAGCGCATGGTCCGGCGCCACGTCCTCATCCGCAAGCTCCCGTCGGTCGAGACGCTCGGCTGCGCCACGGTCATCTGCTCGGACAAGACGGGCACCCTGACCAAGAACGAGATGACCGTGCGGGCCGTCTGGACGTCGCGGGGCGCCTTCGAGGTGACGGGCACTGGCTACGATCCCGCGGGTGAGTTCCGGAACGCGGCCGGCCCCGTTGACCCCTGCGCCCATCCGGACCTCATCAAGGTCCTGACGGTGGGCGTCCTCTGCAACAACGCCCAGCTCACGGTGGAGGACGGCAAGACCGGGGTCTTCGGCGATCCGACCGAGATCGCCATCCTCAGCGCCGCCGCCAAGGCCGGCGTCTGGAAGGCGGAGGAGGAGGGGGCGTACGAGCTTATCGAAGAGCTTCCCTTCGATTCCGAGCGGAAGAAGATGAGCATCGTCCGCCGTGCCGACCAGGATCTGACCGCCTTCACCAAAGGCGCTCCGGACCTCCTGCTCAAGGACTGCACTTACTTTCTCGAGGACGGCGCGGAGCGCCCGCTCACCGACGCCGACCGCGACCGCATCACGAAGGCCAACGACGGCTATGCCGGCCAGGCCCTCCGTGTCCTGGCCGTGGCCTACCGCAACCTCGACCAGGAGCCGCACGCCTATTCCGCCGAGGCCATCGAACGGGACCTGACCTTCGCCGGCCTCGTGGCCATGATCGACCCGCCCCGCCCCGAGGTCCGGGAGGCCATGGCCAAGTGCCGGACCTCCGGCATCCGAACCGTTATGATCACGGGCGACCACAAGAACACGGCCGTGGCCATCGCCAGGGAGCTCGGTTTCTATGCCGAGGACTGCCGGGCCCTGACAGGCGAGGAAATTGACGGATTGAGCGATGCCGAACTCGACGCGTCGGTGGAGCACGTGGCCGTCTATGCCCGGGTCTCGCCTGAGCACAAGCTCCGGGCCGTCAGGGCCTGGCGTCGGCGCGGCGATATCGTGGCCATGACCGGCGACGGCGTCAACGACGCGCCGGCCGTCAAGGAGGCGGACATCGGCGTCGCCATGGGCATCACCGGGACGGACGTCACCAAGGAAGTCTCGGACATGGTCATCACCGACGACAACTTCGCCTCGATCGTCGCCGCGGTCGAGGAAGGCCGGGGCATATACGACAACATCCGCAAGTTCATCCATTTCCTGCTGTCCTGCAACCTGGGCGAGATCCTGGTCATGTTCGTCTCGGCGCTTCTCGCCTTCCCCGTGCCGCTCCTGCCCATCCAGCTCCTCTGGGTCAACCTGGTGACGGACGGGCTGCCGGCCCTGGCCCTCGGCGTCGATCCCGTCGATCCGCGGATCATGGATCGGCCGCCGCGCAAGCCCGGCGAACCCGTCATCACCGGGGCCAGGGGCTGGATCATCGGGTTCCAGGGAGTCTTCATCGCCGCCTGCAGTCTGGCCGCCTTCCTCTTCGTCCTCCTCTATGAGAAGGAAGGGATCGACCGGGCCCGCACGGCGGCGCTGGCGACCCTGGCCTGCAGCCAGCTCTTTCACGCCTTCAATTGCCGGAGCATGCAGGCCTCCCTGTTCAAGCTCGGGGTCTTCACGAACCCCCAGCTCGTCGGCGCCGTGGCGGTCTCGTTCCTTCTGCAGATGGCCATCATCTACATGCCCTTCTTGCAGCCGATCTTCAAGACGCAGGCATTGAGCCTGGTCGACCTGGGCATGATCATGGTCTTCTCGACCCTGCCGCTGTGGACGATGGAGGTCGTCAAAGCTCTCAACCGGAAGTTCCGATTCTATGAACTCTATTGATACGGACCGAGCGTCCGAGGAGGCCACATGAAGAAAATCGCAAAATATCTTGCTTTGGCAGCCCTGACCTTCCTTTTGGTCTTCAGCGCCGGGGCCGACGAGGGCATGTGGATGCCCCATCAGATGAAGGACCTCAACCTCAAGGCCCTGGGGCTGCAGATGGATCCCGGCGACCTCTACAAGACCGACGGCACGGGCCTCATGAGCGCCGTCGTCAATCTCGGCGGAGGCACCGGCGAATTCGTCAGCCCCGACGGGCTTGTCCTGACCAACCACCATGTCGCCTATGGCGCCATCCAAAGGGCCTCGAGCAAGGAGCAGGACTACATCACCGACGGCTTCATGGCCAAGATCCGGGAGGAAGAGATCCCGGCCCAGGGCTACACGGCCGGCGTCCTGCTCGGCTACGAGGATGTGACGGCCCGGGTCGACAAGTACTTCAAGCCGAAGATGACCCCGCGGCAGCGCTATGACGCGTTCGACCAGGCCCAGAAAGAGATCATCGCCGCCGGCGAGAAGGCCGGCCGGGACCTTCGCTGCACCCTGGCCTCGATGTACAGCGGCAACGCCTACTACCTTTACACCTTCAAGCAGATCCGCGACGTCCGGCTCGTCTACGCGCCGCCCCAGGACCTGGGCAATTTCGGCGGCGAGACCGACAACTGGATGTGGCCGCGTCACACCTGCGACTTCTCCTTCCTGCGGGCGTACGTGGCGCCCGACGGGACCGCGGCCGATTACAGCACGACCAACGTCCCTTACCGTCCGAAGGTCTGGCTGAAGGTCTCCCTCGAGGGCTTCAAGGAAGGCGACTTCACTTTCGTCATGGGCTATCCCGGCCGGACCTACCGCAACTATTCCCTGTCCGAGCTCAAATCCGACCAGGATAACATGGCCCGGAGGATCAAGGACATCCAGGACCGCATCGCCTTTTATGAGGCGGCCGGCAAGGCCGACAAGGAAGTCGAGATCCGGTATGCCGGACTGGTCAAGGGACTCTACAACGGGCTGAAGAACATGCAGGGCAAGCTCGAGGGTTTCGTCAAGTACGACCTCGCCGCCAAGAAGGCCGCCCAGGAACAGGATCTCATCGACTGGATCGACGCCGACCCCGCCCGCATCAAGAAGTACGGCGGTGCGGCCGAGGCGCTCGACGCCTTTGTGGCCCGGCAGACGACCTTCGGCGCGAGGACCGAGCTCCTCAACGGCGTTCTCGGCGGCTCGACCATCCTCTCGCAGGCCTACAACATCCTGCGCGCCGTGAGCGAGATCCAGAAGCCCGACAAGGACCGGGAACAGGCCTTCCAGGAACGGAACCTGCCCCGCCTCAAGCAGGGCATCCAGCTGGCCGAGCGGGGCTACGTTTTCGCCACCGACCGCGAGCTCCTGAAGTGGACGCTCAAGCGGCTCAAGACGGCCCACCCGAATGAGGCCGACTGGCCGGCCTCGCTGAAGGGCCTGGTCGCCGGAACGGATGCCGAGGTGGCCGCCCGCGTCGACGCCATGTACGCCAAGACGACGCTCGGGGATCCGGCGAAACGGCTCGCGCTCCTCGGTCTCAAGCCGGCCGAGCTCGCCGCCGTGGACGATCCGTTCCTCAAGATCGCGGCCGGCATGGAGAAGGAGCTCGCGGGGGTCCGCGAGGAGGGCAAGGCCATGGGGCGCGAGGGCGCCGACCTCAAGATGACCTACGAGGCGGCCATCATGGAGATGAAGAAAGGGACCTATCCGCCCGACGCCAACGGGACCATCCGCTTCACTTACGGCCCGGTCATGGGCTACGCGCCGCGCGACGCCGTCCTCTATCTGCCCCAGACGACCGTCAAGGGCGTTCTCGAAAAGGACACGGGTGTCTTTCCCTTCAAGGTGCCGGCCAAGATCAAGGAGCTCTGGAAGCTCAAGGACTTCGGGCCCTACGCCGACGCGCGGCTCAAGGACGTCCCGGCCTGTTTCCTGAACACGACCAACGTCACCGGCGGCAACTCCGGCTCGCCGACTCTCAACGCCAAGGGCGAACAGGTCGGCATCATCTTCGACATGACCTACGAGAGCGTCATCGGCGACTATTACATCATCCCCGAGCTGCAGCGGTCGATCAGTGTCGACCTCCGTTACGTCCTCTGGGTGACCGACAAGTTCTCCGGCGCGACGCATATCATCCAGGAGATGGGTCTGGCCGGGAAATGAAGGTCCGGCGTTTCGCGCTCATAGGTCTGGCGGTCCTGGTCCTGGGCGCCGCCTGCGGCCGGCCCCCCAAAGGCGGCGCGGTCGTCGGGCCCAGGACCGAGATCAGCCGCTCGGCGCTCCTCGACAAGATCAAGGGCGGCTGGGCCGGCCAAGTCATCGGCTGCACGTTCGGCGGCCCGACGGAGTTCCGTTATCCCGGGGCCATGATCCTGGACTACCAGACCATCCCCTGGGACGATACGATCA
>JBAVUQ010000165.1:0-2646 GCA_049696855.1 Candidatus Aminicenantales bacterium
CGAGCGCGACGGCGGAGAGCGGGATCAAGCGCCGGATGGGGATCATGGTGTCCTCCGTTCGGGGATTTCGCGCGTATCATACCCTCGGCCTTTCGGGCCTGTCAACGCGCCGAAAAGACGGGGTCAAACCTTAATTCTTATAATTTCTCGAAAACCCCAGCGAAATCTCGCCGCGGGGCCGAACGACAGCTCAGTCTTCCTCTTCCGGCCGGACCCGGCCTTCCTTGACCGCCTCGGCGATGATCTTCTGCTGGATGTGCGAGGGCGCTTCCTCGTAGTGCGAGAACTCCATCAGGAAAGAGCCGCGGCCGCCGGTGATCGAGGTCAGGGTCGGCTCGAAGTCGAGCATCTCCGACATCGGCACCTGGGCCTTGAGGACGCGCATCGTCCCCTTCTGCTCCATGCCCTGGACCTTGCCCCGCCGGCCGTTGAGATTGCCCATGATGTCGCCCATATATGTCTCGGGCGTGTAGATCTCGACGTTCATGACCGGCTCGAGGAGCGTCGGCTTGGCCTCGCGGATGCCCTTCTTGTAGGCCTTGTTGGCCGCGATCTTGAAAGCGATGTCGGACGAATCGACGTCGTGGTAGGACCCGTCGTAGAGGATGGCCTTGAAGTCGACCGTCGGGTAGCCGGCCAGGACGCCCTTCTTGCGGGCTTCCTGAAGGCCCTTCTCAACCGAGGGGATGAAGTTGCGCGGGATGGCCCCGCCGAAGACCTTGTCATCGAATTCGAAGTCCTTGCCCCGCGGCAGAGGCTCGAACTTGATCCAGACGTCGCCGAACTGGCCCCGGCCGCCGGTCTGCTTCTTGTGCCGGCCCTGGACGTCGGACCGGCCCTTGATCGTCTCGAGGTAGGAGATCTTGGGCGGCTTGAGGTCGACATCGACGTTGTAGCGCTTCTTCAGCCGCTCGGTGATGATGCGGACGTGGAGCTCGCCGTTGCCGGAGATGAGAAGCTGGGAGGTGTTCGGGTCGCGCTCGATGCGGACCGTCGGGTCCTCCTCGATGATGCGGTGGGTGGCCTGGGAGATGCGGTCCTCGTCGGCCCGGGTCTTGGGCTCGATGGCGAACGAGATCGACGGGAGCGGGAATTCGATGGGCGGAAAAACGATGCCCGAGCCTTTGGCGCTCAGGGTGTCGCCGGTCGCGGTGACCTTGAGCTTGGCCGTGGCCACGATGTCGCCGGCCTTGGCTTGGCCCGCGGCGACCTGCTCCTTGCCCTGGAGGAAGAACAGCCCGCCGAACTTCTCGTCGGTGTCGCGGGTGGCGTTGCTGACCGTGCCGTCGGGGTTGGTCCGGCCCGAGAAGACGCGCATCAGGGAGATGCGTCCGGTGTACGGGTCCGAGATCGTTTTGAACACGATGGCCGCGAACGGGGCGTCGGGCGACGGCGGCACGCTCTTCTCCTCGCCCTTGATCGCGGCTTTGACGGGATTGGCGTCGACCGGCGAAGGCAGGTAGGCGATGAGGCCGTCGAGCAGCGTCTGGGCGCCGATATTGGCCAGGCCCGAGGCGGCGAAGACGGGGAAGATCTGGTGGTGGAGGATGCTCTTCCTGAGGCCGGCCCGGAACTCCTCCGGGGCGAGCGCGCCCGTCTCGAAGTACTTTTCCATGAGCTTCTCGTCGGACTCGGCGACCATCTCGATGAGATCCTTGTGCCGCTGGTTGACCTCCTCGGCCAGCCCCGCAGGCACGGGGCCCTCGCTCATCTTGCCGCTCTCGTCCTTCTCGAAGACGTAGGCTTTCTTTTCGACGATGTCGACGACGCCGGCGAAGTTCTTTTCCTCGCCGATCGGCAGCTCGACGGGGACGGCCTGGCGGCCGAAGAACTCCCTGACCGACTCGAGGGCCCGGGCGAAGTTGGCGTTCTCGCGGTCCATCTTGTTGATGACGAAGACGCGGGGCAGGCCGCGCTCCTCGAGCATCTCCCAGACCTTTTCCGTCCCGACCTCGACGCCGGCCACGGCGTCGATAAAGACGGCCGCGCCGTCGACGGCCCTCAGGGCGGCCCGGGTGTCCCAGAGGAAGTTGCTGTAGCCCGGCGTATCGATGATATTGACCTTGCAGTCTTTCCATTCGCAGAAGCACGGGGTGGCGTTGATCGAGATCTTGCGCTCGATCTCGTCGGGGTCGTAGTCGGTGACGGTGTTGCCCTTGTCGACCTTGGTCAGGCGGCTGGTCGCCCCCGTGTCGAAGAGGATGGCCGCCGTGAGCGAGGTCTTCCCGGAAGAGCCGTGCCCAACGAAGGCGATATTTCTGATTTTGTCGACGGAATAGTCTTTCATCCTCGAGCCTCCTGGGATTCTCGTAAGAACAGAAGGGCTATTCTACCCAAAAACCGGGGTTTGCTCAAGCGGAAATACCTTGTCCAAGCGGAGGCCCGCCTGTAGCGTCTCAAAGGCCGGCCTCTCCCTCCTGGGAAAATTTGAAGACGCCGGTCCGTGCGCCGGTCTCGGCGCCAGGACACTGGGGACATGTACCGAAGGTATGTGTCCCCCCTAAGAATTCTATTAAGACATTTATCAGAATCGTGGCTTCGAGTGCTCAGCCCCGATTCTGCAGGTCGCTCCTCCGAATCCGCTTCCCGCCGCTACAGCCTCGCTCAGACACGTTTTGGCGGTTTCCCCTGAAACTGCCCTCACCC
>JBAVUQ010000166.1:0-2807 GCA_049696855.1 Candidatus Aminicenantales bacterium
CTGCCACAGGCACGTGATCCCCGGCTTCATCGAGAAACGCCGTCTCTGCCAATCCTTGTACTTCTCGACCTCGTCGGGGACGGTCGGGCGCGGTCCGACGATGCTCATATGGCCGACGAAAACGTTGAAGAGCTGAGGCAGCTCGTCGATGCTGAATTTCCTCATGAATCTCCCGATCGGGGTGATCCATCTGGTCTTCTTCTCTCTGAACTCCGGTGTCGTCATCGATTGGAGATCCACGACATCGGAGAGGACGTCGTGGGCTCCCTGGCGCATCGTCCGGAACTTGTACAGAGTGAACCGCCGGCCGGCGAGACCGAGCCTGTTCTGCTTAAAGAAAACGGGACCTCGAGATGTCGCTTTGATGAGAATGGCCATCGCGAGAAACAGAGGCGACAGCACGATAATACCCAGCCCCGAGGCCACGAAATCGAAGAGACGCTTGATGAGGAGCTCCCACTCCTTGGCGTGAGTCGTTTTGAAATGGAGAAGGGGCAAGCCATCGAGCTCCGTAACCGACGACCTGGCCAGCTTTGTGTCGAAGAGATCGACGGCGACCGTCACCGCGACCCCCTCGGTCTCGCAGTCTTCGATCGCACCCTGGAGGGAATTCAGGCGCGACCGGGGAACGACGAAGACCACCTCGTCCACAGCGTCCTTATGGAAGATCATGGGAATATCATTCAGCCCGCCGATGACCGGCAGGCGGCCGACTTTGCTGATGCCCCGGCCGGGCTCGTCGTCGATAGTCCCCAGAATCTCGAAACCCCACTCGGGGTGCTGATCGCTCCTCTTGATGAACGCCATGGCCCGCTTTCCGGTCCCCACGATCAGCAGGCGCCGGGTGTTGAGGCCCTGTCGGCGGACGTAATGGGAGCTCATGAAGATGGCGGTCTTCTCGAGCCAGATGAACAGGAAGCTCAGGCCGGTGAAGACCAGGAAGAAGAGCCGGCTCATGAAATGGAGCTTCAAGAGGAAGATGAACGTGCCCAGAAGGAGGAGCGTAATGGTCGCGGACTTGATGACGGCCCAAAGGATCTCGAGATAGGTGCGCGTCCTCAATGACTGGTACATGCCGTTCGCGTAGAGCGCCAGGCACCAGTAGGGGATGGCGAAGAGGAGGGCTAGGCCGAACCTGGTGGGGGGGATGCCCGACTCGACGAAAAGCCCGTTCAGAAGGAGAGTGCAGACGTAAGCCAGGGTAATGACGCAGGCGTCGACGAAGATCAGGAACCTGCGCAGGACCTGATCCTTTTCCTTCAACATCGATTCAAACCCCTTGGATCAAAAAAACTCGCTTTATTATCTATTTTTCTTCGATCTTGCGCAAGACCTTTGCGGGATTGCCAGCCACGATGGTCCAGGGCGGGACATCCTTGGTGACGACGGCCCCGGCGCCGACGATGGCGCCCTCGCCGACCGTCACCCCGGCCAGGATGGTCACGCTCGAGCCGACCGAGGCGCCCTTCCTGATGAAGGTCGGTACGACCTTCCAGTCGGCTTCCGTCTGAAGGCCTCCCCCAGGAGCGGTCGACCGCGGGTACATATCGTTGATAAAGGTGACATTGTGACCGATGAAGACGTCGTCTTCGACGGTCACCCCCTCGCAGATGAACGTGTGCGAGGAGATCTTGCAGTTTTTTCCAATGAAGGCGTTTTTCTGGATTTCGACGAACGTCCCGATCCGGGTATTGTCCTCGATCGTGCAGCCGTAGAGGTTGACAAAAGCGAATATTTTGACGTCTTTTCCCAACTTGACGTCCGGGCTGACTCTGCAAAATTCCATGGGTGCTCCTTTACAGCTCGATCCTCTTGCCGCCGTTCTTTATGGATTCGTCGGCGGCTTCCAGGAGGCGAACGACCTGGAGCCCGGCCTGACCGTTGTTGAAGGGCTCTTCGTTCTTCTCGATGCACTGCACGAAATACTCGGCCTCGGCCTTGAGGGCCTCGGTGCCCACGAGCTTTGGGATGTAGACATCGCCCGACCTATAGCTTACGAGGAGCTCGTGGATCCCGTTCTTATTCTTGCCGCCGTTGGAGCTCTTGACGTCGACGCCGCGGTCGTAGATCTTGACCTTCTCGTCGGGGTTGAGGTCGTCCCAGACGAGCATCTTCTTATCGCCGCTGATCAGGGTCTGGCGGATCTTGACCGGGCTCAGCCAGTTGACGTGGAAATGGGCGATGAAGCCGTTGCCCGCGAACTCGATCGAAACGTAGGCGATGTCCTCGTACTTGCCTTCGAAATGGACGGAGCCATGGGCCGCGAGAGCTATCGGCTTCTTATCGATGACATAGGCCATGATGGACAGGTCGTGGGGGGCCAGGTCCCAGATGACGTTGATGTCGTGTTGGAAGAGCCCCAGGTTGACCCGGACCGAGTCGTAAAACAAGAGCCTGCCCAGCTCCCCGGAATCGATGACCTCTTTGATCTTCTTCACCGCCCCGGTGAAGAGGAAGGTGTGGTCGACCATGATCTTGAGGCCCTTTTTGGCCGCGAGGTCGATGAGCTCTTTCGCCTGGGCGCTCGTCGAGGTGAAAGGCTTCTCGACGAAGATATTCTTCCCTGCGAGGAGCGCTTCCTTGGCCATCTCGTAGTGGGCGAAGACCGGCGTGACAATGGCCACGGCATCGACGTCCGCGGACCGGATAAGGTCCTGGGGATCCTTCATCACCTTGATGAAGGGAAACTGGTTCTGCGCGAGGACGAGGCGCTTCTCCGAGAGGTCGCTGATGGCGACGAGATTGGCTCCAGCCACGGCGTGGAAATTCCTGGCCACGTTGGGCCCCCAATAGCCGTACCCGATGAC
>JBAVUQ010000167.1:0-4695 GCA_049696855.1 Candidatus Aminicenantales bacterium
AGGTGGTCGGTTCGCAGCCGTTTCAGGCTCTCGTCGAGCTGGCGCATGACGCCGTCGTAGGAACGCTCCTCGAACTTGGTGGCCAGGAAGACCTCGTTCCGGCGCCGCGCCAGGACCCGGCCGATGCACTCTTCGCTGACGATCTTCTTGTTGGTGTAGCTGTAAGCCGTATCCCAGTAAAAGAAGCCCTGGTCGAGCGCTGTCTCGAGGATCCCGAGAGCCTTGTCCTCATCCTCGACCGCACAGAAGCGGCTGCCGAGGCCGATGCCGATGCGCGGCACGGCGACGCCGGTCTTGCCGAGGACGGCGGTCGGCAGCCCCTTGGCATCGAAGCCGGAGGTCAGAGCGGGAATGGGGCGTCCCGCAAGGGGGACAGCCGCGGCGGCGGCCACCGTTTTGAGAAAATCACGGCGGCGGATGGGATATCGGCTCATGGCTTACCTCGCTCCGGCTTCATCGGCGTTTCTGCTATACTGATTCTAGTCATTAATTCGGTGACACACAACTAAATACACTTAATTCACCACGAGATAATAATTAAGTGCATTTAGTTGTGTGTCACCGAAATTCAGGAGGTCGAGATGTCAAAAATGATCCTGACGGGCGCCGTCTTGGCCGTTGTCATGGCTGTGGCGGCCTACGGAGAAGATGCGCCGGGAGCCAAGATCCTGCGGAAGACCTGCCGGTCCGCGGACGGCGTCGAGATCGTTTACTCGGTCGCCGGGACGGGCGAGCCGGCGCTCGTGTTCATCCACGGCGGACTCGCCAACCGCGGCTTCTGGGACGGCCAGCTGAAGGCCTTCGGCCCGCGCTACCGGACGATCGCCCTCGATCTCGCCGGCCACGGCGAGTCGGGCCGCAACAGAACGAAATGGGGCATGCCGGAGTTCGGCGCCGACGTCAAGGCCGTCGTCGACGCGGAGAAGGCCAAGAAGGTCATCATCTTCGGCAATTCGCTCGGCGGGCCCGTGGCGGTCGAGGCGGCCCTTCTTCTCCCGGGACAGGTCCTCGGCGTCGTCGGCGTCGACACGTTCCAGGAATTCAGCGAGCGGATCCCGGCCGAACAGATGCGGCAGAGGGCCGATCTCTTCGAGAAGGATTATCCGGGCGTGATGAAGGCCATGGTCAGCTCGCTTTTCCATAAGGACGCTGATCCGGCCATCGTCGCCGACGCGGAAAAGCGCATGCTGAGCACGCCGCCGGCGACGGCCAAGGCGATGTTCCTGGGCATGGCGGGATACGAAGAGGCCGCCGCGGTCCGCCGTCTCCAGGCGCCGCTCCGGGCCATCAACGGCGACCTCTATCCGACCGATATCGAAGGGAACCGGAAGATCAAGCCCGATTTCGACGCGGTCATCATGAAGCACATGGGCCACTACCCCATGCTCGAGCGCCCCGACGAGTTCAACCGCCTGGTCGCGGAGACGGTCGCCTCACTCCTCAAGTGACAGATCCGGCGCCTTGGATCTTTTTCGGGCGAGCATGCGGACGACGCGGGAGCCCGGCCCTCCCCAATCGGCCTTGTGGTCCTGTTCTTCGTAGGACAGGATCTCCAATCCGGGGAAATAATCCTTCAGCGCGCCCGGCTCGAGCGCCCGGATCATCGGCGCGTACGAATACTTGGAGGTATTGACGAAGTGCTCGAAGAGGACGATCCCCCCGGGTCGAAGCGACTGTTCGATCTTGGCGACAAAATCCGGATCTGAAACGGGAGCCCAGGCGAACTCCATGAGGATCAGATCCCATTGTTCGACCCCGAACTCAAAAGAATTATAATCCGCCTTCACCGTTTGAATGCGGACACCCGCCTTGGCGGCGTTTTCTTTGGCCGCGTCGAGGCCGACCTGGGAGATGTCCAGGCCGGTCACATTCCAACCCTGGCCGGCCAGGAAGACCGCATTGCGGCCCTGGCCTGTGCCGAGGTCGAGCGCGGTCCCCGGCTTGAGACCCCTGGCGGCCTCGATGACGAAGTCGCTCGGAGCAGAGTTGAACCCGGGTTCGCCGGGTTTGGCGAGCGGCAGGGAGAAGATCCGGTCATAATAGGCCTCGACGCCTTCCGGACGCTTCGAGAATAGCTCGCCGATCACGGCCAGCCGGCGCTCGACTTCCGTGTCGGCCACTCCCTCCTGCTCGAGCTTCGCCGCATAGGCGCCGAACGGATCGCCGCCGAGCGGGGCGGACTTGAACCAGGCGATGAAGGCCGTCCAGACGGCGTTATCGTCGGGCTTGTCCTGGGCGGCGGCGGGCAAGGCGAGGATGAGACCGGCCAGCAGGATCGCTGCCAAGGCCAGATTCCGGACGGCCCGTCCGGTCCGGCGCGGCATGGGCGTCATCATCGAGCGTGTGTTCATGGCATCAGCCTCCTTATTATTCTCTATCATCGACCGGCCGTCCGCTTCAGCAGCTGGGCGTTGAAGGCGACGATGATGGTGCTCAGTGACATCAGGACGGCGCCCAGGGCGGGGCTCAGCAGGATGCCCGCCCGATAGAGAGCGCCGGCCGCGAGAGGGATCGCGACCGCGTTGTAGCCCGTCGCCCAGGCGAGATTCTGGACCATCTTGCGATAGGTCGCCCGGGCCAGTCCGATGACGGCGGCCGCGTCGAGCGGGTCGCTCCGGACGAGGACGATGTCGGCCGTCTCGACCGCGACATCGGTGCCGGCGCCGATGGCGATGCCGACGTCGGCTTGGGCGATGGCCGGGGCGTCGTTGACGCCGTCGCCGACCATGGCCACGACGAGTCCCCGCTCCTGGACCTCCCGGACCTTCCGGGCCTTGTCCTGAGGCAGGACCTCGGCGAAATAATCGTCGAGCCCCAGCTCTTCGGCCACCCATTTGGCGACGAGACGGCTGTCCCCCGTCAGCATCAGGCACTTGACGCCCATCGATTTCAGCCGGCCGATGGTCTCTTTCGACTCCGGCCTGATGACGTCGGCCAGAGCGAGCGCGCCGGCGGGGCGGCCGTCGATGAGGACGACGACGACCGTCTTGCCTTGAGCGGACAGACGCTCAATCCTCGGGTCGCGCCAGTCGATCCCGTTCTCGCTCAGGAAGCCCGGACTCACGACCTTGATCTCCCGGCCTTCGACACGGCCCTGAGCGCCTTTCCCGGTGATGGCCAGAAAGCCCTCGACGGCGGGGGGGACGCCGGGCACGGAGGCGACGATGCCCCTGGCGATCGGATGCTCGGAGCGGGCCTCGACGGCGGCGGCCCATTTCAGGAGTTCGTTTTCGCCGATCGAGCCGTCGATGACAAGCCGGTCCGTCACCCCGAATCGCCCTTCCGTCAGGGTTCCCGTCTTGTCGAAGATCACGGCCTGGATCCTTCTCGCCTCCTCGAACGCGACCCGGTTCCTGATGAGAAGGCCGTGCCGGGCGGCGATCGCAGTCGAGACGGCCACGACCAGCGGCACCGCCAGGCCCAGCGCGTGCGGACAGGTGATGACCATGACCGTGACCATGCGTTCGAGGGCAAAGGAGAACCCTCTGCCGGAGAGCGCGAGCCAGAGGAACAGGGTCAGCGCGCCGGCGCCGATAGCGATGATCGTCAGTCCGAGCGCCGCCCGGTCGGACAGGTCCTGGGTCTTCGATTTGCTATCCTGGGCCTGCCGGACGAGGTCGATGACCTGGGACAGATAGGAATCGCGACCCGTCTTCCGGATCTCGACGGTGATCGAGCCTTCGCCGTTGACGGATCCTCCGATGACCCCGGCGCCCGCTTTCTTGGCCACGGGGACCGATTCCCCCGTCAGCATGGCTTCGTCGACGGCGGTCTCCCCTTCGACGACGTCTCCGTCGGCGGGGATCTTCTCGCCGGGCTTGACCAGGACCCGGTCTCCCGGCTTGAGCTCGGTAAGAGGAACGTCGATCACGGCCCCGCCGGCCCGCAGCAGGTGGGCCTCCGAAGGCATCAGCCGGGCCAGCTCCTCCAAGGCCCGCGACGCCCCGGAGATGGCCCTCATCTCGAGCCAGTGGCCGAGGAGCATGATGTCGATGAGCGTCGCCAGCTCCCAGAAAAAGATATTGCCGGGGAGGCCGAAGACGACGGCGCTGCTGTAGACATAAGCGGTCGTGATGGCCACGGCGATCAGGGTCATCATGCCCGGCCGGCGCGCCTTGAGCTCGTCCAGGATGCCGGTGAGGAAAGGACGCCCGCCGTAGAAATAGACGAACGACGAGACGACAAAAAGGACGATGGAGTCGCCGGGGAATCTCAGGCTGTCGCCGAGACCGAGGAAACGCTGGACCATGGGCGAGAGGGCGAGAACCGGCAGGGACGCGGCGAGGGATATCCAGAATCTTCTCTTGAGATCCCGGATATGTTGGCCGTGCCCGCCGCCCGCGTGCCTCATCGACTCGTGGGCCGTGGGCTTAGCCGGCACTTCCGGTCCGTGGCCCATCGCCATGGGGGCCCCGTGACCCTCGTGGCCTGAGTGATGACCTTCCATAACCCCTCCCCGCTCGGCGGGCGCACCTGATGTCCGACGCACTTCCATAATAGCAGATTGGAGCGGATTTGAGCTTGGAGGCGCTCCGCTCACGGAGCCCGGACCGAGCGGGCCGGCCGTTGACCGCTAGTACCAATCGGACACGATGAACCCGACCCCGATCCGGTTGACGCGGTGGTTGTAGTCGAGAAGGCTCTCGCCATAGCCGCGGAAATACTGGACGTAGCCGCCGATCATGGCGAACAGCG
>JBAVUQ010000168.1:0-1744 GCA_049696855.1 Candidatus Aminicenantales bacterium
CTCCCTGATCTGGCGTCACTACAACCTCTTTAACCTCAACGTCATCGGCAGCCGCGCCGGCCGAGAAACCTGGGACATCCTCGAGGGCCAGCTCGAGATCCCGGTCTGGTCGAGATTCGGTGTCGGCTTCGAGGCCGAGTATTGCTCTCGGCGGTTCGACTTCAAGAACTCCACCGCGGGCAGCCGGAGCCTTATCGAGGCCCGCGCCTTGGTCACCTGGCAGTTCTAGTGCGGAGGTCGGTCATGAAGAACAGAAAGCACCAGGCCAGACCGGCCTTCACGGCTCTGGTGCTCGCGACGGCCCTGCTCCTGACGACCCTCACGGTAAGGGGCGATGACCACGGCGCCATCCCTCGCTTCGCGCTCGTGCTCGATTCCGGGGCCGTGTTCGTGAAGGAGGCGGGGTTCGGCAGCGGCGCGACGTTCGGCGGCGGCCTATTTCTCAAGACGGGCCACAGGATGGGCGTCGAGCTCCTGCTCGAGAGGTTCGCCGTCCCCGTCGCGCTGGGCGCCGCCGACCTCGTTTCCGCAGGCCGGATGACTATGACGACTTTGCTCATCGACGAGCAGATCTATGTGCTCACCGAAGGGCGCGTCCTTCCCTACACGCTTTTGGGAGTCGGCTTCTCGTTCCTCAGCTACGCGCCGGATGACTGGCCGGCGGGCGTGCCGCGCCGGGTTTTCGTCGACCGCCTGGCCCTGCAGATCGGCGCGGGGCTCGACGTCCGGGTCTCCTCGGCCCTCGCATTGTGCGGCAAGGCGCGCTATAACCTGGTCAAGACATGGCTGGAGGACGAGGGCCGGACCGACCCTATCCGCGACACCGACCCCCTGGCCCAGAACATGCTCCACCTCTATGGCCTTGAGCTTTCCCTCGGGATCAAGATCGCCTTCTAGCGTTCCGGCGGCGGCGGGTCTCAATCGAACTTCTTCGTCATAAAGAGCACGCGCCGGCGGATGGGATCTTTGACGTCGGGCAGAAGCCATCTCGCCGACACCGGTTCGAGCGGGCTTGCCGCCAGGCCCGACGGATCGAGGACCAGCGGGCGTCCTCCCGCGTCGAGCTGCGGACGTCCGGCCTCGTCGGCCAGCACCGTCCAGGGCAGGCTCACGTCGCCGGCGTCGGACGGAAGCCCCAGGCAGAGCGGACCGTCGAAGATCCCGACGCCGACCGGCTTTTCAGGCGGCCATGGAACGAGGCGCAGTTTTGACCGGAACTCGATCTCGACCTCGGTCTCCCCCTTCCAGGCGCGGCGGATGAGCACCCGCTCCCCTTTCTCCGGCGCCGTCACCAGCTCCCCGGCGCACCTGATCTCGGCCGCATCCACCCATGCGGGGATCCTCAGGGCGAGGGTGAAGGCGCGTTTTTCCCGGCCGGTCGCGACGCGGATCCTGATCTTGCTCGACCGCGGGAAATCGCCGGAGATCTCGAGCCGCGCGCCCTTGTCCGGCAACGCGACGACAGCATCGGCATAGAGATTGACGAAAGCCGTGTCCTCGTTCTCCGTCACGACGAAGCGTCCGGCCTGGCCGAGGGCCCACGCGCCCCAGATCGAACAGCACCCGGGGTTCTCGCTGCCGAACCGGCCGTCCCAGCCCTGCCAGGACTTGCCGCCAACGATGTCCTGGGCGAAGCTCGTATGTCCGAAGCCGCCGGTATGGAATTGGTTCATGAAGAAATGGTTGACCAGGGTGTGCTCGGCATCGTCGATATAGCGGTCCTCGCCCGTGGCCGCGGCCATCA
>JBAVUQ010000169.1:0-2512 GCA_049696855.1 Candidatus Aminicenantales bacterium
GCGCCGACGAGCTCCGGGTGGCCGTCATCGGCTGCGGCGCCCAGGGCCGGGTGCTCATCGAATCGATGCTGCGAATCCCGGGGATCCGCATCGCGGCCATCTGCGACATCTGGTCCTACAGCCGGCAGTACACCGGGAACTACCTCAAGAAATACGGCCACATCGCCGCCACGTACGAGGACTACCGCGACCTCCTGGCCTCGGAAAAAGGCCTCCAGGCCGCTATCGTCGCCACCCCCGACTGGGTCCACGCCGAGCACACCAACGCCTGTCTCCGGGCCGGGCTGCCGGTCTATTGCGAAAAGGAGATGTCGAACTCGCTCGACAAGGCCCGGTCCATGGTCCTCACGGCCCGCGAGACCGGCAGGCTCCTCCAGATCGGCCACCAGCGCCGCTCGAACCCTCGATACATCCACGCCATCGACCGGCTCATCCGCGAGAAGAAGCTCATCGGGCGCGTGACCGTCGACTACGCCCAATGGAACCGGGCCAAGGCCGACCTCCTCGGCTGGCCGGAAAAGTACGTCATCGACCAGGCCACGCTCGACAAGTACGGCTACGGCTCCATGACCGAGTTCCGCAACTGGCGCCTGTACAAGAAGTACGGCGGCGGGCCGATGGTCGACCTGGGCTCCCACCAGATCGACCTCTTCAGCTGGGTCCACGGCACGCCGCCCAAGACGGTCGTGGCCAGCGGCGGGCTCGACTATTACAAGGACTGGGAATGGTACGACAACGTCATGGCCATCTACGAATTCGAGACGAAAGAAGGCGTCACCCGGGCCTTCTACCAGGTCCAGACGACGACCCAGCACGGCGGCTTCTATGAGACCTTCATGGGGGACAACGGCTCGCTCGTCCTGTCCGAGATCCCCCAGCGCGGCAACTGGGCCATGCGCGAACCCCACGCGCCGGAGTGGGATTCCCTGGCCAAGGCCGGCCTCCTCATGTCCGAGACGGCGCCCATCCAGAAATCGTCGACGAAGAACATCTATATCGACGTCCGGGTGACGGCCGAAGCGGGACGCTGGCCCCTGCCGGTCGAGCTGGCCAAGCCGGCCCACCAGCCGCACCTCGAGAATTTCTTCGACGCGGTGCGGAGCGGCGCGCGGCTCAACTGCCCCGCGGAGCTGGCCTACGAATCGTGCGTCGCCGTGCTCAAGACCAACGAAGCGGTCAAAGTCCGCCGGGTCATGGAGTTCCGGCCGGAGCAGTTCAAAGCATGAGCCGCGCCGGGCGGACCTCCCTCCGGGCCTTCGGCGGCGGGCTCGTCGCCGGCCTCGCTCTGATCTTCGTCCCGGCCGCGGACGCCTCGGCCCAGACCGCCGCGCCAGCCGCCGATCAAGGACAGAAGCTTGTCGTCTGGGACGGCAACCGGACGCTCCCGGCCCACCTCATCCCTCTTCGCGACGAGAACGACGAGCCCATCATCCCGACGGAGACCGATCCCCTGCCGTATTCGGCCCGCTTCACCTGCGGGCCCTGTCACGACTACAAGACGATCCGGGGCGGCTGGCACTTCGGGGCCATGACCGCGGCCGTGAGCGGCCGACCGGGCGAACCCTGGCTCCAGGTCGACCCCAGGACGGGAACCGTGCTGCCTCTGTCCTACAGAAAGTGGCCGGGAAGCTACGATCCGAGGGTCGTGGGCCTCTCGGCCTGGGATTTTACCCTGCTCTTCGGCCGGAACATGCCCGGCGGCGGGCCGGCCGAGCCCTCCGACGAGGAGGTCCAGGCCGAGCCGGCGGCGCGATGGAACGTCTCGGGCAAGGCCGAAGTCAACTGCCTGGCTTGTCACAACCGGTCGGGCCGCCAGGACCACAGCGAGTGGGCCAAGCAGGTCCTGCGCGAGAACCTGCGCTGGGCGGCCACGGCGGCCGGAGGCGTCGGCGAGGTCGGCGGCATGGCCTCCCGGCTCAAGGGGACGTGGGACGTCTATGACGGGCCCAACCTCGACGACCATGAATGGGCCGTCGTGCCATCCGTCAGGTACAGGACGGTCGACTTCGACTCCAAGCAGCGCTATTTCTTCGACCTGAACTACCAGCCGGCCGACGACCGCTGCCTCGTCTGCCACTCGGTCTCGCCGAAAGACGCGGCCATGTGGACAACCGACGCCGACGTCCACACGGCGGCCGGCCTTGAGTGCACGGACTGCCACAGGGGCGACCTCAGCCACCTCATGGTCCGCGGCTACGAGGGCGAGGCGGCCGACACGGGCAACCGGGCGTCGGAATCCTTCACCTGCCGCGGCTGTCATCTCGGCGAAAACGCGGACGGGGAACGATCGGTCCTCCCCGGCCGGCTCGGCGCCCCTTATCCCAAGCATACGGGCATCCCTCTCGTCCATTTCAAGAGGCTCGCCTGCACGGTCTGTCATTCGGGACCGAAGCCGAAGGAAGGCTTCACCCGGGTCCGGACGTCGCGGGCGAACCGGCTCGGCGTCTACGGCGTCGCGACCTGGTCGACGGACACGCCCGTGATCATCGAGCCCGTCTATATGAAGGATGGG
>JBAVUQ010000170.1:0-4488 GCA_049696855.1 Candidatus Aminicenantales bacterium
CGAGGATCGTCAGGCGGTGACGGGATTTGACGGGCGGCGCGTCGAAGACCTCGGCGACAAACGGGTTACAGTGGGAATCATGGTACTTGTTGGGGTTGTGGATGGCCCCGAAATAGTTCTTCATGCCGGCCGTCACGCCGGCCAGGCCGTGGTCCTTGAGAATGGCCAGGCTGATCGAGGCCGTCGCGAATTCCGTCTGGATCTTCGAAAAGAGGCTGCCCACGCCGAGGTGGGATACGAGATCCGTCCCATAGCCGACGCCGTCCGTGTCCGTGCCGAAGACCCTGACGCCGCTCCGCCCGGCGGAGGGGGCATACCCGGCCCCCCGGAGCTCCCGGGTTGTCCGGTCCCAGATGAAGAGGTTCTTTTCGGGCAGGCCGTTCAGTGCGAGCCATCCGGCAAGAGACTCCGCGACCTCGGGCCGCGTGCTGATGGCCCGGCCGCCGATCGTGTTGACCTTGATGCCGACTCGGTCGTCGGGACGGAAGAGCGAGGCGGCGGCCGCGCGGCCGTCGGCCCCGTCCCCGAGAAGCGCGAAACCGCGGGCGAGCATCCGGGTGACGACGGCCGGATCGGGATCGCCGGCGGCCGTCCAGGCGTTCGGCGATCTGACGACGACGACGCGCGCTTTGGCCATGATCAATCCATGATGGGCCTTTTGGCGGCACCTGTCAAACGAGGCGCCGGCGGCAATATCGGGGCGGCGCGGCTTGCCAAGTCCCCACGCGTCCGTTATATTAACTTCTAGTTCCAAAGTGGAGGTCGATCATGAGAAGCGCCCGGGTCCGGAGAGGGCCGGCCGTTCCGGCCGCCCTGGCAGTCCTCTGTTTTCTGGCGCCGATCGCCGCTTCCCAAACGCGTCCGGCGAACCCGGAGCTCTCGGCTCTCGTGCCCAAGCTGGCCGCCTGGTCCCTTGCGGAAGCGCCGAGAAGCTATTTCCCCGACAACCTCTTCGAATATATCGACGGCGCCGCCGAGAGCTACCTGGGCTACGATTTCCGCGAGCTCGTCGTCGCCGACCTGGAAAAGAAGGGCACGGGCGCGACGTTGACGCTCGAGATCTATGACCTGGGCCTGCCGCTCAACGCCTTCGGCATCTTCGCCGCCGAGCGCTATCCCGAGAACAAGGTCGCGGCCCTGGGCGACCTGGGCTATATCGAGGGCGAGGCGCTGAACTTCCTGTCCGGGCGCTTTTACGTGAAGATGCTGGCTTTTGGGTTGGGCCAGGCCACGGAATCAACCCTGGTCGAGGTCGGAGCCAAGGTCGCCGGGGGGATCAAGCCCGCGGGAGGGCTCCCGGCGCTCGTCCGGGCCTTCCCCAAGGACGGCCTCGTCGCCCGGAGCGAGAAGTACGTCAAAAAGAACTTCATGGGCTACGAATTCCTCCATGATGGCTATGTCGCGACCTACAAGTCCGGGGACCGCGAGCTCGAGGGCTTCTTCATCGACGGAGGATCGGACAAGACGGCCGAGGACATGCTGACCAAGCTCCTGGCGAGCCTGGCTGCGGACAGCCAGTCCGTCGAGAAGCTCGCCCCGGGCTTCCATTCCCGGAACCGCTATGGCCAGCACCTGTATATCGGACGGGTCGAGAGCGTTCTCTGCGGCGCGATGCGCGTGCCGGACGGGCTCGAGGCGGCCGGGCGATCGCTTCTCCGCGCCACCATGGATGCCTTGGCCGGGAAACAGGCCGTGAAGTGACGGCCGCCCGCCGGGGGGAGGGAAAGCCGGAGTGAACGACGACAAGTTCTTCAAGGGGGCCCTCGCGATCGTCCTTCTCTTCGTCGCGGGCGTCGTGCTGAAGCTGGCCCGGCCGGTCCTGATCCCCTTCATCCTGGCCGTCTTTCTCTCCTATATCATCGATCCCGCGTTGACGTTCCTGACCCGGTGCCGCTGTCCGCGGCCGTGGGCCGTGCCTATCGTCCTGGTCATGATCGCCGTCATCCTCTATCTCCTCGGCGTTCTGGTCTACTCGAGCGGCAAGGCGTTGGTGACCGAGCTTCCGAAATACCAGGGCCGGCTCGCCGAGATCAGCCGCTTTCTGGAGACCGGCCTGGGCCCCTTCAAGATCGACGTGCCCACCGTCCTGGGGAACCTCGATGTCAACCGGCTCGGAAGCTCCATCCTCAAGGCCATCGGCCCCTTCTTCGGCGTTCTGGGAAAGCTCTTTCTCGTCTTCCTCTTTCTCGTGTTCATCGTCGCCGGCCGCGGCCGGGCCGAGGCCAAGATCCCCAAGGCTATCGGCGACGGGCACGCCGGCCGCATCCACGGCATCCTCGAACGGATCAATGTCCAGATCCGGAAGTACCTGGTCATCAAGACGGCGATCGGCATCGGGAACGGCCTGATGGTCTGGATCGTCTTGGAGGCTTTCGGGGTCGATTTCGCGTTCCTCTTCGGTTTGCTGGCGTTCGCCCTGAACTACATCCCGAACATCGGTTCGCTCATCGCCACGGTCCTGCGCGTCGGCTTCGCCTTCTTCCAGTTCGGGAACTTTTGGACGCCGTTCTGGATCCTCGTCATCACCGTTGGCCTGGACAACGTCCTGGGCAATTTCGTCGAGCCGCGGATCCTGGGCAAGGGCCTGGGCCTCAGCCCGCTCCTGGTGTTCTTTTCGCTTCTCTTCTGGGGCTGGCTCTGGGGGATCCCGGGCATGATCCTGTCGGTGCCTTTGACGGCCGTCGTCCGGATCGTCTGCCAGAATATCCCGGCGCTCCGGCCGGTCGCGGTCCTGATGGGGCCCTGACCGGGATTAGACCGGCGGTCAGGGGAGATTCAGGTCGTCGGCTTCGATGACGAAGGCCTCGGACGATATCCTCTTGATCTTGCGCCCGAAAAAGGACTTGAGGGCCTTTTCGGCGGCGGCCTGCTCGGCGGCCTTCTTGGAGCCCCCCTTCGATTTCGCCACGACCTTCTCCCCAAGGCTTACCTCGATGATAAAGGTCCGGCGATGGGCCGGCCCTTTCTCGGAGACCAGGCGGTAGACGGGGGTCGAGAGCCCGGCCTTCTGGCAGATCTCCTGGAGGGCCGATTTGGCGTTGTTGATCGTCTGGGATTCGGATTTGATCGGCTTGAGGGACGACTCGAGAAGGCCGCAGACGAACGCCTTGGCCGCGTCGAAGCCGCCGTCGAGATAGAGCGCGCCGGTCAGGGCCTCGAAGGCCCCGGCCAGGATCGAAACCTTCTTGCGGCCGCCGCATTTCTCCTCCCCGCGGCCGAGGAGGATGAGCTTGTCGAGCTTGATGGTCCGGGCGAGCTGGGCCAGGGCGAGCGTGCTCGACGCGGCCGCCTTGAGCTTCGAGAGCTCGCCCTCGCTTCTTTCCGGGAAGGCGCGGAGGAAGAACTCGGCGGCGATGAGTCCGATGACCGAATCGCCCAGGAATTCGAGCTGCTCGTTGTCCTCCGCCGACTCCGGGCTCGATTCATAGGCGTGGGAGCTGTGCGTCAGGGCCTTCGCCAGCAGCCCGCGGTCCCGGAACTCATGGCCGACGGTCTTTTCCAGGCGCTCGAGCTTCTTCGGGTCCGGGATCATGGCCGACCCCCGGCATCCCTGTCGTCGAAGGGGTAGACGATCCGGCCGCCGACGATGGTCATGACCGGTCCGCCTCGGAGCACCCAGCCGTCGAAGGGCGTGTTGCGTCCTTTGGATTCGAACCGGGTCTTGTCGACCGTGACCGGGAGGTCCGGATCGAGGATGGTCAGATCGGCATCCGCCCCGGCGGCCAGGCGGCCCTTCCTCGTGAGGCCGAGCAGGCGCGCCGGTCCGGCCGAGAAAAGCTCGACGAAGCGAGGGAAGGAGATCGTTCCCGGCCTGACCAGCCGGTCGAGGACGAGGGACACGGCCGTCTCCAGGCCGACGATGCCGAAGGGGGCCGCCGCGAAATCGCGGCTCTTTTCCTCCGCCGTGTGCGGAGCGTGATCCGTGGCGATGGCGTCCACGACTCCCGTCCGGAGAGCTTCGACCAGGGCGGCCGCGTCGGAAGCCGACCGGAGCGGCGGGTTCATCTTGAAATTCGTGTCCGGCGCTTCGATAGCCTCGTCGGTGAGGAGGAGGTGGTGAGGGGTCGCCTCGGCCGAGACCCGGACCCCGCGGGCCTTGGCCTCGCCGACCATGCGGACGGCGCCGGCCGTCGAGAGATGGGCGATGTGGACGCGGGTCCCGGCGGCTTCGGCGAGAATGATGTCGCGGGCGACCATGACATCTTCCGCCGCGGCCGGGATGCCGGGTATCCCCAGCCGGGTCGAGACGGCGCCCTCGTTGATCGCGCCGCCCTCGGCGAGGGAACGGTCCTCGCAGTGGTCGATGACGAGGCTGCCGGCGGCGGCCGCGGCTTCGAGGGCCAGACGCATGACCCGGCTTTCCGGGACGGGGCGGCCGTCGTCCGAGAAGGCCACGGCTCCGGCGGCGACGAGGTCCGCCATATCCACGAGATCGCGGCCGCCCGAGGCGCGCGTGATCGCGGCGATCGGCAGGACGTTGGCCAGGCC
>JBAVUQ010000171.1:0-9932 GCA_049696855.1 Candidatus Aminicenantales bacterium
GGCTACATCTCCAACGGACGGGGCAACAGCGTCTCCGTCTTCGACCTCAAGGCCGGCAAGGTCCTCGCCGAGATCCCGTCCTCCGGTCAGAATCCCGACGCCATTATGTACGACGCCTTCTCGGACCGCGTCTTCACCTTCAACGGCCGGACGGCCAACGCGACGGCCATCGACGCCGCCACCGACAAGGTCGTCGGGACGATCGACATCGGCGGCAAGCCGGAATTCGCGGTCACGGACGGTAAAGGCACCATCTTCGTCAACAACGAGGACAAGAGCGAGATCGTCGCCTTCGACGCCAAGACGCTTCAGATCAAGACGCGCTGGTCGATCGCGCCCGGCGAGGGCCCGAGCGGTCTGGCCATCGACCTCAAGAACAAGCGGCTCTTCAGCGTTTGCGACAAGGTCATGGTCGTTTCCGACTTCGAGAAAGGGACGGTCGTCACGACGGTCCCGATCGGAGACGGCCCCGACGCGGTCCGCTACGATCCCGGGACCGGACTCGTCTTCGCCTCGAACGGCGGGGGCACCCTGACCGTCGTCCGGCAGGAGTCCGCGGACAAGTACGCCGTCGTCGAGACGGTACCGACGGCCCGCGGCGCGCGGACGATGGAACTCGATCCCAAGACCCACCACGTTTTCGTCGTGACGGCCGAGTACGGACCGGCGCCGGCCCCGACGGCGGAGCAGCCGCGGCCCCGGCCGACGATCGTTCCCGGCTCGTTCATGGTCCTCGAGTTCGGAAAATAGGTTATCGGGCCGTTGCGCGCCGGCGCGTCATCAGGTAGTAGATCGTCGGCGTGGCGATGAGCGACAGCAGGACGGAGATGCAGAGGGCCCCGATGACCGCGATGGCCAGGGGCTTCAACATATCGGCGCCCGAGCCGATGCCGTAGGCCAGGGGCAGCATCCCGAGGGCGGCCGCGAGCGAGGTCATCAGGACGGGCCGGAGCCTCCGCCGCCCCGACCGGACGAGGGCCTCGGCCAGGTCCAGGCCCTGAGCCTGGAGCTCCTTGACGAAATCTAGCATCAGGATGCCGTTCTTGGCCACGATGCCGACCCCGATGATGGCCCCGAGCAGCGACACGACATTCAGCGATGTGCCCGTGATCCAGAGGGCCAGGATCGTGCCGAACATGGCCAGCACAGCCCCGAACACGATCGCGGCGGGCTCGTAGAACGATCCGAACTCGAGGATCAGGACGGTGAAGACGAGAAAGATGGCCATCAGCAGGACGACCATGAGGTTGCGGAACGAATCCCGCTGCTCCTTGTAGAGGCCGCCGTACTCGATCGTTCCCGCCGGGATCGTCTTGTCCCGGGCGAGGACGCTTCGGATCTCGGCCATGGCGCTGCCCATGTCGCGGCCTTCGAGCCGGGCCGTTACGGCCACGTCCTGGCGGAAGTCGTCGCGCCGGAGCTCGAGCTGGCCCGGCTCTTCGATGACATCGACCACCTGGGCGAGCTGGACCAGGGTCCCGTCCGGCGTCCGGAGCGGCAGGTGGCGAATCTTCTCCAGTCTGTCGATCTCGGTCGGCTCCGCCTTCACCCGGATCTCGACGACCCGGTCCCCTTCGAGGACGGTCGAGGCCGTTTCGCCCAGCATGGCCGCGTTGACGGCCGCGGCGATCGCCTCCGCGCTCAAGCCGAACCGCTCGGCGTCGACGTAGCGGACCCGGAAGCCGATGGTCGGCCCGGTGTAGATGAGGCCGTCGAAAACATCCACGACGCCCGGGACCTTCTCCAGCATCGCGGCCACCTGGGGCGCTTTCTCCTTCAAGAAAGCCGCGTTGGTCGAGTAGATCCTGACCTCGATCGGCTGGGGCGCGTACATCAGGTCGCCGATGAGGTCGCCAAGGATCCCGGGAAATTCCCAGATGATGTCGGGCAGGGCGGCGTTCAGCCGGTGACGCAGCTCGCTCAGGACCTCCTGGGTCGAGCGCTTGCGGTCGGGCTTCAGCTTGAGAAGAAAATCGCCGTTGTTCGGCTCGGTGATGAACAGGCCCAGCTGGGCCCCGGTGCGGCGGGAGTAGCTCTCGAGCTCGGGCACGGAGCGGATGATGTCCTCCGCGTACTGGAGCTGACGGTGGGTCTCGGCCAGGCTCGTTCCCGGCGGAGTGAGATAGTCGATGACGAACCCGCCCTCGTCCATCGGCGGCAGGAACTCGCTCTCGAGCCGGTTGTACAGGATGAACGCCAAAACGAGGACGCCGGCGCAGATGGCGATCGTCACCCCGCTCCGTTTGAGCGCCGCCCGCACTCCCGTTTCGTAAACCGAGATGACCCGTTGCAGAAGCGGCCCGCCATGGTCTTCGTGAAGGGCCCCGGGCTCTTCCTTGGGAGCGCGCAGCAGCCAAGCGGCGAGCGAGGGCGTCAGCGTGACGGCCAAAACGAGCGACGTCAGGAGGGCCACGACCATGGTCAGGGCCAGGGCGCGGAAGAAGACCCCGGTGATCCCTCCCAGGAAGGCCAGAGGGATGAAGACGACGACGGGCGTCAGCGTCGACCCGACCAGGGGCCGGCCGAGCTCGCTGATGGCTTCGCGGATGGCCGTCAGCCGGTCACGGCCGGACCGGCGCTTGGTATGGATGGCCTCGACGACGACGATGGCGTCGTCGATGACGAGACCGATCGCGGCGGCGATGCCCCCCAGGGTCATCAGGTTGAACGAGAGCCCGGCCGCCTTGATCGCCAGGAGCGTCACGAGAACGGTGACCGGGATGACCAGGATGGCGACGAAGGTCGTCCGCCAGTTCTTCAAAAAGAGAAAGAGGATAAGCACGGACAGGGCGAGGCCGAAGAGGATGGCCTCCCAGACGCTCCGGACCGAGGACCGGACGAGGAGGGACTGGTCGTAGAAGAAGGCCAGCTTCAGGTCGGCCGGCAGCTCGCCCTTCAAGGCCTTCAGGTCCTCGGTCAGGCTCTTGGCGATATCGAGGGTGCTGCCGTCCGGCTGGCTGTAGATGTTGAGAAGCACCGCTTCCTGGCCTTCGGCGGTGACGTAGTTGAAGACGGGCTCCGGCCCGCGGACGACCCGGGCGAAGTCGCGAACGAGGACCGGGTGGGTCCCGGCGACCTTCACCGGGAAGTTCTCGATGTCCCGGATCGAGCGGACGCGGCCGTCGACGACGGCCAGGTAGAGCATCCGGTTTTCCTCATGGAGGCCGGTCGAGGTCACGAGATTATTCTTGTTCAGGGCTTCCGTCACCTCGGCCATGGTCAGGCCGGCCGCCTGGAGGCGGAGCGGGTCGACCACGATGTGGTATTCCGGGGCGCGGCCGCCGATGAGGTCCACCCGGGCGATCCCGGGGATCTGGAGGAAGCGCGGCTTGAGCTCATAGCGGGCGGTCTCCCAAAGCTCGATCAGGCTGCGCTTGGGACTCGTCAGGCTGATCCCGATGATGGGGAAATTGGAGAAGGTCACCCGGTAGACCTCGGCCTCGGCCGTGGCCGGAAGAGAGGCCCGGATCTGCGACAGCCGGCCGAGGACATAGAGCTCGGACTGGATCATGTCGACTTTCCAGTTGAAGAAGACGTTGACCTCCGCCGAGCCGCGGCCCGTGGCCGAGCGGATCGTCCTGACGCCGGGGATGTCCTTCATTCCCTCTTCGATCGGCCGGGTGATGGTGGCCATCATCTCGGTGGCCGGCATGACGCCGTTGTCGATGAGGATGACGACGCGGGGGAAGTCCGTCTGGGGGAAGACCGACGACGGGATCGTCAGGGCCGCGTAGACGCCGGCCAGGCACAAGGCCGCGCTGACGAAGACGATCGGCAGGGCATGGCGGGTGGCAAACCGGCCCAGGGCGGAATCTTCTTTCATCAGGACAGCTTGTTTTCGATGATGTGGATCTTCGTTTCCCCGGTGATGTTGTAGGCGTCCGTCGTGACGATGACCAGGCCTTCCGCGAGGCCTTCGCCCTCGACCTCGACCAGGCCGGCGTCGCGGAGGCCGGACCTAACCGGTCTGGGGATGGCCTTGTCGCCCTCGACGACCATCAGCACGGTCCCGCCGCCGGGACCCGGGACGACGCTTTCTTCCGGCACGGCCAGCACGTCGCGACGCTCCTCCGCGACGATCCGAATGCTCAGAAACTGCCCCGGCTGGAATCCCGCGCCGGCCGGAAGCGAGGCCCGGACGAGCACCGTATCGGATCTGAGGTCGACGTCCTTGCCGACGACGGCGAGCGCCCCTGCGGGCCCGTTGCCGTCGCCCCAAATGACCGGCTGGCCGGGCTTGAGCTCGGCGGCGTCACGGCTGGGCACCTGGGCCGTCACCGCGAGGCGGTCGAGGGCGATGACCTCGGCCAGGACCGCGTTCGGCTCGACCGCCTGCCCGAGCCGGGCTGTGATCCGGACGACCGTTCCCGCGAGCGGCGCCTTGATCTCAAGGAGGGACAGCTCCGTCCGGGCGGCGGCCAGATCGCTCTTGGCCGTATTGAGCTCGAGCTCGGCCTGCTGGAAGTTCTTTCGCGACGTCGCCTCGGCCGCCAGGAGCTTCTTCTGCCGTTCATATGTTTGCTCGGCCGACTCCAGCGCCTTGGCCGCCTTGGCCACGGCCACTTCCGCCAGCCGCGTGTCGAGACGGAAGAGGAGCGCGCCCTGAGCGACGGCCCGGCCTTCCGCGCAGGCGATCTCGGCCAGGATCCCTCCGACTGGGGCCGAGATGACGGCGCCGGCCGCCGGTTTCCCCCCACCGGGGGGCTCGGGCTCGACCGTGCCGTAGGCCGTGACATAGCGATGGAGCGTCGCCCGGACGATCTTGCCGACGTGGACGCCGACATCCGTGACGATCCCTTCCTCCTCCGCCCCGCCCTTGGGCCCGAGGCCCATGATGAGGAGGACGGCCGCCACGATGGCGACCGCCAGAACGATCAACCCGGTCGTGACCTGGCGTCTAGTCATCCTTGCGCTCCTTCTCCGGGCCCGCCGGCGTCCGGGACATCGTGGTGATCCAATCCTTGACGTCGAGCGGGCTCTGGGCCGCGTTCTCCAGCCGCCCGACCGCTTCCTGGGCCTGCGTCAGCGCCTCCAGGCGGGCCTGGGCGCCGGCGTTGAGCTCGAGCCGGATGCCGATGAGCTCGAACAGGGAGATCTCGCCGAGCTCCCGTTGGGCCCTGGCCATCCGCTCCTGCCCGGCCAGGTTCGTGACCAGGTCGTCGGCTGCGCCCGACTTCAGAACGGCCGCCCGCAGGTCTTCGACCGCGGCGTCGAGCTCGCCGAGGACCTGGGATTGAAGGGCCAGGAAGCGGGCGGCGCTCTCCTCGCGGCCGGCCAGGGCCTCGGCGATCGGGCCCCGGTTGCGGCTGAAGATGGGCAGGACCAGGGCCAGCCCGATCGTCCATTTGCTGTCGGTCTGGTCGAGCTGGTAGTCGGGGCCGAGATTGATGTCCGGATACTGCTTGGCGATCTCGAGCTTGAGGGCGGATTGGCTGGCCTCGTATTCGGCGAGCGCGGCCAGGATGTCCGAGCGATTGAGCACGGCCTGGCGGCGGATCTCGCCCGCGGGGAAGTCGGGCTTGACGCCGCGGAACGCATCGAACGAGATGGTCACGCCCTCCAGGGCCGGGCGCGCGAGTCCGAGGGACGCGGCCAGCCGGGCCGTGGCGTCCTCTTTGACCCGGGCCGCCTCGATGGCCGCCAGACGGCTCTCGTCGAGCGCGACCCGGGCCTGGGTCAGGTCATAGGTCGAAACCTCGCCGGCATCCTTCTGGAGCTCGAGAAGGCGAACGAATTCCGTCCGGAGCTTTTCCTGGTCCGTGAGAAGGGCTTCCATCTCACCGGCCGCATAAACCTCGAGCAGGGCGCCGCGCAAGCGGCTGCGGACGGCCCAGGCCGTGGACAGGATCTGCCATCGCGCCGCCTCGGCCAGGTGCCGGGCCTTCGCGATCCGGATGCCGCGCTTGCCCGCCGTCTCGATGGTGAGCTCCAGGGCGACTTCGGGGATCCAGGGAGTGACCTCGCTCCTCGGCGAGGTCGTGTTGTACCCAACGAGGGGATTCAGGGTCGGGTTCGGCCTTTCGCCGGCCGTGATGCGGCCGCCTCGGGCGACACCCCATTGGGCCCGGGCGATGTCCATGTCGGGATGGTAGTAGAGCGCGGCCAGGGTCAGGGCCTTGAGGTCCCATGCCGGCGGAGGCCAGGTCTCGGTCTCCTTATTCGCGATCAGAAACCGTCCGAGCTCGGGTGAATCGAGCCGCCGGGCCTCGAGGTCCTCCATGGTCCGGTCCGGAGCGATCGGACGGGCGTGGTAGCGGACGCAGGCCCCCGCGGCTGTCAGAGCGAGGGTCATGGCCACGTACCGGAACGGCCGCGTGTGTCTCACTTTTGGCGCCTTTTCCTGCGAACGGTCGCAAGCGCCATTATAATCCTTCAACCGGGGAAAATTTCAACTGAATTTTCCCGGATGGGGCGCTCGCCTGCAGTTTGACAGCCCTCCGCGCATCCACTATCTTGGAGAAGTCAGAAGGGAGTCAGATCCGGTCCCAAGGGGGTCAGCGGGATGTCTGCGGTGGCCGTCGAGACAGGCTGGGACTCGCTTCTCCGGGTCCGCGAAGCCATCGATCTCTGCGAAGAGCCGGTCGGCCAATGCTATTTCCGTCTGGAGACGGAGAACGGCGGCCGGCCCGTCTCCATCGGCCGGCCTTTCAGGGCGTCATCCCGCTCCGGGCCGGTGGTGGCGGTCCTTCTCGATCCCGCGATCCCCGTCCCGCCGGCATCCCAGGCTGACGCCGTATTTTCCATCCGGGACTTGATCCGCGTCCGGACGGTCCGCACCGGCGGCCTGCCCATTCCTATCCTTCAGCTCTTCAAGACTTACCTGCCCTACGCCTTCTCGTCGATGCACGCCCGCCGGCTCGGCCGGGCCTTCGCCGTCAGCCATTTCGCCCAGTCGCTCGATGGCCGCATCGCGACGCTGGCCGGCGATTCAAAGCGGATCGGCAGCCCTTCCAATCTCGTCCACGCCCACCGCATGCGCGCCCTGTCCGACGGCGTCATCATCGGCTCGCGGACCCTGCGCCGGGACCGGCCGCGGCTCACGGTCCGCTACGTCGAGGGCAAACAGCCGGCCCGGATCGTCCTGGCCTCTTCGCCAGAGGGGCTTGGCGCTTTGACCGGGATCGAAGGCGGCCAGGTCTATCTCGTCGGCAGCGACGGAAAGGCCGCCCCGCCCGGCGTGAACGTGGTCCCGTTCCGCGGCGCCGACGGTTCGATCCCGACCTCCGCGATTCTCCGCGAGCTCATGGCCCGCGGCATCCGGTCGGTTTACATCGAGGGCGGCTCGCTGACCGCGTCCCGGTTCCTCGGCGAAGGCAACGTCGACGTCCTTCAGGTCCACATCTCTCCGTTGATCCTGGGTTCGGGATTGAGCTCGTTCCGGCTTCCGCCGGTTCCCGACGTGGCCTCCTCGCTCCGCCTGGCCTATCACGCCTTCACGCCCGTCGACGACGGGATGATGATCGTCGGGACCGTCGCCCGGACCGCGGGGCAGGCGGTGGCGCCATGATCCAGGCCTGGGCTTTTTGGCTGACGGGCAAGGGCCGGGGCGCGCTGAAGCGGGAGACCCTGGCCAATCCCGGCGGGGATGAGTGGTGCGTGGTGCGGGCCATGTTCTCGGCCGTCAGCCCGGGCACGGAGCGCCTGGTTGCCGGCGGAAAGGTCCCGGTCGCTCTCCGAAAGGAGATGCGGTGCCCCTACATGGGCGGACGATTCCCGTTTCCCGTCAAGTACGGCTATTCGCTCGTGGGCGAGGTCGTCCAGGGGCCGGCGGAGCTGCGAGGGCGAAAGGTCCACGTGCTCCATCCGCACCAGGACCTCTGCGTCGTCCTGGCGGAGGATGTCCGGCCTCTCCCGGACGGTCTGCCGCCGGCCCGGGCCACATTGGCGAGCAACATGGAGACGGCGGTCACGGCGGTCTGGGACTCCGGCCTGACGCTCGGCGAGCGCGTCCTCATCGTCGGCTTCGGCATCATCGGCTCGCTCATCGCCCGGATCCTGGCGCCTGGGCCGGCCGTCGAGCTCAAGGTCGTCGAGAAGAGTCCCGACCGGCGCCGGCTGGCCGGGACGATGGGATTCCGGACGTCCGCCGGGCCGGCCGCGGAGCCGTTCGACGTCGCGTTCGACACGAGCGGAACGGCGGCCGGCCTGCAGGCGGCCATCGACAGCGTCGGCGTCGAAGGCCGGGTCGTCGCCGTGAGCTGGTTCGGCGCCGAGCCGGCGCGCCTCGACCTCGGCGGAAGCTTCCACAGCCGGCGCAAGCAGATCGTCGGGTCTCAGGTCTCGCGCATCCCCGGCGCTCTTCAGCCCCGATGGGACGCGCGTCGGCGGACGGAGCTCGTCTTCCGCCTTCTCGAGCGGCCGGAGTTCGACGCTCACGTCGGACCGGCGGTCCCCTTCGCGGATCTGCCGGAAACCTACAGGGCGCTCATCCGACGCTTCCCCGGGGGCCTCAGCCCTCTCATCATTTATTGAGGAGGAGCCAATGTACAGCCTCACCGTCCGCCGTCACATCTTCATCGCCCATTCGCTGAAGCGGGAGGTGTTCGGCCCGGCGCGCAATCTCCACGGCGTCACGTTGATCGTCGACGCCGAGTTCCAGGCCCCGGACATCGACGCCAACAACACCGTCATGGACGTCGTCCGGGCTTCCAGGATCCTCAAGGACGTCCTGGGCGAATACCATTACAAGAACCTGGACGAGAATCCGGATCTGGCCAGCGTGCCGACGACGATGGAGTTCCTGGCCCGCCGGATCCACGACGGCGTCGCGGCCCGGGCCGCCAGCCGGTTCCGCGGCCGCCTGAAGATCACCCTGCGCGAATCGCCGGAAGCCCGGGCCTCCTACGAGGGCGAGGTCGTCGCCGGCCCCAAGCCGAGGGCCAAGCGTGCCTGAGACCTCGGCGGCGGCCGCGCGGGGCGACATCGTCTTCGTCGTGCCTCCGGGGCGGCCGCCTTCAGGCGGCGACCTCTACAACCGGTTCCTTCTCCGGGCTCTCGGCGCGGAGGGCTTTCCGGTCGGGACGACGACGCTGGCTGGGCTCGTCACCGGCGCGTACCCGCCGCGATCCGAGTTCTGGGTGGACAGCCTCTACATTCGAGAATTGGTCGAGGCGGACCCGTTCCGGCCCGGAGACCGGGTCTTCTTCATCATCCACAGCCTGCCGAGCGCGGACCCGGGGATCTCCCCCGATGCGGCGGAGAAGCTGAGGCGGGCCGAAGACCGGCTCTTCGCCCGGGCTTCGGGCTTTCTCGTGACCGGCCCGGGTACGGCCGATGCTCTCAGGGAAAGAGGCTTTGCCGCGAGGCCCATCCTCTTCGTCCCGCCGGCCCCGTGCGTCTTGCCGAAGGGCCGGCCCGCGGCCCCGGACGTATTCACGGGGCTCGTCGTCTCGAGCTTGATCCGCGGCAAGGGCGTCCCGGATTTTCTGGAGGCCCTCGGCCGGGAAGTCCGGGCGACCGATGTCTTCGCCGTCCGCATCGCCGGACGGACGGACATCGAGCCTCGGACGGCCGCGGTCTGCCTGGAGGCGGTCGGCGCCCATCCCCTCCTCCGCGAGAGGGTCGTTCACCTGGGGTTCATCCCCTACGAAGAGCTCGGCGGGGAATACGAGCGAAGCTCGGTCTTGATCAGCCCGTCACCGGGCGAAACGTTCGGGATGGCCTTTCACGAAGCGCGGGCCTTCGGGCTGCCCATCCTGGCCGTCCGGGCGCCTTATTCGGAGCCGTTCATCGAGGACGGACGGACCGGTCTTCTCTTCGAATCCGCGGCGGAGCTGGCCGGGGGCATGCTCGAGCTCGGCCGGCAGCCCGAGCTACTGCGCGATCTCGCCGCGGCGGCAGCCGAGAGCCGGCCCGCCGCCGCTTACACCTGGACCGATGCGGCCCGGTCCTTTTTGAGCCAGCGCACGGGCTATGCTATATTCCGGCACGGA
>JBAVUQ010000172.1:0-10529 GCA_049696855.1 Candidatus Aminicenantales bacterium
CCGGGGAGGCCCAATCGCTCGGCCTCCCGGTGAGCTTCGGCGGCCCCTACCTCGGCTTCATGGCCTGCAAGAAGGAATTCGTCAGGCAGATGCCCGGACGGATCACCGGCCAGACGAAGGACAAGGACGGCCGGCGCGGCTTCGTCCTGACGCTCTCCACGCGCGAGCAGCACATCCGCCGCGAGCGAGCGACGTCGAACATCTGCTCCAACCAAGCGCTCTGCGCCCTGCGGGCGACGATCTTCATGGAGACCCTGGGCAAGCAGGGGATGAGGGAGATGGCCTGGCAGAACGCCCAGAAGGCGGCCTATGCGGCCGACCGGCTGGGCGCGATCCCCGGGGTGAAAAGGACGTTCACCGGGCCGGTGTTCAATGAATTCGCCGTCGAGCTCACCAAGCCCTGGCCCGCGGTCGACGCCGCGCTCCGGGCGAAGGGCATCGTCGGCGGCTACGGCCTCGAAGCCGACTATCCCGGGATCGGGAACGCCGCCCTCGTCTGCGTCACCGAGCTGCGGACGAAAGATGAGATCGACCGGCTGGCCCGGACGCTCCAGGAGGTCCTGTCATGATCAAAGAGATCCGCGAACCCCTCATTTTCGAGATCAGCGCCGCGGGCAAGCGGGCGTCCGAGCTGCCTCCGCTCGACGTCCCGGCGAAGAAGGACCTGCTGGCCGGAGTGGCCCTCCGCCGCGAGATCGGGGATTTCCCCGAAGTCTCCGAGACCGAGATCACCCGGCACTTCACCCGACTTTCGACAAAGAATTACTGCGTCGACATGGGCCTTTATCCGCTCGGCTCATGCACGATGAAGTATAACCCCAAGATCAACGAGCGCCTTGCGGCCCACCCCGCGTTCGCCGCGTCCCATCCTCTCGCGCCGGCCGACCTTGTCCAGGGGAACCTCGAGGTCCTGAAGAAGCTCGAGACCTTTCTCTGCGAGATCGCCGGCATGGACGCCTTCACGCTCCAGCCGGCGGCCGGGGCGCACGGCGAGCTCACGGGCATGATGCTTATCCGGGCGGCCCTCGAGGCCCGGGGCGACGCCCGGAAATACGTCCTCATCCCGGACTCGGCCCACGGCACGAATCCCTCGTCAGCCCACATCTGCGGCTACACGGTCAAGGAGATCAAGTCCAACGAGAAGGGCACGATCGACCTGGCGGGCCTCGAGCAGGAGATGACCGAGGAGGTCGCCGCGCTCATGGTGACCAACCCTAACACCCTCGGCGTCTTCGAGTCCGACATCTGCCGCATCGCCGAGATCGTCCACGCCAAGGGCGGCTTGGTTTATATGGACGGGGCCAACATGAACGCCCTGACGGGAATCGTCCGGCCCGGCGACATGGGCGTCGACGTCATGCACATCAACCTCCACAAGACGTTCTCGACCCCGCACGGCGGGGGCGGTCCCGGCTCCGGGCCCGTGGGCGTCAAGAAGGAGCTCGTGCCGTTCCTGCCGGTCCCGGTCATCGTGGAGAAGGCCGGGCGCTATACTCTGGACTTCGACCGCCCTCGCTCGATCGGCCGCGTCCGGGCCTACTTCGGGAATTTCTCGGTCATCGTCCGGGCCCTCTGCTACATCCTGACCCTCGGGCCCAAAGGCATGCGGGAAATCGCCGAGTTCGCCGTCCTCAACGCCAACTACATCCGCAAGAGCCTCGAAGGGGAGTACCACCTCAAATACGCGACGGCGTCGATGCACGAGTGCGTCTTCTCCGACAAGTTCCAGAAGGAATTCGGCGTGACCAACCTCGATATCGCCAAGCGGCTGATCGACTACGGCCTGCATCCGCCGACGATGTCCTTCCCGCTCATCGTCCACGGCGCCCTGATGATCGAGCCGACCGAGACCGAGAGCCGCCGCGACCTGGACCTGTTCATCGACGCGATGAAGATGATCGCCAAGGAGGCCAAGGAGAACCCCGAGATCCTCCACGAGGCGCCTCACGTCACCTACGTCGGCCGGCTCGACGAAGTGGCCGCGGCCAAGTTCCCGGTCCTGCGCTGGGAGAAGAAGTCCTAGATGTCCGTCCAGGACCTGATCCTCGGCCTGCACCGGTTCTGGGCCGGCCAAGGCTGCTATCTGGCGCAGACCTATGACGTCGAGGTCGGCGCCGGGACGATGACCCCGGACACCTTTTTCCGCGTTCTCGACAAGCGCAACTGGCGCGTCGGCTACGTCCAGCCGTCCCGGCGGCCCGACGACGGTCGCTACGGCGAGAACCCCAACCGGGTCCAGAAGCATTTCCAGTACCAGGTCATCATGAAGCCGTCCCCGGCCGCGATCCAGGACGTCTACGTCCAGAGCCTGCGCTCGCTCGGCATCGCCCTCGAGGACCACGACCTCCGCTTCGACGAGGACAATTGGGAATCGCCGACGATCGGCGCCTGGGGCGTCGGCTGGCAGGTCCTGCTCGACGGACTCGAGATCACCCAGTTCACCTACTTCCAGCAGTGCGGCGGCATCGACCTCGCGCCCGTTCCGGTCGAGATCACCTACGGCCTCGAACGGCTGGAGATGTTCCTCGAACAGAAAGACGATATCTACGATCTCGACTGGTCGGCCGACGTCAGCTACCGCGACCTGCGGCTCCGCGAGGAAAAGGAATTCTCGGAGTACAACTTCACGGCCGCTTCGGTGACCATGCTCCGCCAGGCTTTCGCCGCGAGCGCTAAAGAGGCCGGGCGGCTGATCACCAAGGACCTGCTCCTGCCGGCCTACGACATGTGCCTGAAGTGCTCCCACAGCTTCAACCTGCTCGATTCCCGCGGGGCCATCAGCGTCACCGAGCGGGTCAAGATGATCTCCCAGATCCGCGCCCTGGTCAACGACATCGCCCGGCGATACACCGGCGGGAAGGACGGCGCCTGATGGAATTCCTTCTCGAGCTGTTGACCGAGGAGCTGCCGGCCTCCCATATCCGCTCGGCCGTCGAGCAGCTCGAGGCCGGCTTCCGCAAGGAGCTCTCGGAAGCCCGAATCGAGATCGGCTCGCTCAAGACCCTGGCGACCCCCCGGCGCCTCATCGTCGCGGGCGATTTCGCCGAGGGGCAGGAAGACCGGGAGGAACTGGTCACCGGACCGCCCCTGGCCGTCGCCAAGGGGCCCGACGGCGCCCTGACCGCCGCCGGGAAGGGATTCGCCAGGTCCCAGGGCGTCGATGAGAGCCTGCTCGAGGCCGTCCGGACGCCCAAGGGGGAATACCTCGGTTTCAGACGCAAGGCCAAGGGGACGCCGACCGCGGAGATCCTCGCGGCGGCCGTGCCCCGCGTCCTGGGCTGTCTCTCCTTCCCCAAGATGATGCGCTGGGGATCAAGCCCGTTCCGCTTCTCCAGGCCTATCCACGGCCTGCTCTGCATCTTCGGAGGCCTGCCCGTCCGGACCTCGTTCGAGGGCTTCCAGGCCTCCGACGAAACGGTCGGCCACAGGATCGCCTCGCCGGGCCCGATCAAGGCCGCGGATCTCGCCTCCTATCGGGCGGCGCTCGAGAAGAGCCTCGTCATCATCGACCCCGCCGAACGCAAGAAGATGATCCTGGCCCAGATCGAGGACGCCCTGGCTCCGCTCAAAGCCAAAGCCTACCCGGACGCGGAGCTGCTCGACGATCTGACCCTCGCCGTCGAGCATCCGCTGGTCATCTTCGGCGCCTTCCCCGAAACCTACCTGAGCCTGCCGCTCGAGGTCCTGTCCACGGCCATGCGCGAAGGCCAGAAGCTCTTCTCGGTCGTCCGGGACAGGAAGCAGCTGGCCTATTTCCTGGGGGTGGCCGACGCCCCCGGCGACGCCAAAGGCCTGATCCGGAGGGGCAACGAGCGCGTCCTCAGGGCCCGCCTCGCGGACGCCCGGTTCTTCTGGGACCAGGACCGCAAGATCTCTCTGAGCGACAGGGCGGCCGGGCTGAAGAACGTCCTCTTTCAGGAGAAGCTCGGCACCTATGAGGACAAGACCCTGCGCCTGAAGAAGATCGCCGGCTATCTCTGCGACAGGCTCGGCGCGTCCGAGGTCAGGGAAGACGCGGTCGAGGCGGCCTCGCTGTGCAAGGCGGATCTGCTGACCGATATGGTCAAGGAATTCTCCGGCCTCCAGGGCCGCATGGGCGGTCTCTACGCCCGGGAGGAAGGCCTTCCGGCCGCCGTCCACCAGGCGATCTACGAGCACTATCAGCCGGGAAGCCTCGAGGACGCTTCGCCGGCTTCCGTCGCCGGGGCGATCCTCTCGATCGCGGACAAGATGGATTCGATCGTCGGCGCGATCGGCGTCGGCCTCCAGGTCAGCGGTTCGAGCGATCCCTTCGGTCTGCGCCGCAACGCCCACGGCGTCTGCAAAGTCGCGCTGGACCGGAAGCTCCGGTTTTCCTTCCCGCTCCTCATCGACCGAATCCTGGGGGTCTACGGCGACCGCCTGACCGTCGGGCGCCCGGAAGTCAAGGCCGCCTGCCTCGATTTCTTCGCCGGCCGGCTGCGCTTCATCCTGGAGAAAAAGGGCTACCGCTACGACCTCGTCGGCGCGGCCCTGGGTCCGGGCGTTGACCAGATCGTCGACGTCCTCGCCCGGGTCGAGGCCCTGGACGCCCTCAAATCCAGTCCCCAGTTCGAGCCGTTCATCCTCATGGCCAAGAGGATCAACAACATCCTGAAGGGCGTCGCCGCGGCCAAGATCAATCCCGACCTCCTGGTCGAAAAAGAGGAGAGGGATCTCCACTCGATGCTCTCGATCATCAGCAGCAACGCCCAGCCGATGATCGCCCGGGGCGATTTCGCCAGGGCCCAGGGCATCATCTTCAAGCTTCAGCCCGTGCTGAACACCTTCTTTGACAAGGTCCTGGTGATGTCCGAGGATAAGAAGATCCGGCAGAACCGGCTGGGGCTGCTGCAATCCATCGCCAAGATGCTCCTGGGGATCGCGGACTATTCCCAAGTCGTGGTCGAAGGGGAGAAGCCGGCCAGGGCTTCGCGCTAGACGGCCGCTTCAGGCGGCGATCCCGCCCGCGTTGGGCGGGGCGGCCGGGGTTTCCGGTTCGATGAATTTCGTTTCCAGAGCGACGATCCTGGTCAACGCCTGCGGGACGTTCTGGCCCTTTTCGAGACCGTAAGGATAGAACTGCACGCCGGCCTGATATTTGTAGCTCTGGCCGGCGCTGAAGGTCGACCAGCGGACCCGGCCCCTGAGGTCGAGGGGCACCCGTTCTCCCGGGATCGACAGCTGGAGGAAAATCCTCGATTTGAACTTGAGGGGTTTTTGAGTCAGGAAACGGATGCCGCCCCGGCTCAGGTCGAGGACCGGGCAGAACTCCTCGCCGGTCCGGGCTTTGGATGAAAAGAGGCCTTCTTTCCTATAGGAGATCGTCGCCCCGGGGATCTTGAACCGCTGACAGAGACGTCGTTCGACTTCCTTCTCGCCCATCTCGGTCCTCCGTTCTTTCAGGCCATTCCCGCGGCCTGGCGGCCGGAGGCTGTCCCAGGGAAGCCTCCTCCTTGCCTGAAGATATAGCAGAGGCCGGGTTCCGAAGTCAAATCGGGTCCCTAGTCCTTGAGGATGACGGCCCTCGACGGGGGAAGGGACAGTGAGGCCCGGGCCGAGACGGACTGGCCGGCGGACGTCGTCCGGGAGTAGGCGAACGACAGGACGCTGACCTTCTGGTAGGACGGGGCCGAGGGCTTCGGCGGCTTCTTGGAAACCAGATCCTTGATCGCCTTATAGGCCAAGGCCAGGGCGTCCACGATGTTGACGCTGTTCATCAGCGGATCGTTCTTCGGGGGCGGCATGTACGGCTTCTGGCCTTGCATGAGCGGCCCGCCGAGGGGGAAGGTGAACGGGGCGGGCTTGGCGGAGATCTTGCGGCTCTTCAGCACCAGCTTGCCGTCGATGTAGACCGAGATCTCGCCTTCCTGGATGGGCCGCAGCGGCATGCTCGGAGGGGCCGCGAACGTCTCCCGGGGTGCCTGAGCCCGGGACGGAGCGATGTCGACGATATCGATCCGGACGCGGACCGGCTTGCGGACGATGAGCTCGCCGGCTTTGAGGTCAAGAACGAATTCGTAAGTGTCCGAGCGCGTGAAGAGGTCGCGCAGAGGGATGGTCAGGATGTGGAACCCCTTTGGCCAGTAGCCTCCCTCGAGGACGTAGGGGCCGAGCGAGACCCGGTAGAAGGCTTCGTTCAGCAGCTCGAGGCCGACGTCGACCGAGGCCGGAAGCCCTGTCGCCGGGGTCCTCGAGTACGAAAGGAGATTGACGTCATAGACCAGCGGATAGAGGCGCTTCCAGGAGGCCCAGAAGGCCAGGAAGTCGCGCAGGGTGTATTCGTCGAGAAAGCCGAAGTCAGGGTCGTTATCGAGATAGGTCTCGAAATAATCCGAAACGAGAGTCGTTTCGCCGTCCTTGTCGCCGAGCTTGGCCGCCAGGAAGGGCAGGATGAAGGCCGCGGTCCGCTGATCTTCAGGCTCGAGCTTCTTGGACTCTACGGACAGAAAGTCCCAGGCGGCCCGGTAATCGGGGTTGCGGCCGAGGCGGGAGTTGAGGTCCGTTTTCCAGTCGGCCCGGAGGCCGGCCGTGAGCGCGAGGGCGATGAGAAGACCGGCCGCCGTCCTCTTAATCATTGTAGACGAACTCGAAGTTGATCTCGAGAAGGTCGCCGGGAAAGTCCGCGGGGAGAGCCGGGAAGGGGAGCGAGGCCCTGATGGCATCGAGAGCGGCCCGGTCGAGCGTCTCGAGGCTGGTCCCCTCGAGGATCTCGATCGAATCGAGCTCGCCGGTTTTCTTGATCACGACGACCATGCTGATCCTGGCCGCCTCGGGCACTTCCGGCACCGCGGGGAGAGCCCAATTGAGCTGGAGCCGGTCGATGACCTTGGTCGCCCAGGGCAGAAGATCGTAGCCTTTGAGGGGAATGGACATCCCGACGCGCTGGCGGCCCCCCCCGCCCCCTTGGCCGGTCGCTCCGCCTCCCTTTCCGTATCCGCCGACGCCGCCGCCGTAAGCGCCCCGGCTGTATTTAGAAAAGTCGGGCAGGGGGGCACCGGCTCCGACGCCCGGAGGCCCCGGGGGCGTTCCCGGGGGGGCCAGAGGGATGGTCAGACCGGACTTCCCGTGAACGGCGATCGATTCCCGGAATCGCGAGGACAGGGAGGGGATGGCGGAGCCCGATCCCGGCGGCGGGACCGTCCCCCCGCCGGCAGGCTGGGCCGGCTCCGCCGCGGCGGGCCCGGGCTCCACCCCGGCCGCTTCGGGCTTCGGCGAGGGTCTCGCGGGTTCCGCCGCCCCCCGGCCTTCGCCGGGGACTTCGTTGAGGCCATGGCCCCCGACGATCTTCGGGATGGCCACGTTGAGCGGGGGAACAAGCATGATCGGCCGGACCTCCTCCCTCGCAAAGGGAAGGACCTTGACCGTGAAACGTCCGAAAACAACGACGAAGCCCAGGACCGCATGGACCAGAACGGTAACGAGAATGCCGATGGCCACGTCGCGGCTCGACGGCTTCTCTTTTTTCGGCCTGACCAGCGAATCTTCAAACATGGGTCCGGATATCCTGGCTGTCCATTATATTACAATCCCAGTCAGGCCCGAAGAGTTACCGAGGACGCGGGCCGATAAGCAGAAAGAGGAAGCAGAGGGCGTTGAGGAGGGTCAGGCGGAGGAGCAGGGCCGGGATGCCGAAAAGAGGGATGATCAGGGCCGAGGCCAGGATGACACCCGCGAACGAGGCCAGAAGGTCGACGCCGTAGCCGAGGCCCGGGTGGGGGATCTCGGGAAGAAGCCGCCTGTTGGCGGCCACGAAGAGGTATCCCCCGAGGACCCCGAAGCCGAAGAGAATGGCGGTCGAGGCGGGTTCCCCTCCGGCTCCTGAAACGACCCTGGAAGTGAGGAGAAGCAGGAGAACGAAGGATCCCTGGACAATGGCCAGGTCGAAGCCGCCCGACCGCTTCCGGGCCCTGGCCGCGAACGATCCGACGGCCAGCCCGGCCATGAACAGCGCGAGAAGCAGAGGGATCTTTCCATAGACGAAGCCGAACCGGGCCTGGAAGGCGACGAACACGGCCAGCTCCACGGCGATCGAGGTGAAGCCCATCACCGCCACGGGGACGAGGAGGCGCGCCGGAGAGCGCCTCCTGAATACCGCCAGCAGAAGGAGAGCCAAAGCGAAGGCGGCCAGGGGCGCGTCCAGCATCCAGCCCGGGCCGATGCGTCCGGCCGCGCGAAGGAGCCTCGACTCGACCCCTCGGAACTGTCCTGCCCACAGGACCGAGTGAAAATAATAGCTGACGGGAACGAGGTCGCGATTGACCCTGGCGCCCGGAGCGGACAGCTTGCGGGCCAGGTATTCGACCCGCCCCGGATCGAGGCGGGCGGGAAGCATGTCCGGGCTGACGAAGCGCAGGTCCAGGCCAAGCCTGACGATGGAGGCTGAAAGCCGGCCGGGATCGATCGACAGGGGGCCGTCGGAAGCCAGGAAGACGCAATTGGCGCCGGGGACGGCCGCGACGTTCGTAAAAACACCGCGGAGAGTCGCCGCGAGAGAGCCCAGGAATTGCCCGAGAGCGTCGCTGATATAGTTCTCGGCGGACGGCACGACAAAGCCGAAGATCCCATCCGGCCGGAGCTTTAGCCGCACCTGGAGAAAGAATTCCCGGGTATAGTAGCGGTTGATCTGGGCGGTGGCCGGCTCGGGCAGGTTGAGGAGGATCGCGTCGTACCGGTCGGCCGTCCCGGCGATAAACGAACGCCCGTCGCGATAGAAGATGCGGACCCTCGGGTCGTCGAGGGCCGCCCGGTCCGGGCCGGTCAGGAGCTTTTTCGCCTGTCGGACGACCGCCGGGTCGAGCTCGACGCAGTCGACGCGCGCCCCGGCATATTTCAAGGCCTCGGCGACGCCCCCGCTCGCGCCGCCCCCGACGAGGAGGATGTTTCGCGGCGAGTCCCGCTGGAGCAGGGCGAAATGGATCGATTCCTCGGCCGCCCCTTCATCGGGATGGGAGAAGACGGCCAAGCCGTTGTCGAAGAACGTGACCTGTTCTCTGTTCCGGATGACCTGGAGCTTGCCGTACGGCGTATCCCTGGCCTCGATCAGGCTGAGGGGTTTCCAGGCCGCCTTCTGAGACGGGAGGTCGAATCCGGCCAGGACCGCGGCCAGGACGACGGCCGCCGCCGGGAGGACCTTCCACCGGCCGGGCTTCATCGTAACGAGGACCATCGCCGCGGCAGCCGCGCCGATGATGGCGGCTCCCTGCCAGTTCGACAGCCTCGGAATGAGCACGAAGTTGACCATGAGCCCGGCCGCCGCCGATCCGGCCGACTCCAGGATATAGACGGCAGGCACGCCGCCGCGGTGGGACCCCGCGTTGAGGGCGAACGAGTGCCCCAGGGGAAAGCTCAGAAACAGGCTGAGCAGGAGGGCGAATCCCAGGGCGGGCACGAGGCCTGTCAGCTCGGCCGGGAGGATGCCCATGAGCTTGTGGGAGAACCTCAGCGTGACGAGCCCGGCAAAAAAGAAAACGACGGCTCCGCCGTAGAGCCCGGCCAGTCTCGCTTCGCCGGCTCCGGGCCTCCTCGGGGGCCTGACAAGGCTGCCCAGCCCGCCCCAGAGAAGCCAGGATCCGAGGAAGAGGCCGAAGATGAGCTCGTTGCCGTAGAACTCGGCCCCGAATTCCCTGAGGAGATAGACCTGAAAGGCCGCGGCCAGAAAGCCCATGAGGAACGGGGGCGCCCAGGGCTTCAGGTCCAGATGCCGGGGATCGGCGTCCCGCATGCCGCACACTTGCCCTTCTTGAGCCGGACGGTCTCGACCCTGAAGCCCGTGCGCGCGATCACCGTCTGGCCGCAGCCGGGACAGTAGCTGTTCTCGCCCTCGTGGCCGGGGACGTTGCCCACGTAGACGAAGCGCAGGCCCTCCTCGAGGGCGACTTGCCGCGCGGCTTCGAGAGTCGAGACGGGCGTCGGGGGCAGGTTCTTGATCAGGTACATCGGCTGGAATCGCGTGAAGTGGACCGGGACGCTGTCGCCGGCCTCATTCCGGATCCAGCGGCTCATCTCCCGGATCTGGTCCATGCGGTCGTTCAGGGTCGGGATGACGAGGGCGACGATCTCGAGCCAGGCCTTGGACTTGGCGACGGCCCGGATCGTTTCCAGGACGGGCTTGAGCTCGCCCCGGACGTACTCGGCGTAGAACTTCTCGGAGAACCCCTTGAGGTCGACCTTGACCGCATCGACGACGTCCAGGAGGTCGGCCAGAGGCTCGGGGTTGATGTGGCCGCCGGTGACAACGACATTACGAAGGCCCTTGCGCTTGGCCCGCAGGGCCGTATCGTACATGTACTCGTAGTAGACGGTCGGTTCCGTGTACGTGTAGGCGATCGAGGGGCAGCCCGACCCGGCGGCCCGGGCCGCGGCCGCTTCGGGGGCGAGGTCGTAGGACTCGACCTGTTCGGGCCTGACCTGGGCGATCTCCCAGTTCTGGCAGAACTTGCAGTTGACGTTGCAGCCGGCGGTCGCCAGGGAGAAGGCCGTCGTGCCCGGCAGCACGTGGAAGAACGGCT
>JBAVUQ010000173.1:0-3920 GCA_049696855.1 Candidatus Aminicenantales bacterium
GAGAATCTCAGGTGCTGTCGGAGAACGAGGCGCGGCTGTTCGAGGAACTGATGACCCTCCGGGAAAATGTCTTCAAGATCTGCCTCGGCTTCTCCCGAAATGCTTCGGACGCCGAAGACCTCGCTCAGGACGTTTATCTCAAGGCCTACAGGAACATCAAGACGGTTCACAATCCTTATGCCATCAGGGAATGGCTTTTCCGGATCGCGCGAAATACCTGTCTCGATCATAAGAAAAGGACACGTATCGCTCGGCTTTTTGACCGCTTCTTGACCGGGCCGCAGGTGGTTGAAAGCGGCGCGGTCGAGGCGGGAACCGAGGTGAATGAGCGCCTGGCAGTCCTGAAGAATGCCGTCGAGCGCCTGCCGAAGAAGCAACGGGAGGTCTTTGTCCTCCGGGAGTACGGTCACCTGAATTATGACGACTTGGCCCGGGCGGTGGGCGCCAAGCCCGGCACGGTCATGTCCCGGTTGAACCGAGCCCGCAAGACGGTCACGAATCTCATGAACGAGGCCGGCCATGGAAAATGATCTCAAAGAGGCAAGGGAAAACGAGCTCCGGACGCTCATCCAGGAAGACCAGGACAAGGCCCTGGCCGCTTTCCGGAAGGGAAATTTCGAGACCAGGGTCCGGGCCCGGATCGCGGAGACCGCGGAGGAAACGCCGAGGCCCTGGTATGTCCCGCGAAGCCTTTCCGTCCCCGCCGTCGCCCTGGCGTTCGCGATCATCGCCGTTGCCGTGGCCGCCGTGATCATGTTCCGGCCGAGATCCTCGCCTTATTTGTGGACGGCCGGCGATATCCGGGGGTTACGGACGGCGCTCGAGGCGTCTCCCGGCGTGAAGATCCTTTCCGAGCCGAGGACTTGGGAGGCGGCCCGGCCGGGAAGCCAGGCGGAAGATGTGAGCTCATTCGAGCGAACCCTCGGCCTCATCCGGGCGGAGAAACAGACCCTCGAAACCGGGGCTGCTCCCGATCTTGCCGAAAAACCGGTCCGCCGATTGAGCTCTCGTGATAGGGTCCGGATCCTTTATCGTGACAGGGTCATCGAGCGCGCGCTTCTTTTGGCTCTAGAGAAATCCAAGGAGGTCTAATATGAAAAAGAAATGGTTCGTGGGTCTGACGCTGATCTTCCTGGCCGCGAGCCTGGCGCCGGCGGAGAGCCCGGCCCCAACCGAACGAAAGGGAGGCTACGCCGTTCTGGACATCTATGTCGCCGCGTTCCGGGAGATGGCCATGAAAGGGACTAAAGGTGTCCTGGAGTCGAACCTCAACGCCATCATGGCCGCGGCCGTCAAGGCCAAAGCCCAGGGCGAGGTCGACGATGTCTTCTATAGCCGGTTTGCCCGGCTCATGGCCGTGACCAAGCTGACGTTGGTCCCCGACAGCGAGCGGATCCTGAAGCCTATCGCGGAGAAGGAGATCCGCCGGTTTGTTGGCGACGTCCTGGGTGACGAGGCGGCCGCGGCGCCCCAGATAGGCGTCGGTCAATTGGCCGAATCGCTGTCCCAGGAGATCATCAACCTCCAGATTTATCTGGACACGAAAGACCAGCGAAAAAAAATGATCGAGGAATTCTACAAGAAGTTCGACAGCCCGGTGAAAAAATAGGCTGTCGCCTTGGCCCGGCGGCCCCGGCCCGTCATTCGAGAACGAACGTCTTGAAACGGATGATTTCCAGCCGCGAGAGCGCAAGGCCCGGCGGCAGGGGAGGCGGCGCGGATCCGGAGAAAGAGGGGAGCCCGGGATTGCTCTCGCGGACTTTGACGACGATCGGAGTCCCGACGGCGGCCTCGAGCGCGACCTTGAACCCCTCGCGGCCGGGGTTCATGAAGACGGCGGCGAATCCCTTCGGGGAGCGCACATCGACGGCCCGATCTTCGAGAGCGGCCGCGGCAATCTTCTCACCCAAGCATTGAACGACGAACTGCCGGCCCCCTCGCGGGGACGTGATGCGAAAGCTGAGGGTTCGCGTTCCGCCATCGGTCCGGTCCTCGATCACGCGGACTTCCGGGGGGGCATCGTCGGTCATCGGGGCTTCGCGGTAGGCGTACCTTTCCGGCCGGCCCGCATATTCGGGCTGCGGGTGTCCGGACCTGAACTTCCCCCCCGCGAGGTCCTCCGTCCAGGGAACGACGTCCTTCCCCAGGCTGACCCAATATGCTTGGCCCTTGTCGAAGTCCCTGAGGTATGTGAGGGAAACCCAGCGCGGAATGCGGTCCGTGTATCGAGTCGTCAGGACGCCGGCAACGGTGAAGCCGGCGAAGAGAAGGAGCAGTGCGGCCGGCAGAGCTTTTCCCAATCGACGATGCATGAGCTCGACCGCCGGGGCGGCGGCCGTGACCATCAGCGCGATCACAGCGCCCAGGATGGCCGCGTTGAGAGGGGAGAGGGACATGGCCAGGAAAAAGAGAAAGATCAAGGGCGCGGCGAGGAGCGAGATCAGGGCGGCGGAACCAAGAGATGACAAGATGCCGGGAGGCACATCCTGATCGGCATGGGCGGCAGGGACCCCGCTCCGGCGCAGGACCCATACGAGGAGCGTTGCCGCCAGCACAAGGGCCGGCAGGCCCGCGAGGTAGCTCGTGTCGGGGAGCTTGAGCGCGCTGAGGACCGCCAGGGCGACCCACATGACCGCGGCGCCGAAGGCTGTTTCCAGGCCCCTGGCCCGGGTCCGGATACGCCCAAACACGAACGCCGTCGCGCCGGCGGCGAGCAGTGCCAGAGCCAGGGCATAAAAATGGCTGTAACCGTACGGCCCCGCCCGCAGCCAGGACCCGTGCGAGGCCCTGACCACGGCCAGAAACCCGTAGCCCAGCCCGGCCGCGAGGATCATGCTTCCGGCGAAAAAAACGATCCCGAGCGCAAGGCCGCCCAGACGAAGCCTGCGGCGAAGGATGGCAACGACGCCCGCGGCGACAAGGAACAATGCCGCCAACCCGGCCAGGACGAGCGCCACAGGGGGCGCATAATGGACGAAAACGTCCCCGAACAGACTGAAATAGACTTCGTCCGTTTCGGCGCGCCGCGGGACCCCGCCGTCGCCGAACCGCCGGGCCAGAGCGAGCGCGTACGATCCCTGGTGCTGCAAGCTTCGGAGGTCGAGGTCGGCCAGGTTGTCGTTCGCGGTGTGATAATCGTAAGGCCGATCGATGAAGGCGAAGTTCATGCCCTGCAGACCCCCCTCCACGAAGACGGCCAGGTCGGTTTTGTTGGGCATGTGCCGGTAGACCGCACCCGAAAAGGAAAAGGCCCTGGGGTGCGGAGTCGCGGCCAGGGCCGGTATCAGGCGGCTGTTGCCGGCGCTGGTTTCGAACATCAGCGCGGGGCCGGACGTGCCCCGGGCCTCGAAGTTGACGGCCAGGGCGATGTCCTTGGCCCAGGGGTGCTGGTCCCGGAAAAAACGGGCGCCGATCATGCCGTCCTCCTCGGCGTCGGTGATCAGGAAAATGACGTCCTCGGCGAGAGGCGGGCCAGCGAGGAGTGCACGGGCGGTTTCGAGCAGGGTCACCACGCCGACGCCATCGTCCGAGGCGCCGGGCCCGAGCTCCACCGAGTCATAGTGCGTCGCCAGAAGAAGGGCGCGGCCGGGAGTGTGGCTGTTTCCGGGCAGGCGGACGATGATGTTCTCGAGGCGCGCGCCGTAATGGCTGTCGGAGCCCACGCACGTGCCCGATTGGAGCTCCGGAGAGACGCCGAGGCCGCGCCACATTTCGAGGATGGCGTCCCGCACGGCGTCATGGGCGGGAGTTCCGAGCGGGTGGGGTTCAACGGCGATCGATCTGAGGAGCGAGGCGGCGCGATAGGCCGAGAACTCGGTCCGCGGCGCGTCCGAGGGCAAGGGAGAAGGCGGGGCAAGCGCCCGGATGGCGAGGAACGCGGCCACGGCCGGCAAGGCCAGGATGGCCGCGCCCGTGAGGAG
>JBAVUQ010000174.1:0-4639 GCA_049696855.1 Candidatus Aminicenantales bacterium
GAGCGCGCTCCAGGGCGCCTTGAGCACGATGAGGTCCGTATAGCGGGCCAGGAGCCCGACGATGAGCAGCGGCAGATAGGCGTTCAGGCCCGTCGCCGCCGCCAGGCCAAAAGCCCCGAGAACTCCCAACATCTAAGGCCTCTCCGAGTGGATTCTATGCCCCATCTCGAGATGCCGTCAACGATCGGCCGATGGACTGCTCAGCAATCTCACCGGGCCGAGGAGGCCTGACGGAAGAAGGCGCGAGTCCTGGTCATAGTGCTTCCAGGTCGAGAAGGTCAGGCGGCCGGGGGACGGGCGCGGCTCGCCCTTGAGGAGCCAATCCGGCCAGCGGGCCAGGTTGCCGCCCCGGGCGTACTCGGCGTCGGCCGGTTCGCGCTCGTCGCCGATCAGCCGGTTCGGCCAGAGGTTGGCCACCCTGATCTCCAGGCGATTCCCTTCGGGTTTGATCGCTCCGGTGATATCGACCCGCCACGGATCGCACCAGACGACGCCGAGGTCGCGGCCGTTGAGCCGGACGCCGGCGATATTCTCGACCGTTCCCAGGTCGAGCCAAAGGCGCCCGCTCTTCACAGTTGAGCCGGCGACAGCCCGGGGAGCGTCGAACATCTTGGTATAAGTGGCCGTTCCGGAATAATACCTGATCCCGGCCTCGGGCCTGCGGCTCCAATCATCGAGGGAGCCGAAGATGATCTTTTCCGGGCCGCCCCATTTCGGGTCGAAGGCGACGTCCCAGGGACCGTCGAGAGTCGTGATTTCCTCGAGGATCGGGAAATTCGCTCGGCTTGCGGGAGTCGAGCCGGACGTCGAGGCGGGAGCCGCGGTCTCGCGGAACACGACGAAGAACGATTGATGCGGCGCGAACCGCAGGGGAACGGACGTGCGCCCGCCGGACACGGCGTAACGGGCTAGGCTGCGGCTCGTCCCGTCGAGAGCGTCCCAAAGCTCCGGGCGCTTGCCGCTGACCCGGAAGGTCGCGGTCGCCTCAAGCGGCAGCGGTTCGGGATTGGCCACAAAATAGATCTCCGTCGCGCCGTCCCGGCGGTGGGCCCAACGCAGAGGGATATCCGAGGAGAAGTCGGGTGCCACGGCCATCTCATCGAGCACGGCCGTCACGACCGCGAAATCGCCGTATTGCTCGGGCTCATTGAGGGGCGGGGCGCCGACGCTCCAGGTGTCGCCGGCCGGCGGCGCCGGGCCGGTCGAGCCGGCCCGCACCCCGGCGCGCACCCAGACGACGCGGCCCGATCCGAAAGCATGCTCGGTGATCTTCGTCCCATCGCAGTCACCCCAGACCTCGGCGGCCAGCCGCTCGACCTCCGCGTCGCATCCGGGATAACCGGCCAGGGACGGCGACTTGCGCGGCCGCGGCCCGATGACCGTCGCTCCGGCCGCGACGAGGCCGCGGACCTTCGTGAGGAGGGCGGGCGTCACCGTCTCCCGCTCCGGGAGCACGAGCACGCGGTAGCTCATGCCGTCCGGAAAGACGATCCGGCCGTCCTTGACTGACGCGGCCGCGAGCAGGGTCTCCGGCGGACAGCCGTCGAACGCGGCCCCGGCCGGCCCGGGCGGATCCCCGCGGAGCGCCGAAGCGGGCGGCCGGAAGACGTGGGGCGCGCCCTCGGCCACGAGGAAGCACACGTCGGCGACGGGGAGTCCCCGGCGCAGCAGGAACTGGCATCGGGAGAGATAGGCATGATAGGCGGGGACCAAGTCCCACCAGGTCTGCGTCCTCTCCCAATGGACGCCGTAGGGACCCATGGTCATCCCCGGCCGCGCCTGGAGCCCGGCCTGGTGCTGGGAGCGGTGGAAGACGATGCGATTGACGCCGGCGGTGAAGGCCCAATCGCCCAAGGCCTTCATCGAGGCCGGGTGGGCCTGCCAGGCCTCGCGGTCGTCGGAGGTGAATGATTCGGCGGCGACGATGGTCCTCCCGTTCGTATGGGCGATCCCGGCGGCTTCGACAACGCTGTGGGCGGTGTTGAAGCCATAAAGCCAGAACTCCCCCATCGGAACGTCGGCGGCCGTTCCCAGGGTCATGTCGGCGCACGGCGTCATGTCGTAAGGCTCGATGGACAGCCGGAAGCCGTCCCGGCGGCCCCTCTCCTTGAGGCGGAGTGCGTGGTTCTCGAGAACGAGCTCATTGGCCGTCTGCCTCAGGTCCCAGAGGAAGCGTTCGGATGTCTCGAGACTCCTGACCGGTCGTCCCGTGACGGCCGGGAGGAAAGGAAGAAGATCGTACCCGCGTCGCCGCCGGAATTCCTCGCGGAAGGCCCCGGTCCAGTTCTGCGCCCCCATCTCCCAGCTGTCGATGTGGAGCGTCGTCCAGCCGGCCTGTGCGTCCGTCCGGCGGGGGCCGATCTCGCGGAGGAGCGCTCCGACGAAGGCGTCATAATGGACGTCGAAGGCGGCCGCGTCGAGCTTGTCGCACTCGAGACCGAGTCCGGGGACCGGGGCCGGGCGCGTATTGGCGCCGGTCGTCGTCCGGCCGAAGCGGAGGATCGTCCAGCGACCGTCCGGGACGTCCCAGGCGAGCCGGCCGTCGGGCGTCAGCTTGCCGGTGAGGTCGATGATGCGGGCGGGATCGATCGCCGCTCCCGCGGGGAGGCCGGGGAACTCGGCCGGGGCCGGCAGGAACGGCTTGACGCCCGGCTGGGAGGAATAGGGGGCCCGAACATAGAGGGCCTTCTCGTCGATATCGGAGACGAGCGGGCCCTTAGCCGGCGTCGGAAAGGCCAGCACGGCCACGTCGCGATAGAAGCCGTCCATGGTCTTCTTGATCTCCGCCGGAAGGCCGCCCTCGCCGAAGAAGGCCGGCCGGCGCGTGGGCCTGGGGAGCTCGGCGTCGAATCTCGACGGCCCCTCCGTCTCGACCGCGGCCGCGACGATGTGCTGCATGGACTCGTCGGGCTTGACCCACGGTCCGCCCGAGCCCGTCCAGCCCGGCCCGGCGTTGAGCGTGACCTCGAGGCCGAGACGCTCGGCCTCCCGGACGACGTGCTTGAACAGGCCGCGCCACGCGGGGCTCATGAACTCGACCGGGCCGCGGGGGACGCCGACGTTGACCTCGCAGATGACGACGCCGCCGAGTCCCGCGGCGCGCATCGCTTCGAGGTCGGCCGTGATCCCCTCCCGGTCGAGGTTCCCGTCCATCCACATCCAGTAGGCCCAGGGCCGGGCCGCATCGGGCGGGTGGGCGAACCCGGTCGCGAGTTCATCCGATGGATCCCCGCTCCCCAGGCGGGAAGGAGAGGGGCCTCGTCGGCAGTCCGCCGTCATGAAGGCGATCAAGCCGATGACGAAGAGGGAATATGGATGTCGATGCGACATAGGCCGCTCTCCTGGTCAACTTCCTCATAATATACGACCCCGGATGGAGTCAAGCGGGAGTCAAGAAGGGAAAATCAAAAGGCGAAGCCGTAAGTCAATCCGACGAGCGCCACCCGCTCCCCCACAATGCCTTGGGGGGATCCGCCGGCGACATAAACGGCCTCGATCAGCCAGTGGTCGACCTTCACCCCCAAATGAGCTTTGAGGAATACGTCGCCCTTCCAGCTGCGATCAGTCAAGTTGACCATAGGCCCCAATCCAGCATAGCAGCTCCCGAACCTATAGTTCAGAGTGCACGCTGTAGCGACCATGTCCCAGGACAAAGCCAGAATGGCCTCGGGGCTGACCATGAACTTTTTCCCCAAGCTGATATCGACGCGGCCGCCCGGACCGCCGAGTCCTCCGAATTCCCCATCGAAGTCCTGTCCAAACATCAGGGTTCCCGTCAGGGCGAACTGGACCTTCTTTTCCTCGGCGCCCGCGGCGTTCAGGGCCAGCCCTGCGACCATGCCTATCACGCCCAGGGCTTTGGTCATTCCGCCCACCCGTCGGCTCCTTTCATCCAGTATCCTCCAGACGGTCAGAGTATCGGAGCCGGGGGAGCCGGAGTTGTCAATTCTTTGTCAAAATTGTGTCAACTTATCGCTCAAGCCGTTCGACACGGCCTCGGCGTCGAAGCCCGCGATCATCGACCGCCAGCCGGTCGAGCCGGCCTAGGGGCTGGCTGCCGTCAAGCGGCCTTTTTGAGCTCGAGAAAGAACCAGCCCTTTTCGTCCTTTCGCGTGACGACGTCGAACCCGTTCGCGTTGGCCAGGGCCACGAAATGCTCCGGCCCCTGCTTCTCGACGATCTTGACGCCGTAGCCCGTGTTGATATCGGCCGCGGGCAGCTTGACGTGGAGGGGATAGAGAACATAGACCTGGCGCGGATCGGTCCTGACGGGGAAGACGGCGTCCCAGATGAGGAGCCGGCCGCCGGGCTTGAGGACACGATGGATCTCCTGGAAGACCTTGGCATGATCGGCCGGGTCGATGTACATGAAAGTGAAAAAGACGGTCGTCGTGGCGAACGTCCCGTCGAGGAACTTGAGATCCCTGGCGTCCATGACGATCTTGAGCAGCGGCTCGCCGGGCGCGTCCTCGAGCTCACGTTTGCTCAGGTCGACGGCCACGACCTGACGGCCCTTGAGCTGTTCGATGATCCCTTCGCCGCCGCCGCCGATGTCGAGGATGAGCCCCTCGGCGGGGAAGTCGGGCAGAACGACCTCGAGCTTGTCGTGCTTCAGCACCTGCTCGGGCTTGGGCTTCTG
>JBAVUQ010000175.1:0-27653 GCA_049696855.1 Candidatus Aminicenantales bacterium
GGCCAAATAGCAAGGAAAAGGAATATAATGACGCCGTGCCGCCGCGCTCCCGCAGCCTCGCCGAGATCCACCTGGCCGTCTTCCTCTTCGGCTTCCCCGGTCTGTTCGGAAAATGGCTCGCCTGGCCGGCCGTCACGATCGTCTTCGGTCGGGTCCTGTTCGCCTGCCTGGCTCTGGGGGCCGTCATGGCCCTGGGGCGGCGGGCTTCCTTCCGGGTCGCCGGGAGGCGCGACGTCCTTCTGCTCGCCCTCTGCGGCCTGGTCCTGGCCGCCCACTGGACGATGTTCTTCAGGTCCATCCAAGTCTCCACGGTCGCCGTCGGCCTCCTGGCCTACTCGAGCTTCCCGGTCTTCACGGCCTTCCTCGAGCCTCTGTTGGCCAGGGAGCGCTGGGAACCGGAGAGCCTTGTCTACGCTCTTGTCTGCGTCGCCGGCATCGCCCTCATCGTCCCGGGCTTCGACGTCTCCGATGCCGTCGTCCGCGGGGTCGTTTGGGGGCTCGGGGCGGGCCTGTCGTTCTCGCTTCTGTCCGTTCTCAACCGGGGGCTGGCGTCCAGGCACTCGAGCCTGACCGTGGCCTTCTATCAAGACCTCGTGGCCGGGGTGCTGCTCATCCCCGCGGTCTGGCGCACGGGTCTCCCCCGCTCGGGCCGGGATTGGGCTCTCGTCGCGGTCTTGGGAGTTTTTTGCACGGCCGCCGCCCACACTCTCTTCATCAACGGGCTGAAAGGCGCCGGAGCGAGGACCGCGAGCATCCTGAGCTCGCTCGAGCCGGTTTACGGGATTCTCCTCGCCCTGATCTTCCTCGGCGAGAGCCCCTCCCTGAGAACGGTCTCGGGAGGGGCCGTCATCCTCGGGGCGGCCCTGGCCGCGACGGCCCGGGCCCGGCGAAGAGCCTAATTCTTATCCGTCTTGCGGCGGACCGGGGGGGCCGGTTTGGCCTTGGCCTGCTCGGCCTTCTGTCTCTTTTCGAGCTCCGCCTTCTCCTGGTCGTGCTTCTTCTTCAGCTCGGCGACCCTGGCCGCAGCTTGTTCCTGCACTTTCCTTTTCTCGACCGGGCTCTTGATCCCGGCTTCTTCTTCCCGGGCCCGCCGCCGGACCTCGTTGATCTCGGTCTGCTGGCTGTCCTTCATCAGCGTGCGTTCCTGGTTGTGCTCCTCGCGCACGACCGCCGTCTCGTTCCCGGTTGCCCGGCGGACGAGGCGGCTGGGGGATTCGCGGTTGAGCTCCTTCTCGGCCGTGGACTGGTCGAGGACCTGCTTCGGCTTGGCCGCTTCATTGCGCCGGACGACCGGCCTGGTCATGACCAGGTCGCGGCCCTCTTCCCGGGCCGGGCCGGGCTTGGTCGAATCCTTGAGGGTCAGCCGGTCGATAGGCTTGTTGGTCCAACGGCGGACCTGGTCGACGTCGACGCCGTCGTCGACGACGCGCCGGTCACGCTCGTTGATGTTGACTTCGAAGCGGGTCGTGGCGATGATCGTCGTGTTCCGCTCGAAGGGCAGGACCCAGCGGTCGATCCTCCGGTCCATGAAATCCCGGCCGCGGACGAAATTCCAGGAATGGCCGGGGATGTTCCACTGGCGCTGCCCGAAGCCGCGTCCGGGCAGGAAATCCGCTCCCGGCGGCAGGGGCGCCCAGCCGACGTGCGCGTCGCCCCATCTCCAGGCCACCCAGGCCGGGCCCCAGACGACGTCGGGCACCCAGAACCAGCCGAGGCCCTGGTCGAAGCCCCAACGGCCGTAGTGGAAGGCGATCCAACCCCACTGCTCGAGCGAGACCCACGTCCAGCCGTAGTCGGTCCAATCCCAGTGCCCCGTCGTATAGGGCCGCCAGCTGTAGCCCACGTTCCGCGGGACCCAGACGTATCCGTAGGGACGGTAGGACACCCAAGCCCCGTACGGCTCGAGCTCGTTATAAAAGTAGGCGCTGTCGAGGTTGTCGTACTGGTCGATCGCGGGCGCCTCGTTGTACGGCTCGTTGGGCTGGTTGTAGGGACCCGACTCGTCATAAGGGACGTAGATGGTGCAGGAGGTCCCGACCAGAGCCACGAACGCCGTCAAGAGAAAGAGGCCTATGGATTTCTTCATTTCTGTCCTCCTGAACCTCAAGAGTGCAAGGAATATGCCAGGCACATCTTTAGTCGCATAAGGGAGTGCCCGATTCAAGCCAGCCTTTTGAAGACGGCTTTGATGCGCTTGAGGGCCCAGTTGAGGTCCTTATCCCTGATGATGAGGGGCGGGGCGAAGCGGATAACGTTCTCGTGGGTTTCCTTGCAGAGGAGCCCCTCTTTCATCAGCTCTTCGCAGAAGCGGCGGGCCCCGCCGGCGGCGGGATGAAGCTCGACGCCGACGAGAAGGCCCCGGCCGCGGACCTCCTTGATGTGGCGGCTGCGGACCTTGCGCAGCTTCTCCATGAAGTAGGCGCCCCTCTCGGCCGCGTTCTCGACGAGCTTCTCTTCCCGGGTGACCTTCAGGCTCTCCCGGGCCACGGCGCAGGCCAGAGGATTGCCGCCGAAGGTCGAACCGTGCTCGCCGGGCTTGTAGAGGCCCAGGATCTCACGATCGGCCAGGACCGCGGAAACCGGGTAGCAGCCGCCGCCCAGGGACTTGCCGATGACGACCATGTCGGGCCGGACGCCCTCGTACTCGCAGGCGAAGAGCTTTCCGGTCCGGCCGAGTCCCGTCTGGATCTCGTCGGCGATGAGAAGGACGTTCGTCGCCTTGCAGATCTCGGCGGCCCGCCGCAGGAAACCGTCGGGCGGGATGAGGATCCCGGCTTCGGCCTGGATGGGTTCGACCAGGAACGCGGCCGTGTTCGGGGTGATGGCCTTCTCCAGGGCGTCGGCGTCGCCGAAGGGAATGACCGTGAATCCGGGAGTGAACGGGCCGAAGTCCTGGCGATAGAGCGGTTCGGTCGAGAAGCTGATGACGGTGACCGTGCGGCCGTGGAAATTGTTGGCGCAGACGATGATCTCGGCCCGATCCTGGGGAACGCCTTTCTTCTGATAGGCCCATTTGCGGGCGGTCTTGACGGCCGTCTCGACGGCCTCGGCGCCGGAGTTCATCGGCAGGACCATGGAATAGCCGGTCAGCTCGCAGACTTCCTTGGCCAGCATCGGCCATTGGTCGTTGCGGAAAGCCCTCGAGGTCAGGGTCAGCTTCCGGGCCTGTTCGACGAGGGCGCGGACGATGCGGGGATGGCGGTGGCCCTGGTTGACGGCCGAATAGGCGCTCAGGAAGTCGAGGTACTTGTGGCCTTCGACGTCGTACATCCAGATCCCCTGGGCCTTGCTGATGACGACGTCGAGAGGATGGTAATTGTGGGCGCCGTAGATGTCTTCGATCTGGATGAGGTCCTTGCTGTCCATGTTATGGCTCCTTTATGCCGTCTTGCGAATGGCGGAGAGGGCGGGATTCGAACCCGCGGTGCACCTTACGGCACACACACGCTTTCCAAGCGTGCTCCTTAAACCGCTCGGACACCTCTCCGTTCCTCTGGTTTCAGCTACGGATTTGTCTGGAGAGGCCAACCTTACCAAAAAAGCGTCATTTGGTCAACGCGTCCGAGCCTCAGAACCGCGGGCGGTAGATGTTGATGATGTCCTTGAGGAGGGCGGCGGCGGCGCCGCGGGGATTGGAGCGGCCGCCGGTCACGGTCACGGAGCCCATGGAATCGGTGAGAAAGGTGATGCCCTTCTCGGTGCCGTTGACGTGGACGAGCGGATGGGAGGCCTCGATCAGCGAGGGCCGGACATCGAGGCTCCATCTCCCGCCCTGGCGGCCCGGGGCGGCCGTGGCCAGGAGCTTGACCGAACGTCCCTCGCGGCGGGCGGACCTCACGAAATCCGCCGGGAGGCCGGTGATGCCGGCGACTTTGACGTCCTTCAGGACGTACTCCGCATCGAGGCAGGCGTTGGTGATGAGCAGGATCTTGCAGGCGCTGTCCCAGCCGCCGACATCGTTCCCCGGATCGGGCTCGGCGATGCCCTGGTCCTGGGCCTGCCTGAGCGCCTCGTCGTAGTCCAGGCCCTCACCCATGCGGGTCAGGATGTAGTTCGAGGTCCCGTTGAGGATCCCCTGGATCCCCTCGATGCGGGCCCCGGCGAGCGAGAACAGGCCGACATCGAGGGTGGGCAGGGCGGCGGCGGTGGCCCCGCTGAATTTGAGGAAGACGCCGTTCTCCGCAGCCAGCGATCTGAGCACCGGCAGTCCGACGACGAGTGCCCCTTTGCTCGCGGCGACGGCATGCCACCCGGCATGGAAAGCGGCCGTGATATAGGACAGGCCCGGCTCTCCCGTTTCGAGATTGGAAACCGTGCATTCGACGAGGCAGCCGCCCTGGCCATGCCGGGCGAAGACATCTGTGACCTTCAGGCCCTCGCGCCAAGAGGGATTGCCCGACGTCCAGGTGTCGCCCGCCCGGGAGACCTGCCGGACTTCGAGCGGGCTTTCCGTATAGAAGCAGCCTTCCGCCCGGGCGACCGCCAGGATCGCGAAGCTCAGGCCGTAGCGGCGCTCGAGGTCCTCGGACTTTTCGCGAAGGAGGGAGACGAAGGCCCGGCCGACATGGCCGAAGCCGGTGACGACGAGAGGGATGCTCTTCATGGGCGGAAGATCCATGGCGGAGAGGGCGGGATTCGAACCCGCGATCCCAATCGCTCGAGATAACGGTTTTCGAGACCGTCGCCTTCAACCACTCGGCCACCTCTCCGCACTATCGGGACGCAAAAGGAAAGCCGCATTATAGCCGAAATCCTTATTTGTTTCTACGCGCGCGAAAGAAGGCGCGAAGGAGGGCGGCGCTCTCCCCCTCGAGGACGCCGCCGAGGATCTCGGGTCGGTGATTGAGACGGGCGAACGGGAATTCCATCACGGACGAGACCGCCCCGGCCTTGGGATCCGCGGCGCCGAAGACGAGGCGGCGGATGCGGGCCTGGACGACGGCGCCCAGGCACATGGCACAGGGCTCGATGGTGACATAGAGGTCGCAATCCGGAAGGCGGTAGTTGCCGGACTTCTTGGCGGCCTTGCGGATGGCCACGATCTCGGCGTGGGCCGTGGGGTCCGCCGACCCGATCGGCCTGTTCGAGCCTCGAGCGATGATCCGACCTTCCCTCGCGATGACCGCTCCGACCGGCACCTCTCCCCTGGCCGCGGCCCGGACCGCCTCGGCGAGCGCGGCTCTCATCAGCTTCTCATCGTCCATGGCCGGACGATTTTACTCCCGATCGCCGCCCGCGCGCAATCGCCCGGGGACGCCCGCTCTGATCCGAGGATGGTCCGTCGGGCGATTTCGGTTTATAATGCCGGCCATCGGATCCAAGGAGCATGATCATGGACAGGTTCGAATGCCTCGCCTGCGGGCCCCTGGCCTCGCGCGATCCCTACTCCCCTTTCTGCCCCGGATGCGGTGAGCCGCTGTTCGTCGCGGCCGCCCCGCGCGCCGGCGGCCGCCGCATCCACGACGACAAGCCGCTGGCCATCGAGAAGTTCGCCGAGTTCCTGCCGCTCGAACGGATCGAACCCGCCCTGAGCCTGGGCGAAGGGCTGACCCCGCTCGTCAGGCTCGACCGGATCGGACGCTCGCTCGGCCTGGCCGGCATCTTCGCCAAAAACGAGGCCCAGAACCCGACCTCGAGCTTCAAGGACCGGGGCACCGCGGTGGCCGTACAGAAGGCCGTTTCTCTCGGCGCGGGGCGGATCGGCACCGTCTCGACGGGCAACATGGCCGCGTCGACGGCGGCTTACGGCGCCCGGGCGGGCCTGGAGACGTTCGTCCTGCTCAAGGAAGGGACCTCGGCCGCCGGCCTCCAGGGCGCGGGCATCTTCGGCCCCCGCCTCGTCGCCGTCGAGGGCGACTACGGCGCGGTCTTCAACGCCAGTCTCACGATCGGGAAGAAGCTCGGCATCATGTTCATGAACTCGATCGATCCCTATCGCCTGGAGGGCTACAAGGTCACGGCCTTCGAAATCTACCTTCAGCTCGGCCGCCGCGCGCCCCGGACGGTGATCGTGCCCCTGAGCTCCGGCGGCCACCTGCTCGGCCTCATGCGGGGCTTTGCCGACCTCGAGCGCGAGGGACTCATCGCCGCCTATCCCCAGATCGTCGGCGTCCAGGCCGAAGGCTGCGCCCCGCTCGTCCGGGCCTTCGACAAGGGCCTCGAGAAGTACGAACGGCTGGCGGCGGGCCGGACGATCGCCCATGCCATCGCCAACCCGACCCCGCCGGCCGGCAACGCGGTCCTGCGCCTGATCCGCGAGCGCGGCGGGCTGCTGGTGGCCGTGTCGGACGAGGAGATGCTCGACGCCCAACGGGATCTGGCTTCGTCGGAAGGGCTGTTCGGCCAGCCCGAGTCCGCGACGACGCTCGCGGCCCTGCGCAAGCTCGCGGCCGCCGGCCGGATCAAGACCGGCGAAGGCGGCGTCGTCCTGATCGTGACCGGGAGCGGCCTCAAGACGCTCCACCTGCTCGTCTCGGCCCCGATCCTGGTCCACCGCTTCGCGCTCGACGGACTCGAAGCCGGCCTGGCCGGCCTCGGCCGTCCGGCCTAGCCTGGACTATTCATAAAAACGCCGGTTTTCTCAGTAAGACCTAAAAACCCAAGACCGGCGTTTTGACCCTTCGGGCAAGCCGATCCGGCCGCATCTGCTTCGTTGCAAAGGGTTCGCAGCCCTAATCCTCGCCCTGTTGCGAGGATTAGGACAGCTTCACCCTTTGACGCCTCGCATCTGCAGCCGCCTCGGCTCGTGAATAATCCAGGCTAGGTCTTTTTCACCAGGAATTCGAAGATCTTGTCCCGGTTCGGGAACAGGGCCGGCGTGCCGCCCGTATGGAGGAAGACGACCTTGTCGGTCGGCTTGAAGAATCCCGTCTTGATGAGGTCCCGGAGCCCGATCATGGCCTTGGCCGTGTAGACGGGATCGAGCACGATGCCCTCGGTCTGGAAGACCAGCCGGATCACCTCGGCCACGCCCTTGTCGACCACCCCGTAGCCCGCGCCGAGGTACTCGTCGAAGACCGTGATGTCGTCCGGCATGATGTTGAGGCCGAGGCCGAGCGCGTCGTCCGTGGCCCGGGCGATCTCGAGGACGTCATCGGAGAAGGGGCCTTTCGGGTCCGAGACGCTGATGCCGATGATCCGGCAGCCCCGGCCCATGGCCTTGGCGCCGACGGCGAGTCCGGCCTGTGTCCCCCCGGAGCCCGTCGAATGGACGATGTAGTCCGGCTCGAGGCCGGCGCCTCTCATCTGGTCGAGGAGCTCGGCGCAGGCCGCGACGTAGCTGATCGCGCCGAGGGGCTTGTCCATGTCGCCGCGGACGAGCGACCCGCCGACGGGGACGAGGTAGGGCCTGTGACCCTGGGCCTTGACCTCCCGCCCGGCCTCTTCCAGGACGTCCATGGCCTGGGCCGCCTTGACCACCCGGCCCTTCTCGGACGCGAGAATGCGGATGTCGGCGTCGAGAATGACGTCGAGCAGGACGTTGCCGTCCGCGGTGGCCGGCTGGTCGGCGGGCTTGAAGAGCATGAGGATGGGCTTGATGCCGAAAGTCCGGGCCGCCGCGGCCGTCTGCATGCACCAGTTGGATTGGAGGCCGGCCCAGGTGATGACGACGTCGGCCTTCTTCACGAGCATGTCGCTGATGATGAACTCGAGCTTGCGCGATTTGTTGCCTCCGAACGCGAGGCCGGTCAGATCGTCGCGCTTGACGTAGATCTCCGGGCCGCCGAGACGGGCCGAGAGCCGCTCCAGCTTGCGGAAAGGCGTCGGGCGGTGGATGATGTCGACGTGGGGAAAATGGTCGATGTGGTCGCGGACGTCCCGGGTTGAGTAAGGCATGATCGGACCTCCTTGGATAGGGTAGCAGAACGGGCCGGCAAAAAAAAGCCGGAGACGGACTCAGTCGCCGTGCGGCAGCTCGACCATGGCGGCCTCCGGTTCCTCTTCATAGCGGAGGGACGCCCCGCGGTAAAAGCGCCTGTTCCCTTGTCCCAGGGCGAGACCCGCCCCCGCCGCGAAGGCCATAAAAACAACCGCCCGGACGGGATCCGCGAGGACGGACTTCTCGATGGCCGACAGGGCCATCATCGAGAGCAGGAGACCGGCGAGGACCGGGATGGCCGTGAACTGCAGCTTGAGCTTGCCGGGCACCCAAGAGCAGGCGAAGGGGATTTTCCGATAGCGATAAAAGGCGGCCTGGAGGGCCAGGCCGGAGACGATCAGCCCGAAGGCCGCGTGCACGACCGCCGCCCGGAAGTCCCAGAGCACCGCGTGGACGGCCAGGACCCCCATGAATAGGGGCACGAGGAACTTGAGGAAGACCGCTTTTTTCAGGCCGGAGGCGTAGCGCGAGGTCTGCGCGGTCTCGGTGAGCCGGAAGATCCAATTGGCCTCGAGCGCGACCGGCCGGTCGACCAGCACCCGGATCCCGGCGATGATCGTGAACGCCAGGAGCAAGGGCAGAATGAGGAGGAAGCCGTTCGCGGGCGTCAGCGTCAGGAAGGACTCGCGGTAGGCCGTGACGAGCAGGAGGATGCCGGCGGCCCCGGCCGCCAGATAGTTGACGAAGGAGGTCCGGTGGCTCTGATTCGCCCTCAGCGTGTCCGAAAAGAAACCGTAAACGGCGCGCTCCTCGGATGTCCTGAGAACCGAGGCGGCCAGGAGCTTCCTCCAACTTTCACGCAGCCCGAAAAGAGCCGGCCTGGCCTTGCGCTCCTCCAACGTCTTGAGGACATGGCGCCGGTAGCTCAGGGCCCCCGAACCGACGAAGGCGACGAGGGCCAGGACCAGGGCCAATCCGGCCGTCCGCGCCCCGGCTTCAAAAACGGCGTCGCGGGTTCCCAGGAGCACCTCGTAGAGGCCGACGAACCACATCGGCGGAAAGCGGAACAAAAAGGGATCGCCGCTTTCCTTGAGGGATTCCAGGTTCTTGAACGAGCCCCCCAGGCTGGACGGGGCGACGATAAAACCGAGCAGGAGAAACATGAGCCCGGCGGCGAGGACGAAGCGCACGGCCACGGCGGATTTGCGGTAAAGCGTCTCGGGCAGCAGGGCCATCATCAGGAGCTGCAGGAAGACGATGCCGAAGAAGACCGTGAATGCGGCGGCGAAGCCGGCGACCAGGTGCGAGACGACATAGCGGACGGCCAGAACCAGGCTGTTGGCCCTCCATTCCGTCAGATACATCGAGAACAGGATCGACGAGACGCCCATCATGGCCACGGAGAACATGCCGATAAAGAGGACGAACGAGGCCAGCTTGGCCGCGAAGATCGTGCGCAGGCGCAGGGGCAGGGACATCAGGTTGAGAAAGTCCCTCCGGTCGGGGAATAGGATGTCCCACTCGAGGAGCGTGATCAGGGCGAAGACGAGCATCATCAAGGTGAAGATGTAGCTCTTTTCCTGCCAGGAGCGGTTGACGTCGGGGACGAAATGATACTTGAAGAGCATGAGCCAGGAGGCCCAGGAGAAGAAGACGGCCAGAAGGGACAAGCTCACGATGAGCTTCTCCTTCATCTGGTCTTCGAAATCGATGATATCGTTCCTGAACAGCCGCCCGAAGAAATGACGGGTGAGGATGACGAACTGCCCGCGCTCGGTCGGCCGGCCGTTCATCGCCCTAAGCGTCCCCCTTCATGGCCTCGACCAGGCGGGCGGCCACCGCGTCCGTGTCCTCTTTAAGGACGAGCTCGTTGAAGATCTCGGACAGAGAGGGCAGATGCATGAGCTGGCGCAGGTTCTCGACCGAATCGTTGGCCACGATCCCGCCCTTGTAGAGGATGATGACCTTGGTGCAGATCTTCTCCGTCACCTCGAGGACATGGGAGGAATAGACGATGATCTTGTTCTCGGCGGCCAGACGGCGGATGAGGTCGCGCACGACGAGGCCCGTCGTGACGTCGAGTCCGGACAGAGGCTCGTCGAGGAGCAGGATGTCGGGATCGTGGAGCAGGGCCGCGGCGATGAGGACTTTCTGACGCATCCCTTTGGAAAAGGAGGCGATGGGGCCGTGCATGTCCTGTTCGAGATCGAAGATTCGCAGGAAGGCCATGACCCGGCCCGGGAGGGAGGCCTCGTCCAGGCCCCTCAACCGGCCGACCATGTGGAGGTAGTCGAAGGCGCTGAGGTGGGGATAGATCTCGGATTGTTCGGGGACGTAGCCCAGACGCCGCTTATAGGCGTGCAGATCATGCCCGATGCCGCGGCCGTCGAAAAGGATCTCCCCTTTCGACGGTTCGAGGAGGCCGGCCAGCATCTTGATCGTCGTCGTCTTGCCGGCCCCGTTGGGTCCGAGATAGCCCAGGACCTCGCCCGGGCGGACGGTGAAGCTGACGTCCTTGACGACCGTGAAGGCCGAGAACTTCTTCGAGATTCCCCTCAACTCTAACATAGGCCTGACGCATCCTCTGCAACCGGCGTGCCAGCCCCGCTGTTCTCCAGACCCCTCTTTTTCCAGGGGAAAACGTTCGGACCAGGCGCAGGGCCGCCGCGGCCACGGACGTTCAGGCCGGCGGCCCGTAAATAATCGTTACAGGCGCTGCCGGCTCGACCGCCGGACCATCGTGAAAAAGGCGGCTTTTTCGCGCGATTCGACGTCTGCTCTAGTAACGCGGGTCCTGAAGCACCGTGCCGGTCGTCGACTGCGACTTGCCGTCGACCGTCAGGACGATCCGGTAATCGCCCGGCTGCGCGGGGAAGGAAGTAAAATTCGGATCGCCCATGGCGCCGCCGTAGCCCCTTTCGCGGGCCCGGCGCGCGTTCTCCTGGGCGGCTTTTTTCTCTTCGGCCGTACTCTCCCGGCGGCCTGTCATCCTCCAATAAACGGTGTTGAGGCCGACGTTGGTCGAGCCCGTGATCTCGTCGAGAAGCAGGCTGCCGGCGAAGACCTGGACCATCGCCCCGTCCTTGGGCTTGGACTTCAGGAGGTAGGAGATGGCCAGTCCAAGCGGTTCGCTTTCCCCTTCGAAGTTCGAGCTGCTCGATTCCCGCTGGTTTCGGCCGATCCATCGCACCGTGGGCTCGACCCTGAACAGGTGGGCGTCTTCGGCCAGGATATCGGGCGTGAGCTCCTGCAGGGCCTTAATATCGGCGATATAGGCCCCTCGGCCGTGCGTGGCCACGATGAGGTCATTCTCCCGCGGGTGGATCTTGAGATCGTGGACCGGCTGGGTCGGCATATCCGCCTTCAATTTCAGCCAAGCCTTGCCGCCGTCGAGCGAAACGTAGATCCCGAAATCCGTGCCGGCGAAGAGAAGCTTGGGGTTCCTGGGGTCCTCCCGGACGACGTTGACCGGTCCCTCGGCCAAACCGGCGGCCAGGGACGTCCAGGTGGCGCCGTAATCGGTTGTTTTATAAAGGTAGGGCTTGAAATCGTCGTTCCGGAAGCCGGTGTAGGCGACATAGGCCGTCGCCGGGTCGGACGGCGAGGCCGAGACGCGGCTGACCCAAGAACCCGGGTTGCCCGTGATCTTGTCGTTGAGCTTGACCCAGGCCTTGCCGTTGTCCCGGGTGACCCAGACGTTGCCGTCGTCCGTTCCGGCCCAGAGCACGCCGGGCAGGAGGGGCGATTCGTCGAAGGTCGTGATCGTGCAGTACTGGACGTTGCCGTCTCCGCCCCGGCCCTCGACCGTGAGCTTCGACGGATCGTTGGTCGACAGGTCCGGACTGATCTCCGTCCAGGATTCGCCGCGATTGGCCGACATGACCACGATATTGCCGCAGTGGTAGATCGTATCGCTGTTGTGGGCGGAGACGAGGATCGGGGCGCACCAGTTCCAGCGCGTCTCGGGCTTCAGCCGCTGGTAGGCGATGTTTTCGGACTCGCCGGTCACGACGTCGGTCCGCGTCAGCGTGCCGAACTGGGACTCGTTGTAGAGGGTACGGTTGGTCGTCCGGTCGAAGACATTGTACATTCCGTCGCCGCCGCCCACATTGAACCAGTCCTCGAGACGGATGGGCGGCGCCGCGCCGCCCCTGCCGCCGAAGCCTCCGCGCCCGCCGACGTTGGTGCTCGGCCCCATCAGGCTCCCGTTGTCCTGGAGCCCGCCGGCGACGCGATAGGGATAGGACATGTCGAAATCGATGGCGTAGAACTGCGCCAGCGGCAGGAAGTCGGGATGGTACCAGTTCTTGCCGCCGTCCCAGGTCACGCCCATCCCGTGGTCGTACCCGAGGAGCATGTGGGCGCTGTCCCTGGGATCGATCCACAGGGCGTGGTTGTCGCCGCCGAAGCGGAAGGGCGGGGTCCAGGTCTTGCCGCCGTCCCGGCTGGCAAGGACGCCAACGCTGAGGACGTAGACGACGTTCGAGTCGTTCGGGTCGACGACGATCTGGCCGTAATAGTACCCGGGATCGCCGCCGACGGACCTCTTATCGGGACTGACCTTGGCCCAGGTGGTCCCGGCGTCCTCGGAACGATAGATCTCGCCGTCGATCATGCCCTCGCTTGATTTGCCGGCCAGGACCTCTTGCCATCGGTCCTCGGCGGACAGGCCGGGCTTGTTGGCGTTCTCGATCTCGGCGTAGACGATCTTCGGGTCCTTGGCGGAGACGGCCAGGCCGATCCGGCCCAGAATGCCGGACGGCAGGCCGTTCGTGAGCTTGGTCCAGGTCTTGCCGCCGTCGACCGTCTTGTGGATGCCGGAGCCCGGGCCGCCGATGCCCCAAGTCCAGGGCTTGCGGAATTTGTCATAGGCCGCGGCGTAAAGCGTATCCGGGTCGGACGGGTCCATGGCCAGATCGACGGCGCCGACGGCCCGGCCGTCGACGGTGACCGCGAGGACCTTGTCCCAGGTTTTCCCGCCGTCGGTCGACTTGTAGACGCCCCGGTCGGGATTCTCGGAGTAAAGATGGCCCAGGGCGGCCACATAGACGACGTCGGGATTGGAGGGATGGATGACGATGCGCCCGATATGATGGGATTCCCTGAGGCCCATGTTGAGCCAGGTCTTGCCGCCGTCGACGGACTTGTAGACCCCGTCGCCCCAGTAGGTCGAGCGGGAGTTGTTGGCCTCGCCCGAGCCGAGCCAGAGGACCGCCGGATCGGAGGGGGCCACGGCGATGTCGCCGATCGAGAAGACCTTCTCGTTCTCGAAGAGCGGTTCGAAGGTCTGCCCGTTGTTCTCCGTCTTCCACAGGCCGCCGGAAGCCGAAGCCGCGTAGAAGGTGTTCGGCTTTCCGTTCGGGACGGCGAAATCGACGAACCGGCCGCTCTGCGGGGTCGGTCCGATCGAACGGAAATTCAGGCCTTTCAGGACATCCGCGGCGTTGAGCGCGGCGGTCGCCGCCGGTGCGGCTTTTCGCGCCGGCTTCGATTGGGCCTCGAGGCCGGACGGGGCTGCCGCGATCAGGGCGGCCAGGACTGCCAGGGTGATCGAGAGCTTTCGTGTCATCGCGTGTCCTCCTTTTCCGGACTAGCGTTCAGTTATTCTATAGATGACTTTCCTCGCCGCGAGGTCGTCCATGACCGCCCGGAAGACGGCTTCCTCGGCGCCGAGAAATTCGGGCGCCGAGATGCCCTTGCGGACGAACCGGCCGCCCAAGACGAGGCGCGCGGCCGCGGCCGCCGGGAAACCTGTCGTCCGGGCCATCGACGAGAAGCCCGTCCTGCGGTCCCGGCGGTCGAAGAGGTCGTACCGGAACTCCTTCGCCTTGCCGCCGGCGCTGCCCTCGAGGACGATCCGCATGACGGTGAATTCGTCGTCCTCTTCGTGCAGGTGCCAGTGCTTGAACAGCACGGCCGACGTGACATCGAGAGGCCGGACCCGGAAGCCCGTGACCTCGACCTCCTCCGTGCCGAAGAAGCCGCTGTCGCGGAGGGCCCGGATGTGCCCGACGTGACCCGGGTAGCGGAGGGTTTTCTCGATCATATTCGGCACCTGGATCGTCGTCAGCAGGGAGCGCAGCCCGTCGGAATTGAACGCCTCGAGCGTGCCGATCTCGGGGAAATCCAGGTTCTCGACGTCCGAAAGAGCCGGCTTGACGACGAGGTGCCCGTTCTCGATGTAGCGGGCCGGCCGGGTGTACTCCTCAATGACATCAGCGGGCGAAAAGGGCGCCTTGTACTCGAACGGGAACTGCCGGCGGAACGGCAGACCTCCGACATAGCAGGCAAAGCGCTGAACGGTCATGCGGGCGGCATGATAGCCCAGGATCATGTTGCTCATGCCCGGCGCGACGCCGCAATCGACGACGGCCGTGACGCCCGCGGCCCTCGCCGCGTCGTCGAGGGCCAGGGCATCCTCGGGAAAGAAGGAGATGTCGACGACATTCCTGCCGGCCGTGATGACCTCGCGCAGGGTGGCGAAACCCATGGAGCCCGGGACGGCCCCGACGACGAGGTCGCACGCGCCGACGATCTTTCGTATCGCCGGGGCCGATGACAGGTCGGCCTGGAGCGGCTTGACGGCCGTCCCGGCCAGCCTGGCCAGATTGTCGCGATTGACGTCGACCGCCGTGACGTCGAAGTCGCCGGCCAGGTCGAGCGCGATGACGCGTCCGACCATCCCGGATCCGAGAACGATGATCTTCTTCATGGCAACTCCTCAAGACGCGCCCGCGGCGGAAGAGGAGTTATAACCCAGGTCGGCCCGATTTTCAACTCCATCATCACCCTCTCGACGGCGTCGAAGAGATGATCGTTTACATTTCAGCGGCGGAACGTTACACTGATGAGCAAAATATGGAACGACCGACATGACTCCGCCGCACCGGATCCTTGCGATCGCCGTCCTGCTCGCCGCCGGTCTCTTCCCGCGAGGGTCAGCGGCCGAGGAGACGGCCGTGAAGCAGGACCCGTACAAGGCCCGCCTCATCGGCCTCCCTTTCGTTTTTTATACGCCCGAGACGAAGCTCGCCTTCGCCGCCGGCAGCATGCTCAATTTCCGGACCGGCCGGCTCAAAGAAGAGGCCCGCACGTCGAGCGTCTGGGCCTTCGCCAGCTACAACCTGGCCCGGCAATTCAGCGTCCTGATCAAGCCCGAGATCTACGTCAAGCGCAACAGCCTCATCTTCACCGGCAGCCTCCGCTTCGAGCGGGCGCCGCAGCAGTTCTACGGCGTGGGCAACGACACCTTGTCGGCCGACGGAGAGTCCTTCACGCCGCGGACCTTCGCCGTCCAGGTGGGCGTGAAGAGGCGCGTGATCGGCGGTCTCTTCGGAGGCCTTGACTTCGACGTCGAGCGGACGACGATGGAGAAGGTCGAGCCCCGCGGGCTCCTCGCGTCCGGCGCCTTCGCCGGGAGCCACGGCGGGATGATCGCCGGGTTCGGGGCCAGCCTGGACTGGGATACGCGGGACTCGGTCCTCTTCCCTCTCCACGGCGCCTTGCTCGAGCTTTCGGCCGACACGTACGGCACCACCGCCGGCAGCGACTTCAGCTTCAACCGCGTCGAGCTCAATCTCCGGAAATACTGGCCGCTCGGGACGAACCGGGTCCTGGCCACGCAGGCCTATCTCGTCTCGATCGGCGGCAACGTCCCCTTCTACAAGCTGGCCCTCCTCGGCGGGGAATCGCTCCTGCGCGGATATTACCGAGGCCGTTTCAGGGACAAGGGCCTGGCTCTCGTCCAGGCCGAGTTCAGAGCGCTGATCACCAAGAGGGTCGGCGTCGCCGGCTTCGCCGGCCTGGCCGACGTCTTCCCGGGATTTCGGGACGTCGGGGCCGGAAGGCTCAAGTTCGCCGCGGGCAGCGGTCTCCGCTACGTGATCAACAAACAGGACAACGCGACCGTCCGCCTGGACCTGGCCTGGGGCCAGGGAAGCTTCGGCCTCTACATCACCGCGCGGGAAGCCTTCTAGCCCGGCCCCGGCGTCACTTCTTCAGCTCCGAGGTGCAGTGCGGGCAGCGGACGGCGGCGAGCGGGATGGCCGTGGCGCAGAAGGGACAATCCTTGGTCGTCGGGACGGCTTCGGTCTTCTTCTTCATCCGGTTCATGGCCCGGATGACCAGGAAGAGGGCGAAGGCGACGATGAGGAAGCCGATGATCCTGTTGATGAAGATACCGTAATTCAGGGTGACCGCGCCCGCCTGCTGGGCGGCGGCGAGCGAGGCGTACGGACCCGGCGTCTGCCCGGCCGTCAGGAGGATATAGAGATTGGAGAAATCGACTTTGCCCAGGAGCAGCCCGATGGGCGGCATCAGGACATCGGCGACGAGCGACGAGATGATCGCGCCGAAGGCCACGCCGATGATGATACCGACGGCCATGTCCAGGACCGAGCCGCGCATGGCGAATTCCTTGAATTCTTTGAACATCCGGACCTCCTTTGCTTGAGTTCTCCAATCCTTAATATAGGATGCCGTCTCAGGATGTCAATCCTTGACGACCGGGAAGACGGAGATCCGCAGACGGGCGCAGCCCATGGGGATGAGCTCGACCTCTTCGACCGGGCCTTCCCCTTTCACGGGACTGGCCGGGACAGGCCCGACCATCCGGCCCTCCGCCGTCCAGCCGGGAACGCGCCGGGCTCTGGCCCGGAGAACGATCGGGGCCGCTTCAAGGGCAAAAGGCTGGAAGGCGGGCGCGTTGCGGGATGCGAGCCGCACGGATCCGGCCGCTTCCGGCCCCTCGAGGACAAGGCCGTAGTTCCAAGGCGTCGTCGGCAGGATCTCGTGGGCCGGCCAGGTCTCGGTTCCCCCGCACCGCTGCCAGCGCTCGCCGATCTTGAGGGAGTACCAGAGTGGGCCCCGCCGCACAGACACCGCCCCGCGCCGGGCCGGCCACTCGATGACCTCGATCTGCGGGTCGAATTCGAGCCGCACCTGGTCGCCGTGGCGCCAGGTCCGGCTCAGGACCACGAAGCGGCCTCCGGAAAACGGACCTTCGACCGACCGGCCGTTGATAAGAACCCGGGAGGCCTTCGCCCAGCCCGGCAGGCGCAGGTAGAGCGGGAACGCGACCGGACGGTCGCAGGACAGGGTGAGCCGGATCTGGTCCTCGAACGGATACGACGTCTCCTCGGCGATGGAGATGTCGGCGCCTTCGGCGACCTTGGCCCTGACCTCGGACGGCGCATAGAGCGTCGCGGCCAATCCGTTGTCCGCGGTGGCCATCCAGAGATGCTCGGCGTAGTACGGCCAGCCGAAAGCGACGTTGTGCTGGCAGCAGCGGTAGCTCCAGGGATCGAACGAGACGAGCGTCCCCGAGTTCTCAAAATCGTGCTCCGCGCTGCTGTCGCAGGAGATGAGGTTGGCCGCGGTGAGATAGTGAAGCGCCTTGAGGTCGGGCGTCATGGACGCGGGCAGGGAGTTGAAGGCGACCTCCTCGGCCCGGTCGGCCCAGACCGGGTCGCCGGTGATCTTCAGGAGGGACTCGAAGCTGGCCATGAACTCGACCATGGTGCACGTCTCGGCCCCCTGCCGCGGATCGTCCTGGCCCGGCCGGATGTTCTCGTCGGCGCCGAATAAACCCCCGGGTTGCCGGCCGTACCGGTCCATGACCTGGCGGTAGTTGCGCTCGATGGCCTCGAGGAGGCTCCGGTCGCGGGATTGCTGGAAGTAGATCCCTGGCTCGCGGAAGCCCATGGCGATGTTGACGCCGTGATAGAACGAGCTTTCGACCCCGTCCTTGTCCCGGGCCGCGGTGAGGATCGGCGAGGTCCAGTCCGAGGTCCGGGCGAAGAGCCGCCGCGCCAGGTCCAGGAGGAAGCTCTCGCCGGTGCGGTTGTAGAGCCAGTAGACGCTTTCGAGATTCTCCCCTCCCCTGAGCTTCTGCCAGCTCCCCGGCAGGAGCTCTTCGGCCGGCAGGTGGAACTCATATTGGAAGTAGCGGCTCATGAGGGACAGGACGCGGCGGTCGCCGGTGGCCTCATAAAAGCTCTGGAGGGCCGACAGCATGACCATGTTCGGCCAAAGATCGTTCGCGCTCCGGTTGTCGGCCGGGCCGAAGAAGCCGTCCCGGGCCTGCGACTTGAAGGCCTGGACGAGCCACCGCTCGGCCTCCTTGCGCAGGGCGGCATCCCTGAGCAGGTGGCCGAGGTCGCCGTAGCCCTTGAGCCAGTACGGCATCTCCTCCCAGCCCTTGCCCTTGAGCGTCATCCAGCCGCTGTCGTCCCCGAGGAAACGGCTGATCTCGGTCAGCCGGCCGGTGAAGCCGTCCCTCATCAGCTGCAGCTGGGCCATGAGCCAGCCCCGCGGCTCGACCGACCCGACGGGAAGCTTGACCAGGGGACTCACGGCGAGCGGCGCCCGATTCGACGGGTAGTGCTGGTTGGGCGCCGCCGAAGGCGGGACGGCGGCCGTCGCGGCTTGCTCCGGGACGCGGCGCTCGGAGAACGAGCCCACTCTGGACTGGAGGAAGACGAGCGCCAGGAGGACCGCCGGAATGACCAGGAACTTCATCAAAGGCCTCCGCCGACCCGGGATGAGCCGGGCGCCGGGGGCGTCGGGCTACCGGCGCAGGGCCTTGATCGTGTCGTGGGTCGACTTCTCGTAAATATAGGGCTTGGCCGTCTCGTAGTCAATCTTGCCCTCGCGGCAGAGCTTGATCAGGGCCTGGTCCATCGTCTGCATGCCCTCGGCCGAAGCCGTTTGTAGGGTCTGGTAGATGGAGTCGACCTTGCCGGCCCGGACGTTGTTGCGCACGGCCGAGTTGGCCAGCATCAGCTCGCAGGCGGCCACCCGGCCCGTCCCGTCCTTTTTCGGCAGGAGGATCTGGGAGACGACGCCGACGATGGTCGAAGCGAGCTGGGTCCGGACCTGCGGCTGCTGGTCGGTCGGGAAGACGTCGACGATGCGGCTGACGGTCTGGGCGGCGCTGGCCGTGTGGAGCGTCCCGAAGACGAGGTGCCCGGTCTCCGCCGAGGTGATGGCGATGCCGATCGTCTCGTAATCCCGCATTTCGCCGATGAGGATGACGTCGGGGTCCTGCCGCAGGGCGTATTTCAGGGCGTTGCGGAAGGACAGCGTGTCGCCGGCCGCGCCGACCTCCCGCTGGGTGACGTAGGATTTTTGGGAATTGTGGATGTACTCGATCGGGTCTTCGATGGTCAGGATGTGATCGCGGCGGGTCTTGTTGACCGCGTCGACGAGGGCCGCGAGCGTCGTCGACTTGCCGCTGCCGGTGGGGCCGGTGACGAGGACGAGGCCTCGCTTGGCCTTGGTGAATTCCTTCGCGGCCTCGGGAAGCCCCAGCTCGTCCATACTGGGGATGCGGCTGGCCAGGGCCCGGACCGAGGCGCAGACGCTGCCGCGGCTGACATGGACGTTGACGCGGAAGCGTCCGACGCCCGGAATGCCGTAGCCGAAGTCGAGCTCGTTGCGGCTGGCCGGGTCGTTCTGGAACATGTTCAGCTGGTGCGTCGTCAGAGCCGCGAAGATGAATTCCTTGAGGGCCTCGGGCGCGAAGCGTTCGACGCCCTCGATCGGCTCGAGCTCGCCGTGGACGCGGAGGGCCGGAGGAAGGCCGGCGATGAGGTGCAGGTCGGAGGCCTTGCGCTCGACCATGAGCTGCAGAAGGTCATTGAAGGTCACGGGGCCGCCTTTCACTGCCTAGGAAGGATACGACGTCCGGAGGGCCGCCCGCAACACCGCTCGAGGTGAAATCGCGGTCACCCGGAGGGATGAGCCGCGACGCCGGCCTACCAGGCGATGCCGTAGTCTTCGCCGTAGTTGCTGCTGCCGCCCCAGAACGTGCCGTGGGCGCGGTCGAAGAAGATGGCGTTGATGGGACCCGAGGTGTATTTCTTGACGGTCAGGACATAGCCCATGGCCTCGAGTCGGGCGCGGATCTCGAGCGGCACCGTCTCGTTGATCTCGAGCTTGCCGGGGAAGGTCTTGTGGTCGGCGAAAGAGTTGTGCATCTGGTAGCTCGTGAAGTTCGGCGCCTCGCAGGCCTGCTGGACGTTCAGGCCGAACTCGACGACGTCGAGGAAGAACTGGAGCAAGTTCTGGTCCTGCGTATCGCCGCCCTGGACGGCGAACGACAGGTACGGCCGGCCTTCCTTCAAAGCCAGGCCAGGGGTCAGCGTTGACCGGGGCCTTTTCCCCGGGACGATGACGTTGAAGGGGTTCTGCCAATCGTCGAGGACAAAGCTCTGGGCCCGCTGGCTCATGCCCACCCCGGTCCGGCCGGCGATCACACAAGGGACCCAGCCGCCGCTCGGCGTCACCGAGACGACCCAGCCCTCTTTGTCGGCGGCCTGGATGGAGGTCGTCCCGGCGCGGAACGAGGCTTCAACCTCGGCCGTCCGCCCGGCGTCGAGACCGGCGGCGTCTCCCCTGCCCCACTCCAGCCACCGGTCGAGGTACGCCCGGTAGGGATTGGCCTTCCCTTCGAACGGATAAGGGTCGCCGGGCCTGACGTCCGGGTCGTTCCGGTCCTTTCGGATGAGCCGGGCGCGCTCCCGGGCGTACGGCTTCGACAGGAGCCCGGCGAGCGGCTCCTCGGGCGGAAAGTACGGATCGCCGTAATAAAAATCCCGGTCCGCGAAAGCCAGGTTCATGACTTGATAGAGCGTGTGGATATAGGCGGCGCTGTTGTAGCCCAGGCCCTTGACGTCAAGCGTCTCGAGCATGTTCAGGGCCTGGAGCATGACCGGGCCCTGGACCCAGCTGGTCAGCTTGAAGACCTCGATGCCTTTGTAGGAAGTCGAGACCGGCTCCTCGAGATGGACCTTCCAGGCGGCCAGGTCGTCCATGGTGATGAGCCCGCCCTGCTCGCCCGAGCCGCGGACGAATTCGCGGGCGATATCGCCCTTGTAGAACCGGTCGTAGGCCGCGGTGATCGCTTGCTTGCGGGTCTTGCCTGCCGCCAGGGCCTCGCGCTCGGCCTCGATGAGCTTTCGGAGTGTCGCGGCGAGGTCGGGCTGGCGGAAGACCTCCCCCGGCCGGGGCGCTTCATTGGTCTCGCCCAGGTGCGGCAGCAGGACCGCCCGCGAATAGGGCCAGGTCTTGATCTTGTCCTTGTCCTTCTCGATGCGGTCGGCTGTCTCCTTGTCCATGGGGTAGCCGTCGGCCAGGCGCAGGGCCGGGGCCAGGACCTCCGCCAGGCTCATGGTCCCGAACTCAGCCAGCATGGTCAGGAGGCCTCCCGGCGTGCCGGGGGTGACGGCCGATAGAACGCCGAATTCGGGCGGATAAGCGTAGCCCTTGTCCTTGTAGAATTGGACGGTGGCCCCCGTCGGCGCGACCCCCAGAGCGTTCAGTCCGATGACCTTGCCCGTCTTCGGATTATAGATCAAGGCCTGCGTCTCCCCGCCCCAGCTGAGGACATCGTGCATGGTGCAGACGGCGGCGAGCATGGCGCAAGCCGCGTCGACGGCATTGCCGCCCTTGGCGAAGATCATGGCGCCGGCCGTGGCCGCCAGCGGCTTTCCCGTGATGGCCACCCATTCGCGGCCGTGGAGGACGGGCTTCTCCGTCCGCTGGCCGAACGAACCGCCGGCCGAGGCTCCCAGACAAATAACGAGAATGACGAAGGAGATCGCTTTCATCTGTCCATCCTTTCCCTGAGATCGGCCGGCGAGGAAACCATCGGGCGCCTAATCCAGGTCGACGAATACGCTGAAGGCGACGCCCCGGCCCGTGCAGGCGAGCACGGGAACGACGCGTTGACGCCGGCCATGGTTGCGGACGACCAGCCGGGCCACGAGGTGGCCCACGACGGCGCCGATGGCCACATCGGAGGCCCAGTGGTGGTCCAGAGCCAGCCTCGACAACGCCACGCCGGCGGCGACCGTGTAGGCCACGACCGGCACCCAGGCGTTATGACGGTACTGCATAGCGATAACGGTGGCCAGGGAAAATGCCGCCGCGGCATGCCCCGACGGAAAGGACGTGTAGAAGGCAGCCTGGCCTTTTTCGAATCGCTCGAAGAATCCCGCCGGTCCGGCCCAGTGATCGTCGCCGGCGGCGGACGGACGCTGTCGCCCGGTTATGCTCTTGAGGAAACTGTCCACGAGGAAGGATTGGAGGATGGCGTTCGCCGCGAGGTAGCCCGTGTCCCTGGCCCGAGCGTCCTTGAAGATGAGGCCGGCGCCGAAGAAGGCTCCGGCGGTCGCGAAGCCGGCCAGCCCCCCCATCTGCGTGACCGCCGGGGCGACGTCCTTCACCCAGGCGTGCTTTCCGGTGAACGTCTGGACGCCATCGCGGATGGACTCATCCGAGGCGATAAGGAACGCCGTGGCCGCGGCCAGGCCGACGAGCGGAACGATGTTTTTGGCCTTGATGCGGGCCGGCGAGGACCAGATCCGGCCGGTGTCGCTGAGGAACTCCCGGCCGGCCTCTTTCAAGGTGAGGCGATCGCCCGTTTCGGCGGCCCGCGTTTCAGCCTGCGCCGTCGTCTGGCCGGCGGGCCTCGGCGCGGCCGGCGCAACGACGGCGGTTCCCCACATGAGCGCGAGGGCCAGCCCGGCCGCTCCGGTCCGGAGGAGAATGCCGCGTTTCGGGGCCATGGAAAGCGATTATACATCAACTCCGGATCGTTGACCTCCTCCGGTTTCTCTGTGCTATAATAGCGCTCTTTTGGGCCGTCCGTCGAAGACCAGAGGAGATTGGCCGTACATGTACCGTATCGAACAGCACCCCATTCTGCTCATCCCCTCTAGGCCCCGGGTCGCCTTCAGTTGGAAGGGCCGGACCCTCGAGGCCATGGAGGGCGAGACCCTGTCCTCCGCCCTGTTCGCCGCGGGCATCCGCGTCTTCGGACACCATTCGAAGGACGGCGCCGCCCAGGGGATCTTCTGCGCCAACGGCCAGTGCTCCCAGTGCCTCGTCCTGGCCGACGGCGTCCCTGTCAAGGCCTGCATGGAGCTTGTCCGGGCCGGGGTCCGCGTCGAGCCCGTCGAGGGGCTGCCGGAGCTTCCCCGGATCGACGCCCGGGCCGCCGGTCTCGAGAAGGCGAACCCGATCGAGACCGTCCGCGTGCCCGTCCTGATCATCGGCGGCGGTCCGGCCGGGCTTTCCGCCGCGATCGAGCTCGGCCGGCGGGGCATCGAAACGCTCCTCATCGACGACAAACACCGGCTCGGCGGCAAGCTCGTCCTGCAGACTCATCGCTTCTTCGGCTCGATCGACGCCGTTTACGCCGGGACGCGGGGCATTGACATCGCCACGCGCCTTGAGAACGAGGTCCGTTCGTTCCCCGGCGTCCAGGTCTGGCTTCAGAGCTCGGCCCTGGCCGTGTACAGCGACAAGAAAGTCGGCGTCCTGGTCGCGGACAGGCGGTACGTCCTCGTCGAGCCGGAGATCCTCCTGGTGACCGCGGGCGCCCGGGAGAAGAACCTGGCCTTCCCCGGCAACACGCTGCCCGGCGTCTACGGCGCCGGCGCGTTCCAGACGCTCGTCAACAGGGACCTGGTCAAGCCGGCGGAGCGTCTGTTCATCGTCGGCGGCGGCAACGTCGGCTTGATCGCCGGCTATCACGCCCTCCAGGCCGGCATCGCCGTCGTCGGGCTGGTCGAGGTCCTGCCGGAATGCGGCGGATACAAGGTCCACCGGGACAAGCTGGCCCGGCTGGGCGTGCCCGTCTACACGTCTCACACGGTCGTCAGCGCCAACGGCGCGGACGCCGTCGAATCGGTGACGATCGCCCGTGTCGACGGGAAATTCCGGCCGGTCCCGGGAACCGAGCGGTCGTTCGCCTGCGACACCCTGCTTATCGCCGTCGGCCTCGATCCCGTCAGCGAGTTCTATGAGAAAGCCCGGGAATTCGGGCTCCCTGCCTTCGCCGCGGGCGACGCCGAGGAGATCGCCGAAGCCTCGGCGGCCATCTTCTCCGGCAAGATCCGGGGGCTCGAAGTGGCCCGGGCGCTGGGCCATGACGTCGGCGGGATCTCCGCAGACTGGTACCGGACCGCGGAGATCCTGAAGTCGAAGCCCGGAGCGACCGTGAGCGAGCGGACGCCGGGCGAAGACAAGGGGGTCTTCCCGGTTATTCACTGCACCCAGGAGATCCCCTGCGACCCGTGCACGGCGGTCTGCCCCAACCACCTCATCGACATGGACAAGACGGACATCCGGCTTCTTCCGACGTTCCTCGGCGCGAACGGCGGCGGGGTGTGCTCCGGCTGCGAGAAATGCGTCGCCATCTGCCCCGGATTGGCCATCACCCTCGTCGACTATCGCAAAGATCCGGAATTCCCGACCGTGGCCATTCCCTTCGAGCTCCTCAAGGAACGCCTCAAAGCCGGGGACCGCGTCGTCGTCGAGGACACCGAAGGGAACGCCCTCGGCCAGGTCGAGGTCGGGGCGGTCAGGGTCCTCAAGGCTAATGACCGCACCGTCATCGTCAAAGTCCGGGCCCCCCGCGAGTACGCCAAGAGGATCGCCGGCATCAGGGTCCAGCCGCCCGAGACGGCCGAGCCCCTCGGCCAGTACGTCAAGCGGACGTCCGAGGACGCCATCGTCTGCCGCTGCGAGCGGGTCCCGGCCGGCGAGATCCGCCGGCTCATCCGCCAGGGCGTGCGCGACATCAGCGAGATCAAGGCCCTGACCCGAACGAGCATGGGCTCGTGCGGGGCCAAGACCTGCACGCCCCTCATCCACCGCATCTTCCGGGAGGAGGGAGTGCCCGACGCCGACGTCGTCGACCAGCCGAAGCGGCCGCTCTTCGTCGAGGTCCCGATGGGCGTCTTCGCCGGCTTCGACGGGAAGGACAAAGGCCATGACAACGAATAAGAGCTTCGACGCCATCGTTGTCGGCGCCGGAAGCGTTGGTACGCCCATCGCCATGACCCTGGCCGAATCCCGCCTCAAGGTTCTCGTCATCGATCAATTCCCGAGCGTCGGCCAGGGCTCGAACAAGCGGGCCATCGGCGGGCTCCGGGCCACGCATTCCGACCCGGCCAAGATCCGCCTGTGCCTGCGCAGCCTGGAGATCTTCGCCGCCTGGAAAGAGATCCATGGGGACGACATCGAGTGGCTCAAGGGGGGCTATAGCTATGTGGCCTATCGGCCCGAGGAGGAACGGACCCTCAAGGAGCTCCTCGCCGTCCAGAAACGCTACGGCCTGGCCATCGACTGGCATGACGCGGCCGGCCTCCTCGCGATCATCCCCGACCTCAGCCCGGACGGGCTCATCGGCGGCACCTTTTCGCCCGACGACGGAAACGCCTCTCCCCTGCTCGCCGTCCACGCCTTTTACCGCCGGGCGAGGTCGCTCGGGGCCGTGTTCCACTTCGGCGAACGCGTGACGGCCCTGGCCGTATCCGCCGGCCGTGTGACGGGCGTGCGCACGGACAAGGGCGAGTACGGCGCGGCGATCGTCGTCAACGCGGCCGGGCCCTCGGGCGCGGAGGTCGCGGCCCTGGCCGGCGTCGACGTCCCCGTCCGGCCCGATTCCCACGAGGCCGCCGTAACCGAGGCCGTGGCCCGCTTCCTCGGGCCCATGGTCGTCGACATCCGGCCGGTGGCCGGCTCGGCCAACTATTACTTCTATCAGCACGCCACGGGCCAGGTCATCTTCTGCATCACGCCCAGCCCCAGCATCTGGGGTCAGGACGTTCGCGAGACGAGCTCCTTCCTGCCCATGGTCGCCGACCGGATGGTCGGACTCATACCCCGGCTCAGGAACCTCCGCGTCCGAAGGACCTGGCGCGGCCTTTATCCCATGACCCCGGACGGCTCGCCGATCGTCGGCTGGACCCGCGAGCTCGAGGGGTACCTGCTGGCCGTCGGGATGTGCGGGCAGGGGTTCATGCTCGGTCCCGGGATCGGCGAGCTCGTCGGACGCATGGTCGGCGGGGCGACCACCCAGGACGACCGGGAAACGCTGACCTACCTCAGCCCCTACCGCGAGTTCAAGGGCCAGGAAAAGCTGAAGTAGGCCTCAGGAATTTCGCCTCGCCGAGATCCAGACGGCCAGCCGCAGCACGACGGCAGACGCGGCGAACACGGCGAGGGGCAGGCTAAGAGACGGCAGGACGGGGTCGAAAGTCCGGAAATAGCTGGTCCAGCTGGACCATTTGAGCAAGGCGGCGTGCCCGGCGGCGAGAACGAGCCCGGCGTACCCGCCGTAGCGGAGGAGCCTCCTCCAGGCATCCCCGCCCAGGCGGCCCTTGATGCCGGCACGGGAAACGAGCGCCATCGCCCCGAAGAGAACAAGGGCGGCGATGCCGGGCCAGTCGGAATTCAACGCTTCGATCTTCCTCTCCGGGCGAAGTCCGACCGCGGGAAGCAGGAAATGGGTGACGGCCGCGTGCGCGAGGGCGGTCCAGAATCCGACGAGACCGAGATGCTTTCGATAGGCCAACGGCCTCGCGGAACGCCTCGAAAAATATGACATTCCCGTCAGCGCCATCGAGACGATCAGGAGGAAGAACGCGGCCGCGGCGAGCGATTTGTTGACCAAGCCCAGGTCGAAGCGCCAGACCTCGTCCTTCATGAACTGACGGACAAAAAAATAGAGGCCGCTGATAACGAAGGCGACGAGCGCGACAGTGAGAGCCCCGGCCCAAAGCCGAACGACGGGCCGGCCTCCTGTATTTCCATTTCCGGGCATGAGCCCGCAATCATAGCACGTTTGGCCCTTGCCAGACCATATGATGACCAGGGCGCCGCCGCGTCGCCGCGGCCTCAGCCGAATATGAGCTCGCCGAAGAACTCCGGCCGGTGGAAATCGGGGGATGCCGTTCCGACAGGGCTCCAAGCCCCGTAGTGCGGCACCTCGGTCTCGTCGCCGCATTTATAAAAGTTCGCCGCCGAGCGATGGCCGGGGACGATCTCTTCGCCGTAGATCTTGCCGAAGAGCCCGAGGGGCAGCCGGTACTCGAGGGTCCAGGAATCGGCGCCGTATTCCCCGTCGACCGGCCCGCGGATCGAGCCGGCCGCCTCGTAATCGGCCAGGTCCTCGGGCCAGAGCGGCCTCCGGTGCGAGCGGTCCGGCCCGAAGGCGGAGAGCAGCGTCCCCATGGCGTTCGTCTCGAAATTGACGTAACCCTGGCCGAGCTCCGGGAAAGCATCGACGAAGAATTCGACACAGCTGTCCTTGTAGACGGGGTCCTGGAACTTCGTATATCTGACCCGGACCCGCTTCTCCTCGACCCGGAAGCGGACGTAGAGAAAACGCGGCGTCCAGCACACCCGGGCCTCGACCGTAGGACGACAGCCGTTATTCAACCAGAGAAAGTGGTCGACGGCGAGAGGCGGAACGGCGGCCCAGGGCGCGGCGGCGTCGCCGGGGTGGAAATCCGCGGGGGCCGGACGGACGAGATAGGACGGCCGCGGGACCGGGCCCGTCATTTGGCCTGATCTCCACAGGCCTCGACCAGCCGGCCGATCGCGGTGACGACGATCAACCCGGCATGGGCGGCCGGCTTGGAGGCCTCGGCCAGGATCGCGGACTTCTCCTTCACCCACGATGCGGGCAGGTTTTCGCCCTTCGCCAGGCGGCCTAACGCTTCGAGCCCGATCTCGCAGGCCCGGGCCAGGTTGAGCGAAAGGGGTTCGATCTCCCTCAACGCCGGCGACAAGGCCAGTAAGGGCAGGACGAGGGCGTGGTTGTCCCGCCAGCCGCTCATCATGGTCCTGAGCTCCTCCGCGATCACCGGGTCCCTGCCCGCAAGGAACCTGTCGACGCGGATCCTGAACTTCCGGGCCGGCATGGATTCCGGGGCGCAGGCATCGACAAAACGGGTGAAGGGGGAAAGGCTCGTGTACTCGGTCTGGTCGTGACGTTCGTAGCCCTTGAGAGGCTCGACGGCTTCCGCCAGGACCTTCA
>JBAVUQ010000176.1:0-2629 GCA_049696855.1 Candidatus Aminicenantales bacterium
TGCGCAAGCTCCTGCCGCACGGCTTCCATCACGCCGACCAGAGCCTGCGCGTCGTCGAGAAGCTCGAGTACGACGGCAAGGGGCTCAACCTGACCTTCGAAGTGCGGGACGGCATCCAGAAGCATTCCAAGGGCCGCGGCGAGATCTTCGACGAGGATGTCGAGGACATGCCCCTGACCCTCGAAGGCCAGGTCGTCCGCGTGTCTGACGTCGTCGCCTACGTCAACCACGACATCGACGACGCCCTCCGGGCCGGGATCATCAAGGATGAAGACATCCCCGCGGGCCTGGTCAAGGTCCTGGGCAAGTGGCACGCGACCCGGATCGACCGGATGGTCATGGACATCGTCGAGGCCAGCCTGGCCACGAAGCTCGAGCGGATCGCCATGAGCGACCGGATCATGAAGGCCGTCGTCGAGCTCCGGGAGTTCCTCTATCAAAACGTCTATTTCAATTCCGCGGCCCGCGACGAGCTCCGCAAGACCGAGAAGATCATCGGCGACCTCTTCGCCTACATCATGGAGCGGCCGCAAGACTACGTGCGGCCTTATCCCGCAGGCGACCCCGTCATCGTCCGGGTCGGGGACTTCATCGCCGGCATGACCGACCGCTATGCCATGGCCCTCTACGAGCAGATCTTTCTGCCGAAGGCCTGGCCAATCCTGTAAGAGCTGGCGATAGGACCTATCGCGCCTGTCCCGGCGCCTGTCCCGGCTTTGCCCGCTCCCTTTTTCATGTTATCATGACCCCTTCGAGAGCCATTCCCACGATCGCCAAGGAGGACCATCCCATGGCCAAAATCGACGACCTCCACAAGATCGCCACCCGCCTTCGCATCCACTGCCTGCGCATGACCACGGCCGCCGGCTCGGGACACCCGACGTCCTGCCTGTCCGCGGCCGATCTCGCTGCCTGCCTGTTCTTTTCGGAGATGCGCTGGAACACGCAGGACCCGCACGACCCGGCCAATGATGAATTCGTTCTGTCCAAGGGCCACGCCGCGCCCCTCCTCTGGGCCGCCTACGCCGAGGCCGGGATCATTCCGCTCGAGAGCCTGCTCGACCTCAGGAAGATCACGAGCGACCTCGAAGGCCACCCGACTCCGCGGATGCCCTGGGTCAAGGCCGCGACAGGCTCGCTCGGCCAAGGCCTTTCGGTCGGCGCCGGGATCGCCCTCGCTCAGAGACTCGACAAATCCCCGGCCCGGACCTTCGTGCTCCTGGGCGACGGAGAGTGCGCCGAAGGCCAGGTCTGGGAAGCGGCCGCCGATGCGGCCTTGTGGAAGCTCCGCAATCTCATCGCCTTGGTCGACGTCAACCGGCTCGGCCAATCGGGGCCGACCATGCATCAGCACCACCTGTCCGCCCTGGCCCGCAAATTCCGGGCCTTCGGCTGGGAGGCCATCATTATCGACGGCCACAAGATCGACAAGATCCTGGCGGCGCTCAAGCGAACCGGAAAGAAGGGCCAGCCCACGGTCATCCTGGCCCGGACCATCAAGGGGAAAGGCGTGAGCTTCGTCGAGGACAAGAACGGCTGGCACGGCAGGCCCCTGAAGGCCGACGAGCTCCTCCGCGCCCTCGAGGAGATCGGCCCTCTTCCCGAGATCGAATCGCGGCGGTCCATCCGCAGGCCCAGGCCCTTCAAGAAGAGGGTCCTGGCCGCTTCGACCGAATTCCCGCCGACCGCCTACACGGAGAAGACGGCCACGCGCCTGGCCTACGGCAACGCCCTGCTCAAGCTCGGCGGCGTCAACCCCCTCGTCGTGGCCATCGACGGGGACGTCAAGAACTCGACCTACGCCGACAAGTTCTTCGAATCGTTCCCCGGCCGGTCCTTCGAGGCGTTCATCGCCGAACAAAACATGATCGGCCTGGGCATCGGGCTGGCGGCCAAGGGCTACATCCCGTTCGTCGCCACGTTCGCGGCCTTTCTGTCCCGGGCCCACGACCAGATCCGCATGGCCGCCTACTCTTTCTCGAACATCAAAGTCTGCGGCTCGCATGTCGGGGTCAGCATCGGCGAGGACGGTCCCTCCCAGATGGGCCTCGAGGATCTGGCCATATTCCGGCCGATCCCGGGGTGCGTCGTGCTCTACCCGAGCGACGCCGTGAGTTCGGAAGCCTGCGTCGCCGCGGCCGCCGCCCACAAAGGGATGTGCTACATCCGGACGTCGCGACCGGCGACGGCCGTCCTCTACGGTCCGGGCGAGACGTTCCCCATCGGCGGCTCGAAGGTCCTGCGGAAGACCGGGGGGGACACGGTCACGGTCATCGCCGCCGGGATCACCGTCCACGAGGCGCTCAAGGCCTTCGAGGCGCTCGGCAAGGAAGGCATCGGCCTCCGCGTCATCGACGCCTATTCGGTCGCGCCCCTGGACAGCGCCGCGATCCTTCGCGAGGTCGCGGAAACGGGCGGCCGCGTGGTCGTCGTCGAGGACCATTACGCCGCCGGCGGGCTGGGCGAAGCCGTCGCCTCCATCCTGACCGGGCGGGCCGCGCTCAGGCACCTCTGCATCCGCGAGCTGCCGCGGTCCGGGAAGCCGGACGAGCTCATCGAGCGGTTCGGCATCAGCGCTTCGCATATCGCCCGCGCGGCCAGGGAGCTCCTCGGCCGTTGAGAGTCCGCC
>JBAVUQ010000177.1:0-4538 GCA_049696855.1 Candidatus Aminicenantales bacterium
GGCCGACCTGGCCGCGCACTGCCAGACCTTTGTCGCCGCCCGCGGCGGCCGCGGCGGCCGCGGCAACGCCTCGTACGCCACGTCGACCCACCAGGCGCCGCGCGAATCGCAGCCCGGCCGTCCCGGCGAGGAGAAGGAGCTCTTCCTCGAGCTCAAGCTCATCGCCGACGTCGGCCTGGTCGGCTTTCCCAACGCCGGGAAATCGACCCTCATCTCGCGCATCTCGGCGGCCAGGCCGCTCATCGCCGACTATCCCTTCACGACCCTCGCCCCGAACCTCGGCGTCGTCGACATCGGCGAGTACCGCTCGTTCGTGGTCGCCGACATTCCCGGCCTCATCGAAGGGGCCCACCTCGGTCAGGGTCTGGGCATCCGCTTTCTTCGCCATATCGAGAGGACGAAGCTTCTCGTCCATATCGTCGACGTCTCGCCGTATTCGGGCCGCGACCCGCTCGAGGATTTCCGGGTCCTCATGAAGGAGCTCGAGGCCTTCTCGCCCGAGATCGCGGCGCGCCCCCAGATCCTGGCGGCCAACAAGGTCGACCTCCTCGGCGACGACAAGTCGCGTCTCGTCCGCCTGCGGCGCATGGCCTCGCGCAAGAAGATCCCCGTCTTCGCCATCTCGGCGCTCAAGGCCGAGGGGCTCAAGCCGCTCGTCGAGGCCGTGGCCCGGACGCTCGGGCGGCTCGCGGAGAAGGACGGCAGCGGGGCGCCCCCCGTGAAGGGATCGGGGGAACAAGCCTGATGGAGACGATCGGGCTTTTCGGCGGAACGTTCGATCCCATCCATCTCGGACATCTGCGGGCGGCCGCCGAGGTCCGCCGCCTGGCCCGTCTCGACCGCGTCCTCTTCATCCCCTCGTACATCCCTCCCCACAAGGCCGGGGGAGGCGCCGCCCCGGCGGCCGACCGGCTTCGGATGGTCGAGCTCGCCTGCCGGCGGCGGAAGGGCTTCGAGGTCTCGCCGATCGAAGTCGAGGCGCGCGGCAGATCCTATTCCATCCTGACCTTGCGCAAGGTCCGGGCCATGTCTCCCAAAGCGCGGCTGTTCTTCATCGTCGGGATCGACGCCTTCCTCGACATCGGGACGTGGCACGAATACGAGAAGGTCCTGGCCGCGTGCCTGTTTCTCGTGACGGGGCGCCCGGGCTTCGATCTCGAGCGCGCCCGGAATGTTCTCGGCGGACGCCTGCGCGAGGCCATCGGACCGCTGGCCGAGGCCGGCCGCCTCTCCGGGCCCGTCCCGCCGCGGTTCCGCATCATCCTCGTTCCCATCCGGGCCCTGGACGTGTCCTCGACGGCCGTCCGGGACCGGGTCCGCCGCGGCGAATCCCTGGAGGGGCTCGTGCCCCGCTCGGTCGCCGCTTATATCCGCGATCGCCAACTCTATCGAGGTCGTTAGAAACCATGCCCGAAGAAAAGAAAAAACGGTTTACCAAGAGGAGCCTGCCCGCCGAGGTCCGTCTGGCGGTCGAGGCCGCCCTGGGCCGGAAGGCCGAGGACCTCTGCGTCCTCGACCTGCGGGAGCTGGCCTCATTCACCGACTTCTTCCTCATCGCCCACGGGCATTCATCCCGGCAGAACGAGGCCGTCGCCGAGGCGGTCGAAGCGTCGCTCAAGCCGGCCGGCCACCGTCCGCTCAGCGTCGAAGGCCGCGAGTCGGCCGAATGGGTCCTGCTCGACTACGGCTCGTTCGTCGTCCACGTCTTCTCGCGGGCCGCGCGGGACCGCTACGCCCTCGAAAAGCTCTGGGGCGACGCGCCCCGGCTCGACTTTTGAAACGCCCCGGCCCCCCGTCCGGCGGCATTGGAGCGCAGGGGTTGACAACCCGATATCGAATCGTTATTGTGTTAGCGCGTTTTCGGCGATGCGCCTGACATTCCTCTGGCCCGGCAGGACGAAGAATCCCGAGTTGCGGGGGTTGCAGGGTTTTTACGAAGCGCGCATCAGGTCCCTCGCGGCGGTCGAGATCATCGAGACCCGCGAGGCCCGGGGGCTGGAGGAAAAGCAGGCCGCCAGGATCAAGGACGTCGAAGCGCGCGGACTCGAAAAACATCTCGAAGGAGCTTACGTGGTCTGTTGCGACGATCACGGGAAGGAGATGACATCCGATGAATTCGCCCGCTTCCTCCGCGGCCGGGGATCGGACTCGGGAAAGCCGGTGGCCTTCGTCGTCGGCGGCTTCCTCGGGCTCGCGGACCGGATCCGGGAACGGGCGGACCTGACGATGTCGCTGTCGCGCATGACCTTTTCCCACGAGCTCGCGCGCGTCGTCCTGCTCGAACAGGTCTACCGGGCCCTGACCATCGTCGGGGGCCGGCACTACGCCAAATGAAGGGATGGACCGATGCTTCGAAAGCTGAACAAGAAAGAGAAAGACGAATTCCGGAGGCTGCTGGCCGCCAAGAAGGAGAGCATCACCCGCAAGCTCACCGATACCATCACCGAGAGCAAGGAGATGGACTCCAACGTCGCCCAGGACCTGGTCGACAAGGCGGAGACCTCCTACACCAAGGAATTCCTCCTCAGCCTGTCCGACGGCGATCGAGAGAAGCTCCTGCTCATCGACGAGGCCCTCAAGAGGCTCGAGCACGGCGAATTCGGCGTCTGCCAGATCTGCCAAAAGGAGATCAGCGCCAAGAGGCTCGGGGCCGTGCCCTGGACGCCCTTCTGCATCAACTGCCAGGAAAAGGCGGAGGAAGAGCTCGGGGCCCAGTGACCCTTTCCTTGCGGGCGGGAGCGGCCGGACTGGTCCGGCTGGCCGGGCTTCTCGTTTTCCCGTCTTTCTGCCACATCTGCCGGGAGCCGCTCGAGCGCGCCGGCGAAAAGATCGTCTGCGGCGAGTGTCTGGGGAAGCTCACGCCCCGGGTCGGGCCCGTCTGCCCGCTCTGCGGCCGGTTCGAGGCCGGGGGCATGGAAGACCATCTCTGCGGCCGCTGTTCGAGAGAGGCCCCGGCCTTCTCGCGTCAGCGCTCCTGCGGCGTCTACGGGGGTGCCCTCAAGGACATCATCCTGCTCTTCAAGTACCGGAAGTACGCCCCGCTCAGCCGGCCCTTGGCCCGGTTCGCCGATTCGTGCTTGTCCGGCGACCAGTTGTTATGGGAGAACGCGGAGCTTCTCGTTCCCGTCCCGCTCCATCCCTCGCGAAGGAGGGACAGGGGGTTCAACCAGGCCCGCCTCCTGGCCCGGGATCTGGCGTCGAGGCGAGGGCTCGATGTCCTCGCGGGTGTGCTCGTAAAGACCGTAAACCGTCCTGCCCAGGCGGGCCTGCGCGCGGCCGACCGCGAACGCAATGTCCGGAGAGCCTACACCGTCAAACACGCGGACAGAGTCCTGGGCAGGACGCTCATCCTCATTGACGACGTCACCACGACCGGGGCGACCATCCGGGAGTGCGCGCGGGTTTTAAAAAAGGCAGGGGCAAGGGACGTCAGAGCGATAACCCTTGCTCAAGCCTGAGTCACACCTCTTCTAAGGCGTAGAAAACACGCTTTACTTCTTCGGCTTTTCGGCCGTTATCTGAACGGGCTTCAGGATCTTGACCTTGCGGGGCTTGACCTCGGCCCGCTTGGGCATCCGGATCTTGAGGACGCCGTTCTCGTGCTCGGCTTCGATCCTGTCCTGATCGATGTAGCTCGGCAGGGCGAAGGAACGGAAGAACGACCCGTACGAGCGCTCGATGCGGTGGTAGTTCTCTTCCTTCGTTTCCTTCTCGAATTTCCGTTCCCCGCGAAGGGTCAGATTGCCGTCCTCGACCTTGATCTCGACGTCCTTTTCGTCGACGCCGGGGATCTCGGCGCTGAGGACGACCTCGTTCTCGGTCTCGTAGATGTCGACCGAGGGGGCCCAGGTGTGGGTCATGAGGTCCTTCTCCTCGCCCTTGGATCCGGGCAAATCCTCGAAAAGCCTGTTCATCCGGTCTCTCAGGGTGATCATGTCCCGATAGGGATCCCATCTGATGATAGCCATTGAAAGCCTCCTGAGTAAGAGTTTGTCAAGTATATTATAGAGTTCTTTATGGCGCGTGACAGCCCTGATCTTGCGGCTGATCTAGCGGGACCCGTCAACAAGAACGGTCGCCTCCCCCTTGATGGTCCGTGATCCGATCGCGGCGGAAAGCTCCGACGCCGTTCCCCTGAGGAACTCCTCGTGGATCTTGGTCAGCTCTCTTGCCACGACGACTCGCCTGTCGCCGAGGAGCTCAACGACAGCGCCCAGGAACTCGGCCAGGCGCCGCGTCGGCAGATAAAAGACGAGGGTGGCGTCCTCACGGGCCAGGGCCTCGAGGAACTTACGCAGCCCCGTCTTCTTTGGCGGAGGGAATCCGACGAAGAGAAAGCGGTGGGTCGGCAGTCCCGCGGCCGACAGGGCCGCCGTCACGGCCGAGGGGCCCGGGATTGGGACGACCGGGAGACCTTCCTTGAGCGCTTCGCGGATGAGAGGGAACCCGGGGTCGGAGATGCCCGGCGTTCCGGCGTCGGACACGAGAGCGATATCCCGTCCCTCCTTGAGCAGCCGGATGATCTCGGGGATGCGCTG
>JBAVUQ010000178.1:0-2301 GCA_049696855.1 Candidatus Aminicenantales bacterium
TGATCGGCAGTCTCCGCGGCGCGGCCCAGCTCATCTCCTACGAAGTCGCCCTGGGCCTGTCGCTCGTCGGCCTGGTCATGGTCTTCCCCTCGCTCAGCCTGTCGCGGATCGTCGAGTCCCAGGGCGGACACCTCTTCGGCTTCCTGCCCAAGTGGGGCATCTTTCTCCAGCCGCTCGGCTTCGTCGTCTTCTACCTGGCCGGCATGGCCGGAACGAAGCGCGTGCCGTTCGACTGTCCCGAAGGCGAATCGGAGATCATCGGCTTCTACACGGAGTACGGCGGGCTCAAGTTCGGCCTGTTCATGTTCACCGACTTCCTCGAGGTCATCGTCCTGGCGTCGCTGGCCACGACGCTCTTCTTCGGCGGCTGGCAGGTGCCCTGGCTCGGCGACGCGGGATTCGTCTTCCCCTGGGGCGGGGGCCTCAAGGCGGCGCCCTGGGTGGTGACCGTCCTGCGCGTGCTGGCCTTCAACCTGAAAGTGCTCTTCTTCTGCTGGCTCCAGATCCTGACGCGCTGGACCTACCCGCGATTCCGCTATGATCAGATCATGGACCTCGGCTGGAAGGTCCTCGTTCCCCTCGGGGTCGTCAACATCCTCGCGACCGGGCTCATCCTGGCGGTGCGATAGGAGAATCATGGTCAAAGGCTGGAGGGTCCTCAAGGAGATGGTGAGAGGGGCGGCGATCACCGCGCGCCACTTCTTCGTCAACATGACCTTCCATACGCTCAGGCTCTTCGGCGTCAGGACCCGGAGAAGGGGAGCCGTGACCATCCAGTACCCCGAGGTCCAAAAGGCGCTCTCGCCCCGCCACCGCAGCCTCCACCGCCTCCGGCCGCGCGAGGACGGCCGGCCGAGCTGCGTCTCCTGCATGCTCTGCGTCACGGTTTGCCCGTCCGAGTGCATCACCGTCGAGGCGGCCGAAGACACCGATCCCGAGATCCAGAAGATCCCGGCCAAGTTCGTGGTCGACCTCAACCGCTGCTGTTTCTGCGGCTTCTGTGTCGAGGCCTGCCCGGTCGACGCCATCCGCATGGACACGGGCGAGATCCGTCTCGCGACGTCGAGCCGGTCGGCCCTCGAGGCCCGCCTGGACAAGCCATGATCCCGGGGTCCGACCGGATCGTGATCGGCGATTTCGAGATCATCCGCCTTCTCGACGGGACGTTCCGGGTCGACGGCGGAGCGATGTTCGGCGTCGTTCCGAGGACGCTCTGGGCCTCGAAGGCCGCGCCCGACCGCGAGAACCGGGTCACGCTGGCCTTGAACTGTTACCTCGTCCGGACCCCGGACGCAACGCTCCTGCTCGACACGGGCGTCGGGCCCGATGTCGGCCGGCGCCATGTCGACTTCTATTCCTTTGAGCGCCGCCCGGGACTTTTTGAGTCACTCGCTGAGCTCGGCCTCGGCCCCGAGGACATCGACATCGTGGTCAACAGCCACCTCCACTTCGACCACTGCGGCGGGAATACCTTGAAACAGGCCGACGGCACATGGGCGCCCGCCTTTCCCCGGGCGCGGTATGTCGTCCAGCGCGGCGAGTGGGAACAAGCGCTCAAGCCCGTCGAACGCGACAGGCCGAGCTACATGCCCGCGAGGATCGAGCCGCTCGCCGAATCGGGCCTCCTCGTCCTCATGGATGGCGACGGGCCCATCGCGCCGGGCGTCGACGCCGTCCTCGTCGCCGGACACACGGCCTTCCACCAGGGGGTCAGGGTCACGTCCGCCGGGAAAACGTTCTTCTATGCGGCCGACGCCGTGCCCACGGCGGCCCACGTCGACCTCGATTATATCATGAGCTTCGACCTCTATCCGGTCGAGACCTTTGACGCCAAGAAGGCCCTCCTGGCCCGGGCCGAATCGGAGGGCTGGGTCCTCGGCTTCAGCCACGATCTCAAGATCCCCTTCGGCCGCCTGAGACGCAGGGGCAAGCGCCTCGACGTCGTCCCGGCCGAGGAGGCCGAAAACGATTGACTTTTCGGGGCCCCGTATTTATGATGTGGCTTCCAATTTTCGAGGAGGTTGTTCATGAAGAAAGTCACCGTCGAAGAGTTGCTGGCCAAGGCCCAGCAGCCTTCCTTGGACGCCCCGAGGCTCCACAAGTTCTACAAGGGCAAGATGGGCACCGCCGTGAAGTGCCGGGTCCGCGATTTCAACGATTTCGCGATCTGGTACACGCCCGGCGTCGCCGCCGTCTGCAAGGAGATCCAGGTCGATAAGCAGAAGGCCTACGAATACACCAATAAGTGGAATTCCGTGGCCGTCATCAGCGATGGCACCCGCGTCCTCGGACTCGGCGACA
>JBAVUQ010000179.1:0-12554 GCA_049696855.1 Candidatus Aminicenantales bacterium
CCTCGCTGATGCTCTACGACCTGGCCGAGCTCAAGGAAAAGGACCTGGGCCCGTTCGAGGGCTACGAGGTCTCGGCCGACGGCAAGAAGATGCTCGTCCGGAAGGACCGCGCCTACGGCATCATCGACCTGCCCAAGGGTCCGATCAGCCTCGAGACGAAGCTCGATCTCTCGGGGATGGATGTGGCCCTGGATTTGCGCCAGGAATGGGACCAGATCTACGAGGAGTGCTGGCGGCAGATGAAGGAGTTCTTCTATGCTCCGAACATGAACGGCGTCGATTGGGACGCGCTCCGGCTTCGCTACAAGCCCCTGGCCTCCGCCGTCAACCACCGGGCCGATCTGACCTACGTCCTCGGCGAGCTCATCGGCGAGCTCAGCTCCGGGCACACCTATGTCGGCGGCGGGGAGATGCCCGCCGCGCCGAAGGTCAAGGTCGGGATGCTCGGGGCGAAGTTCGAGCGTGATCCCAAGACCGGCTTCGCCCGCATCGCCAAGATCCTCAAGGGCCAGAACTGGGACCGCGGGCTGCGCTCCCCCCTGACCGAGATCGGCGTCAATGTCAAAGAAGGGGAGTTCATCCTGGCCGTCAACGGCCGCCCGCTCGACAAGATGACCGATATCTACGAGGCCCTCTACAACACGGCCGGAAAGCAGGTCACCCTCAAGGTCGCGGCAGGCGCCGACGGCCAGGCCGCCCGCGACGTCGTCGTCGTGCCCATCGAAACAGAAAACGCGCTCTACTACAACGACTGGGTGGAGGCGAACATCGCCAAGGTCGACAAGGCCACGGGAGGCAAGGTCGGCTACATCCACGTCCCGAACATGGGCGTCGACGGCCTCAACGAGTTCGTCAAGCACTTCTATCCGCAGCTGCGCAAGAAGGCCCTGATCATCGACGTCCGCGGCAACGGCGGCGGCAACGTCTCGCCGATGATCATCGACCGGCTCGTCCGGGAGATGGTCATGGTCGAGGTGGCCCGCAACCAGGCCCCCGGCCCCGACCCCGGAGCGGCCTTCATCGGCCCCAAGGTCTGCCTTTGCGACGAATTCTCGGCCTCCGACGGCGACATCTTCCCTTACCGGTTCAAATACCTGAAGCTCGGCAAGGTCATCGGCAAGCGCACCTGGGGCGGCGTCGTCGGCATCCGCGGCACCCTGCCGCTTCTCGACGGCGGTTTTCTCAACAAGCCCGAGTTCGCGCCTTACAGCCCGGACGGCAAGGGCTGGATCATCGAGGGCGTCGGCGTCGAGCCCGACATCGTCGTCGACAACGATCCGGCCCGGGAATTCGCCGGCATCGACGACCAGCTCAACAAGGCCATCGAGGTCATCCTCGAAGATCTGAAGACCAAGGGACGCGAGATCCCGCCTGTCCCGCCGTACTCGATCAAGAAATAGCCGGGCGGCGGCGGGCCGGAGGCCAGGAGGAGACATGACCGACGATACGGCGAAAGTCAGCTGCGGCACGTGCGGCACGACGAATAATTTTCCCCTGGCCGCGCGCGGCAAGAAGGTCCTCTGCGGCCGGTGCAAGTCGCCCCTGCCGGAACCGGGCCAGATCCTCGAGCCCGGCCCGGTGGGCATCCTCAATCTTTTTCACAACTCGACCCTGCCGGTGCTGGCGGACTTCTATTCGCCGACCTGCGGACCCTGCCACATGATGCACCCCATCCTCGAGCGGCTGGCCGTCCGGCGGGCGGGCGAGGTCGCCGTCATCCGGATCAACGTGGAGACGAACCAGGAGCTGGCCATGGAGTTCGGCGTCAAAGGGGTGCCGACCTTCGTCATCGTTCACAAAGGCGCGGAGCGGGGACGGTCCGTGGGCGCGACGGACGAAAGCAGCTTCGCCCTCTGGGCTGCCAGCCGAAGTTAGCCGGAGGCTCTGTCGTAGAGGATTTGGGGTATGCCGAAGGGGGAACTCGAACCCCCATTATCCGTCTTTAGCCTATTTTATCACAACGACTTAGACCCATAGCTCTTGTCCAATGTCACTAAATTTGTAACAGTTCCGCCCATTCGCCAAAGCAATTTTGAGCTCATCCAGCGGGCAACCTGAGGCCGGGATAGCCGAAGCAGATTCCCCGTCGTCTAGGTAGGAAGCTCCACAAGAACCCGAAGGCGATCCGCGACAGGATTATCACTCATGCACTTACCATTGACCGGTTTTAATCCAACTGATACGCCCCAAGCAGGGCTTTTCTTGTGACTTGAATCCCCCTAATTATGGTTATAAGATTAGAAACAACTACTATTTCCGTCGTGAGGTTATAGAAGTGGAAATTTTTGAAGTAAAGCCAAATTGTCGATGGGTTGCCTTGTGTTGCCTGATCTTAATAATAACCTTATTCGGAACGTTCTGCTCGGCCGGCAAATCGGGTGTCTCTAACGAGATCAGTTGGAAAGCGACTTCGACCTCACGGATTGAAGTCGCGCCTGGCAACGAATCAGCCATCATAGAAAACCATAATTATCTATTTAAGTGGCATCCCTACCGAGTCGGGCAATTTGGCACCGTCATTTCTCAAATTACGACGTGGAAGGTAGGAAACTGGAACGGTCACTGGCCCACTTTAAGGGCAACGGCCTATAGAGTATTTCCAGATGGTGCGCAGAAAGAAGCATGGTCGATAAGCGAAGAAGCCGATGAGGGAAAACTCGATGAGGGATTTTACCATACGATTTGGTACGGATGCTGTAGTGCATCCGCTAATCATCGCCTTTATAATGTTGAAACCGGAAACCTGATTATGGAATACGATGGAACATTGCTTGAAGTGGGGTTACCGGCCGTGGAGAGCCGATATATCGGATATAAACCTGCAGAAACGATCACGCTAAATCCGTGGGAGAAGGAAAAAAAGCACATCGGAACGCTGACCTATTCTTCCTCGGACGGAATCCTACATAGAATTGCTTTAAAAGGTATCAAAGATGATTATGAAGATATATTCGGACTGGGCTTCGCAGAAATAGCTCTGGTGGCCAATGGAGAGGAACATCAAAGATTAGTATTGGATGCTCCTCCATCTTCGCGCGAAGCAAAACTGTTTACGAATTTTAAGGTCAGGCTCAGATTTTATTCTGGTTATACTATCGAGATTCCGATTATTGAGGATGAATTTATTATCGATCCAGGCATATATAAAGAATGTGAGATATTACTAGTCAGATCAGCCGAAGGTCTATAGTGCACTCTTCGATTTCGTGTACCTAAAATGTAACACCATTTGACAGCTATAGGCAGCTCGGGACAGCTCCAGAACAGAAATGTACTCTGTTATTGAACCTAGATATGGAGTATGCCGAAGGGGGGACTCGAACCCCCAATCCCTTGCGGGAACTAACCCCTCAAGCTAGCGTGTCTGCCAATTCCACCACTTCGGCATGAAAACGGGTTTATTTCTTCACAGGCGGGGCCGGGACGGGAGGCTTCTGCGTTTCGGCCTTCTGTTCGGGCTGGGCGGACGGCGCGGTCGTCGCGGTCTTGTCCCCGGGCTTGGCCGCCGGCACCGTGGCCGCGGCCGGGGCCTTCTCGCCGCCGACGACGGATGTCGTCCCGCGGCCGGAGATGATCCACAGGCCGAGCGACGTCAGCATGAACAGGATGGCCGACGCGGTCGTCAACTTGGTGAGCAGGGTGGCGCTGCCGCGGGCTCCGAAGGCCGTCTGGCTGCCGCCGCCGCCGAAAGCTCCGGCCAGATCCGCCGCCTTGCCCGACTGGAGCAGGACGGCGAAGATCAAGATCAGGCAAACGATGATGTGAAGGATGATGATTAAAGCGCTCACTTCTCTTCCCTACAGGCTCGAAGGGCTTCCCGGGCGATGGCGACGAAGCCGCCGGCGTCGAGTGAAGCTCCTCCGACCAAGAATCCGTCGATGTTCTTTTCTCTGAACAACGGATAAGAATTGGCCGGCTTGACGGAGCCGCCGTAGAGGATTATAGCACAAGCGGCCGTGTCAATTCCATAGATCTCTCTCAGACGCCCCCGGATATGGGCGTGGACCTCCTCGGCCTGGGCGGGGGAGGCCGTCCTCCCTGTTCCGATCGCCCAAACGGGCTCGTAGGCGATGACGACGCGGGCCATGTCCTCTTTCGACAAGCCGGCCAAGCCCTTGGCCAGCTGGTCGTCGACGCGGGCGAGCGTCCGTCCGCCGTCCCTCTCGGCCAGCACCTCGCCGACGCAGACGATGGGGTCGAGGCCGGATCGGAGGGCGGCCCGGGCTTTGCGGTTGACGGTCTCGTCGGTCTCGCCGAAAAGCTGGCGCCGCTCGGAGTGGCCGACGAGGACGTAGGCGCACCGCGCGTTTTTGAGCATGGGACCCGAGACCTCGCCGGTGTAGGCGCCCTGGTCCTCCCAGAAAAGGTCCTGGGCCCCGAGCGCCACCGCCGAGCCGGCGATGACGCCGGCGACCGCGGCGAGCGCGGTGAAGGGGGGGATGAGGACGATGGCGCAGTCGGTGAGCTCCGGTCCCGCCTCGACAACCTTCCGGGCGAGATCGGAGGCCTCCCGGAGCCCCAGGTTCATCTTCCAGTTGCCCGCCATGAACGGGCCTCGGACGGGGCCGGCCATCTACTTTTCCAGGGCGGTGATGCCGGGCAGGGTCTCGTAGGCGACGTACTCGAGGGAGGCGCCGCCGCCCGTCGAGAGGTGGCTGATCCTGTCCTTGACGCCGGCCTTCTTCACGGCGGCGATCGAGTCCCCGCCGCCGACGATGGAAATGGCGCCCGAGGCCGCCACGGCCTTGGCGACGCCGATCGTCCCTTTGGCGAACTCGTCGATCTCGAAGATGCCCATGGGACCGTTCCAGAAGATCGTCCTGGCCGTGGCGATGACCGCGGCGTAGGCGTCGACGGTCTTGGGACCGATATCGACGCCCATCATGTCCTCGGGGAAGGGCAGGGATTCCACGACCTTCGTGATCGCCCCGGCCTCCGCGGCCTTGGCCAGGAGGTGATCCTGAGGCAGGTGGAAGCTGACCGCGTTCGTCCGGGCCTTGTCCAGGATGACCAGGGCCACTTCGAGCTGGTCGTTCTCGACGAGAGAGGTACCGACGCCCAGGCCCTGGGCTTTCAGGAAGGTGTAGGCCATGGCGCCGCCGATCAGGATGTGGTCGGCCTTGCCGAGGAGGCTCTCGATGATCTCGATCTTATCCGACACCTTGGCCCCGCCGAGGATGGCCACGTAAGGTTTGACCGGGGTGTGGATGGCCTTCTTGAGGTACTCGACCTCCTTTTTCATCAGGTAGCCGGCGGCCGTGAGCGGAACGAAGTCGGCGATGCCGACGACCGAGGCGTGGGCCCGGTGGCTCGAGCCGAAGGCGTCGTTGACGAAGATGTCGATATCCTCGGCCAGCTTCCTGGCGAATTCCGGGTCGTTCTTCTCCTCCTCCTTGTAGAACCGGACGTTCTCGAGGAGGAGCGCTTCGCCCTCCCCCAGGGCGCGCTTCAGCCGCCCGACCTCGTCGCCGACGACGTCGGGGGCCATGACGACCTTGTTCGGGATGAGCTCGGCCAGCCTTTGCGCGGCTGGGCGGAGGCTCATCGCCGGGTCGACCTTGCCCTTGGGCCGACCGAGGTGGGAGGCGATGACCAGGCGGGCGCCGTGATCGAGGAGCCAGACGATCGTGGGCAGGGAAGCGCGGATGCGCGTGTCGTCGCGGATGCCGCCCTTGTCGTCCAACGGGACGTTGAAATCGACGCGGAGGAAGACGAGCTTGCCTTTGACGTCCAGGTCGGTGACGAAGTTCATGCCGGGCTCACTTGGCGACGAACTTGGCCAGGTCGACCAGCCGGCAGGAATAGCCCCATTCGTTGTCGTACCAGGCGATGACCTTGGCCAGGTTGCCGTCGAGGACCTTGGTCGAGAGAAGGTCGATGATGCCCGAACGGGGGTCGCCCATGAAATCCACGGAGACGAGGGGCTCCTCGGTGACGCCCAGGTAGCCCTTGAGCGGCCCGGCCGCGGCGGCCGTCCGGAAGGCGGCGTTGATCTCTTCGGCCGTCGTCGACTTCTTGAGAACGGCCACGAAATCGACGAGGGAGACGTCGGGGGTCGGGACGCGGACGGAGAACCCGTCGATCTTGCCCTTGAGCTCGGGCATGACCAGCCCGACGGCCTTGGCCGCCCCGGTCGTCGTCGGGATCTGGGAAACGGCGGCGGCCCGGGCCCGGCGCAGGTCCTTGTGGGGGGCGTCGAGGATCTTCTGGTCGTTCGTATAGGAGTGGATGGTCGTCATGAAGCCCCGCTCGACGCCGAAGGCGTCATGGAGGACCTTGACGACGGGGGCCAGGCAGTTGGTCGTGCACGAGGCGTTGGAGATGATGTGGTGCCTGGCCGGGTCGTACATCTTCTCGTTGACCCCGAGGACCAGGGTGATGTCCGGGTCGGTGGCCGGGGCCGAGACGATGACCTTGGCGGCGCCGCCCTTCTCGATGTGCTGGATGACGTCGGGACGCTTGGTGTACTTGCCGGTCGATTCGATGACGACGGAGACGCCCAGGTCCCGCCAGGGGAGCTTGCCGACCTCTTTCTCGGCCAGGACGCGGATCTTTCGGCCGTTGACGACGATGGCGTCCTCGGTCGCCCGGACGTCCTCCTTGAAGGTGCCCAGGACGGAGTCGTACTTGAGCAGGTGGGCCAGGGTCTTGGCGTCGGTGATGTCGTTGACGGCCACGTACTCGATCGCCGGGTCGTTCCAGGACGCCCGGAGCATGTTGCGGCCGATCCGGCCGAATCCGTTGATACCCAAGCGGAGAGCCATTGAAACCTCCTCGGTTCCTCGAGAGCATGACAAGAAGTTATTCCGAAAGTAACACAAACGGCCCCTGAATTCAAGGCCGCCGGCGGGCTATCTCGACGGTCCCGGCGGCTTGCCGGGCTCACCGTTCTTCTTGGCCCTCTTCTGTTCGTACATGAGGAGATCGGCCCGGCTCAACATTTCTTCGACGCCCTCCGATTGGTCGGCTTCGCGCGTGGAGACGCCGGTGCTCACGGACAAGTGGAAGCCCGCCTCGGCCGACGTGCGGGTGTTGAAGAGATCGAGCCTGTCCTGGAGACGCGCGGACAGGGCGCCGACGTTCATCGTCGTCGCTTCCATGGCCAGAACGGCGAACTCGTCCCCGCCGAGCCGGCCGATGACATCGGTCTCGCGGAAGCTCTTCCTCAGGACGAAGGCCACTTCGACGAGGGCCCGGTCACCCATTTTGTGCCCGCCCGAGTCATTGATCTTCTTGAGGTTGTCGACGTCCAGGTAGATGAGGGCGGACATCTTCTTGAGCCGGCTGGCGGTCTTGAGGACATGGTCCGCCAGGGTCATGAAGCCGCGCCGGTTGTAGAGGCCGGTGAGCTCATCGTGAAGGGACAGGGAGCGGATCTCCTCTTCCATCTGCTTGCGCTCGGTGATATCGGTCAGGACGGCCATCGTTCCGCCGAACTGGGAGCCCTGGATGCGAGGCCCGCCGCTCACGAGGAACGTGCGGCGGCTGCCGTCCCGGTGGAGGAAGGCGAGCTCGTAGCGGTCGGAGATGCCCTTGGACCGCTTTTCGTCGGCGTGCCGGACGATGCCCTGCTGGTCCTTGGGGACGAACGAGACGACCTGCCGGTCGATCATCTCGGCCGGAGTGTAGCCGAGCATTCGCGCGGCGGCCGGGTTGACGAAGGTGAACCGGCCTTCGGCGTCGGTCAGGACGAGCCCTTCGGTCATCGTCTGGGCCGTGCTCTCGCTGAAACGCCGCAGCTGCTCGAGCTCTTCCTCCGAGCGCAGCCTCTGGGTGATGTCCTTGAGGATGCCGATGATCCCGGCGACCTTTCCGTCGGGAAGCTGGTAGGTGGTCTTGATGAAGATGACGTGATGCTCGCCGTCCCAGGCCTTGAGAGGGGCCTCATAGACCTCGTGTCCGGGATGAGCCAGCAGGACCTGGTCATGGTCCATGTGCTTCCCGACGATCTCCGGCGGGGCGACGTCGCCGATCGTCCGGCCGATGAGCTCGTCCTTGGTCTTGCCGAGGAGCTTCTCGAAAGCCGGGTTGGTGCCCTGGTAGCGCCCTTCGACGTCCTTGAAGAAGGCCGGGTTGGGCATGATGTCGATCAGGACCTGCATGAACTCGGTCATATTCCTGTTGGCCTGGTCCCACTTGGCCCGGTCGAAGCCCTCGTGGGCGGAGACGGCCAGGCGCCAGAGCAAGTAGAGGAGAGCGCCGCAAAGGAGGATGAAGGCCCCGACGACGAAGGGCATGAAGCGACGAGGGGAGAGGAAGCCCCCCACGACGCCCGCCGCGAGGAGTAGAAGGATCCCGATGAGCTGCCAGGGGGTCTTGCGGAGCAGAGACGGGAGCTTGGGCGGTTCGGTCACGTTGATTCCCTTGATACTATTTTCGTATTACTAACACAGGGAAAGAGGCAAAGTCAACATGACGAGTTTGTGCTAAAATGTCCGCCGGAGGGCTCCCATGAAGATCCTGACCTCCGCCGAGATGAGGGACATCGACCGGACGGCCATCGAGGAGCTCGGCATCCCCGGGGTCGTGCTCATGGAAAATGCCGGCCTGGGGATCGTCCGGGCCCTCAAGTTCCGCTTCCCGGCGATCGCGGACGAGCGGATCGTCATCGCGGCCGGAAAGGGCAATAACGGAGGGGACGGTCTCGTCGTCGCCCGGCACCTCTTCAATTCCGGAGCCAGGCCCGACGTCCTGCTCCTGGCGGCCAAAGAGGAGGTCAGAGGCGAGGCCGCGGTCAATCTGGCCATCGCGCTCAAGATGGGCATCCCCGTGACCGAGGTCCGCGACGCCGCGGCCTGGAAGAGGGTCCGGGGCAGGCTGTCCCGCGCCTCGATCGTGGTCGACGCGCTCTTCGGGACCGGCCTGATCAAGCCGCTCGACGGCCTCTACGCCGCGGCCGTCGAAGACATCAACCGTTCGGAGGCCTACAAGGTCGCCGTCGACATTCCCTCGGGCCTCTCGGCCGACACGTTCGAGACGATCGGACCGAGCGTCAAGGCGGACCTGACGGTCACGCTGGCGGCTCCCAAGGTGGCCCACATCTTCCCGCCCGCCGCGGACCGTGTCGGCGAGCTCGTCATCGCCCCGATCGGCATCCCGGCCGCGCTTTTCGAGAAGCCGGGCTTGAAGCTCGAGCTGGTCGAGGAACCGGCCGTCCGGCCGTACTTCGCCAGGCGGAAAAGGGACACCCACAAGGGGAGCTACGGCCATCTCCTCATCTTCGCCGGGTCGCTCGGCAAATCGGGCGCGTCCGTCCTGGCCGGGCGGGCGGCGCTGCGCATGGGCGCCGGCCTGGTCACGGTGGCCACGGCCGCCGGGGTCCTGCCGTCGATCGCCCGGTCCATGGCCGAGCTCATGACCGAGCCGCTGGCCGAAACGCCGGAAAGGACGATCGCGGCCGCCGCTCTGCCCCGGGCGCTGGCCCTGCTCAAGGGGAAGAACGCCGTTCTTGTCGGGCCGGGCCTCTCGACCCATGCGTCGACCGCGGAATTCGTGCTCGGGCTCCTGCCGAAGATCAAGGTCCCGTTCGTCATCGACGCCGACGGGCTCAACATCGTCGCCTCGCGCCTGGACGTCCTGGCCGGTCTCGAGGCGCCGGCCGTCCTTACGCCTCACCCGGGCGAGTTCGCCAGACTCACGGGCCTTACGACCGACGAGGTCGTCCGCCATCGGCTGGAGCTTGCCCCGGAGTTCGCGGCCAAGCACGGCGTGGTCGTCGTTCTCAAGGGCTACCGGACGCTCATTGCCGCGCCCGACGGCCGCATCTTTGTCAATCCGACGGGCAATCCCGGCATGGCCACCGGCGGCACCGGGGACGTCCTCGGAGGCCTGATCGGCTCCCAGATCGCCCAGAAGAACGATCTGCTCGGGGCCGTTCTCTCGGCCGTTTACGCCCACGGCCTGGCCGGGGACGTGGCCGCGGACCGTTTGAGCGAAAAGTCGCTCGTCGCCGGCGACCTCATACGCTTCCTTCCCCCGGCCTTGAAGGAGCTGGTCGGGGAATGAGCCGGGAGACGGCGGTCACGACGCGCTCCGCGGAGGAGACCTTCGAGCTGGCCCGGAAGATGGCCGCCGGCTTCGAGGGGACCGAGGTCGTCCTTCTCATCGGGGAGCTCGGGGCGGGGAAGACCGTTTTCGCCAAGGGCATCGCCGCGGGCGCGGGCGTCGCCGACCCCGGCCGCGTCTCGAGCCCGTCATTCACCCTGGTCAACGTCTACGACGGCCGGCGCCCCGTCTACCACATCGACCTCTACCGCCTCGAACGGGAGGCGGAGATCGCCGACCTCGGCTGGGAAGACATGCTGGGACACGGGATCGTCGTCGTCGAATGGGCCGAGAAGATGACTTTTCCGGTCGACGGGATCGTCGTCCGGATAGAGACCGCCGGCGACGACGAGCGCCGGATCACGATCGAATAGGGGCTGTCCCCGAAGGGGACTGTCCCTCTTTGCCCCCTATTTTTTAACCAGCTCGGCCAGGGTCCTCTTGAGCTTCTGCGCGATTTCGGGAGTCGCCTTGGCTTGGCCCTCGAAGATGCCCAGCGGCGAGATCTCCGTGCCGTAGAAATCCCGGTTGGCCTTGCGGTCTTCCTGGATCGAGGATCCCTGCAAGGTCAGCCCCACGTAGAGACCGCGGCTTCGGGAATAGGACAGGATTTCCGCCTTGAGCTCGGTGTCGGTGCTGGCCTCGGCCGTGCGCCCCACCGGGCCGGCGGCGACGCCAGCGTCCGCCCCGAGCGTGAACTTGCCCTTGTTGATGTTCTCGACGCTCCGCGGCGTCCGGAAGACGAGGATGATGTCGCCCGACTGGACGCCGGCCTGCCAGCCGATGCTTCCCCCCGTCAGCTCGATGAAGGCCGGGTCGCTCCAGCCCCCTTCCTTGGTCCGGACGAGCACAACGCCCCGGCCGTGGCGCCCTCCGACGACGAGGCCGGCCTTGATGACGTCGGGGATGATGGCGATCCCGGCGCAGGTCCTGATGAGGTTCGCGGGAATGCTCTTGTCCGATTCCTTCATCATCTCCGAGACGACGCGAACGGCGTCTTCGACCTTCTTGACCTGGTCCTCATTCCCGGCCACGCCCTGGATATCCGGCGCAAGGTTCCTGGTTGCCGCCTGGGCCGCTCCGCCCGCGGAGCCGACCAACGCGGGAGATAAGGACAGAACCACAGCCAGCGGCAAGGCCGCCCACTTACGCATGTTCATATCACCCTCCTTTTTGATATTTTAAAAAGGTCCGTTTCAGCTCTTCGGCCGCCAGCCTCGCGTCCGGGGCGCCGAGGATGGCCGAGACGACGGCGATGCCGCCGGCCCCGGCCCTCCCGAGCTCCGCCGCGTTCCCCGCGCCGATCCCGCCGATGGCCACGACCGGGATCCGGGTCGCTTCCGTGATGAGCCGGATGCCCTCGGGGCCCAGAACGGCCAAGGGGGTCTCTTTCGTCGTCGTGGCGAAGGCGGGGCCGGCTCCGACGTAGTCCGCGCCGTCCCGTTCCGCGCGGCGGGCCTCTTCGGCCGTGTTGACCGAGACGCCGATCGTCGCGCCGGGCCCGAGGATGCGCCGGGCGAGAGGCAGCGGCACATCCTCCTGGCCGAGGTGAACCCCGGCGGCGCCGCAGGCCATGGCGACGTCCAGGCGATCGTTGACGAGGAGAGGGACGCCCCTCGCCTCGAGCCGCCCGGCAAGCGTCCGTCCGAGCTCGACGAATTCGCCTCCGGCGAGGCGCTTCGCCCGGAGCTGGACGACCGTCACTCCGCCGGCGACCGCCGCGTCGACGAGGGCGGCCAGGTCGCGGCCGGCGGCATAATCGGCGTCGGCGACGAGGTAAAGGGAATAGTCGATGACCATCCCTTCCAGTATACCCGTTTTTAAAAGAAATGAAGGGACCAGGTCTCCGCAAAGGGGCCGAATTGACTTACGGGCACGTTTATCGATAAATTAGGCCTGCCATGAGCATCGACCTCAAATCCTACATCCTCGACGTTCCCGACTTCCCCAAGCCGGGCATCGTCTTCAAGGACATCACGCCGGTTGTCCTGAGCTCCCAGGCCTTCAACTTCGCCGTCGACGAGCTCTCGGCCTGGGCGGCGCCGAGAAGGCCGGAGATCATCGCCGGGATCGAATCCCGGGGCTTCCTCTTCGCCGCGGCCCTGGCCCGCGACCTCCGTCTCGGCATGACCATCATCCGCAAGAAGGGCAAGCTGCCCCGCAGGTGCGCCTCGGTCGTGGCCCCGAACGAGTACGCCCTCGAGCACTTCGAGATGCACGAGGACGCCGTGGCCCCGGGCCAGCGCGTCCTCATCATCGACGACCTCATCGCCACCGGCTCCTCCTCGGTGAGCGCCATCAACCTGGTCCAGCTCCTCGGGGGCGACGTCGTCGGCTTCGGGGCCGTCGTCGAGCTCTCCTTCCTGAAGGGCGTCGAGACGATCCGCGCGGCCCATCCCGAGGTCGCCGTCCGCGCCCTGGTCCGCTACTGATGCCATGACAAGAATCCAAGCGGCGGCCGCGGCCGTCCTCCTGGCGCTCGCCGTCTCGGGCTGCGCGCGCCTCCCGGC
>JBAVUQ010000180.1:0-10288 GCA_049696855.1 Candidatus Aminicenantales bacterium
GTTTCAATGGGCGCGGGTTGTTGGGAAGGGGGCCGGATAGAACCCGCACTGAAACTGCCTGCGACGGGTACGCAGATAGCTGGTATGAGACTTGCATCCTTCTGGCTCATTGCCAACCCCCGCTACCATCCGAATTCAATGTTTTTCCCATAGGGACGAGGCCTTGGCCCCGTTCTGTTTCTTTTGCCCCCGAATCCGGAAGGTCACCCCGCTTCATACGTTTGTGTGCGCACGTTTGCATTTGATCAGGCGAATTGCCTATGATGGTCAGGGTCGGAACATGAAGAAAAAGGAAAAAAGCGTCTTTCGGGAATATTTCGAGCTCATCGCCGAGACGGCGGTCTTTGTCTTCTTCGTCTTAACCTTCGTCGTGCAGCATTTTCAGATCCCCACGGGGTCGATGATCCCGAAGCTCCTCGTCGGCGATTTTGTCCTGGTCAACAAGATGGCTTACGCCAGGCCCGTTCTTCCTCTTGAGGGCTTTCTCTTGCCGCATAAGACGATAGATAGAAAGGACATTATTGTCTTCAAGTGGCCCGGAGACCTGACGAAGGACTATGTGAAGCGCGTGATCGGCCTCGGGGGAGAAAAGGTCGAAATACGAGATAAGCAGCTTTACGTCAACGACAAGGCCGTCGCCGAACCTTATACGATCTATAAAGACAACCCGGCCTATTCAACGGATGAAAACTATGGACCCATCGTCGTTCCGGAAGGCAGCCTCTTCGCTTTGGGAGACAACCGCGACGACAGCGCGGATAGCCGAACCTGGGGATTTGTCCCTCTGGCCAACGTCAAGGGTAGACCTTGGCTGATCTATTTTTCGTATCAAGCCGAACGGGACGCCTATCAAAAAACAAGCCTTCGCGACTGGCTGAAGAAGCTGATAAGATTTATCACCAAGGCCCGCTGGGGCCGCATGCTAAAAGTCATTAATTAGCCCTCTTCGCCGGCTGGAAGCTTCTTGGGCTAGTTCGTTCCTACTCCGTCCCAGCAGTAGGTGCAGAGCTTCTCTTTGGGCAGGCCGATCGCCGCAACCAAGTCCTCGAGCCGTTGATAACGGAGCGAGGTCAGTCCTAGCGTATGGGAGATCCAATTGACCATGGCGTCGTATTTAGCCGAGCCGGCGCTCACGTAGTCCCCGAAGTCGCGGAATTCCGGCCCTTCGAGCGCGGCGATGGCCCTGCGCGCGGCAAGATCGAGCTCGGAGCGCGACCGGGAGAAGTTCAGGTACTTGCAGCCGAAAGCGAGGGGCGGGCAGGCCGGCCGCATATGGACCTCGACCGCGCCCGATTCGTAGAGGCGCTGGATCGTATCCTTGAGCTGGGTGCCGCGGACGATCGAATCCTCGCAGAACAGGAGCTTGCGGCCCTGGATGATCTCGCGGATGGGGATGAGCTTCATCCGGGCCACCTGGTCGCGGATGTCCTGGTGCTGGGGCATGAAGCTCCGGGCCCAGGTCGGGGTGTACTTGACGAAGGGGCGCCGGAAGGGGATGCCCGCCTCGGCGGAGTAGCCCAGGCCGTGGCCGATGCCGGAATCGGGGATGCCGGCGACGAGATCGACCTTGACGTCGTCGTTACGGGCCAGGAACGCCCCGCAGCGGTTCCGCACGGTCTCCACGTTGATCCCTTCGTAGCTCGAGGCGGGATAGCCGTAGTAGACCCAGAGGAAGGAACAGATCTGGAGCTTCGGACCGGCGGGGACGAGCGTCTCGAACCCTTCGGGCGTGATGCGAACGATCTCGCCCGGACCGAGATATCTGTCAATCTCGTAGCCGAGATTGGGGAAGGCGCACGTTTCCATGGAGGCGGCGAAAGCCCCCGGTTTCTTCCCCAGGACGAGGGGCGTCCGGCCGAGCTTGTCCCGGGCGGCCAGGATCGCGCCGTCGGTCAGGATGAGGATGGAGCAGGAGCCCTGGATGAATTCCCAGACGGCCCGGACGCCGTCCTCGAAGGTGTCCTCCCGGTTGATCATGGCCGCGACGAGCTCGGTCGGGTTGATCTCGCCGCCGCGCATCTCCGAGAAGTGGAGGCATTTGCCCCGGAAGGCCCGGTCGACGAGGTCATCGATGTTCTTGATGACGCCCACCGTGGCGATGGCATAGTTCCCGAGGTGGGACCGGATGAGGAGCGGCTGGTCCTCGTAGTCGCTGATGACGCCGATGCCTCGCGAGCCGTGGAGCTTGCCGACGTCATCGCCGAATTTCGACCGGAACTGGGCGTTCTCGATGTTGTGGATGTAGCGGACGAGGCTCGCTCCGTTGCCGGCGGCCAGGCCGCCGCGCTTGGTGCCCAGATGGGAGTGGTAGTCCGTGCCGTAGAACAGGTCCTCGACAATATCGGCCTTGCCAATGACCCCGAATAGACCGCCCATGGCCGTCCTCCTGTCCGAATATTCGGGCATCATAACACCGGCGCCCCATGCGTTTCAATCCGAATTAGTGGAGAGTCGTCAACTGTGATAAAATCTTTGGAGACACATCGAGGAGGACGACATGTTCAAAGCCGCGACGTACATCGAAAGACGGAAGCTCCTGAGGAAGTCCGTGGGATCGGGTCTGCTCATCTTCCTGGCCAACGAAGAGAGCCCGATGAACTACACGGCCAACACCTTCCATTATCGTCAGGACAGCTCCTTCCTGTATTACTTCGGCCTCTCTTCGCCCGGGCTGGCCGCGATCATCGACGCTGACGAGAACCAAGACACCCTCTACGGCGACGACATCGGCATCGAGGACATCATCTGGGAGGGCGAACTGCCCAGGATCAAGGACAGGGCCCTGGAGGTCGGCGTCCGCCGCACCGCCCCGCGCGCCGCCTTCGACGAAACGGTCCGCAAGGCCATGGCTGCCGGCCGGCCCGTCCATTATCTCCCGCCGTACCGGCCCGACAACGCCATCGTTCTGGGCGATCTTCTCGGCATCCCCATCAAGGATCTCAAGGCCAAGGCCTCGCCGGCCTTCATCAAGGCCTCGGTCGACCAGCGGATCATCAAGTCCAAAGAGGAGATCCGGGAGATCGAGTCCGCCGTGACCATCAGCCGGGAAATGTACTTGGCCGCCCTGAAGCTGGCCAAGCCCGGTCGCTACGAGTACCAGATCTCCGGGGCCATGGAAGGGATCGCCCTCGCCTACGGCATGCATCTGGCCTTCCCGCCCATCGTCACCGTCAACGGCCAGATCTTCCACATGCATTCCCACGACAACCTGCTGACCCGGGGCCGGCTCCTGGTCTGTGACTGCGGCGCGGAAGCCCCGAGCGGCTACGCCTCCGACATCACCCGGAGCGTCCCCGTCGGCGGCCGCTTCAACGCCAGGCAAAAAGACATCTACGAGATCGTCCTGGCCGGACAGGAGTCGGCCATCAAGGCCGTCAAGCCCGGCGTCAACTTCAAGGACATCCATCTCCAGACGGCCCGGGTCATGACCGACGGGCTGAAGGGCCTGGGCCTGATGAAGGGCGACACGGCCGAGGCCGTCGCCGCCGGCGCCCACGCCCTCTTCTTCCCCCACGGCCTCGGCCACAACCTCGGCCTCGACGTCCACGACATGGAGGATTACGGCGAGAACAACGTCGGCTACGGCGAGAAGGTCGAGCGCAGCTCCCAGTTCGGACTGGCCTACCTGCGCATGGCCCGGGTGCTCCGTCCCGGCCACGTCATGACCGTCGAGCCGGGGATCTACTTCATCCCCGCCTTGTTCGCGCTGTGGCGGAAGGAGAAGAAGCACCGCGACTTCATCGTTTACGACGCCGTCGAGAAATTCCTCGATTTCGGCGGGGCCCGGATCGAGGACGACGTCCTGGTCACGGAGAAGGGACGCAAGGTCCTCGGGCCGGCCATCCCCAAGACGGTCCCCGACGTCGAAAAGGCTTGCCGGGCTTGAGGATCGCGCTCGTCCAACAGCAGGCCACCGGCGACCCCGCCGGGAACAGGGCCAGGGGCGAAGCCGCCTTCCTCGAGGCGGCCCGGAACGGGGCCAACCTCGTCGCTTTCGCCGAGCTGGCCTTCACCCGCTTCTATCCGCAGGCCCCGGCGACCGCCGGGAGCCCGGCCCTCGCGGAGACGATCCCCGGCCCGACCACCGATCTCTTTTGCGCCCTGGCCCGCGAAACAGGGACGGTCGCGGTCCTGAATCTGTTCGAGCGCGACGGGGACCGGACCTACGATTCCTCGCCCGTCATCGACGCGGACGGCCGCATCGTCGGGGTCGCGCGCATGGTCCACATCATGGAGGGACCCGGATTCCACGAGCGCGGCTACTACACGCCCGGCGACAGGGAGAAATTCGTTTTTTCCACGGCGGCCGGCCGGATCGGCGTGGCCATCTGCTACGATCGTCATTTCCCCGAATACATGAGGGGCCTGCGCCTGGCCGGCGCCGAGCTCGTCGTCGTCCCCCAGGCCGGGACGGCAGGGGAGTGGACCGACGGGATCTTCGAAGCCGAGCTCCAGGTGGCCGCCTTCCAGAACGGCTATTATGCCGCCCTGGTCAACCGGGTCGGGCGCGAGGAAGGCCTCGAGTTCGCCGGCGAGTCCTTCGTCGTCGATCCCGATGGCCTGGTCATCGCCCGGGCCCCGGGGGGACTCGATCGCATCCTCTACGCCGATTGCGATTTCGCCAAGAACGCGGCCTCGCATGCCGCGCGGCACTTTCTCGGGGACCGCAGGCCCGCTGTCTACGGGGCGATGGGGCTCGCGGACGCCAACCCGAAGAAGGAGCGCTGATGCCGCGCTGGTACGTCATCAATACCAGGCCGAAAAAGGAAAGCCAGGTCGAGCGCCTGTTCATCGAGGGGGGATTCACCATCTACTGCCCGAAGTACGTTCGAGAGAAACGGATCGCCCCCTTTTTCCCGGGCTACGCCTTTCTCCAGTTCGAATTCCCGGACCAGTTCCAGATGGTCAAGTACACCCGCGGCGTCAAGCGCGTCGTCGGCAACGACGCCGGCCCCACGCCCATCCCGACGGAGATCGTCGAGGGCATCAAGGCCCGGGAGAGGGATGGGCTCATCGTCTTCGAACGGTACGGCCAGGAGCCGGCGGTCGGGGATGAGATCGAAGTCGTCGAGGGCCCGCTCAAGGGCCTCAAGGGCATCTTCCGCAAAGAGGTCGGCGACAGCGAACGGGTGATGATCCTCCTGAACTACGTCTCCTACCAGGGCATGCTGCTCATCGAAAAGAATAAGCTCAAGAAGATCTAGCCGGCCTATTTCCGGGCTTTCAGCGCGTCGAGAAAGGGCTGCTTGAGGCTGTTCGAGGAGAAATAGACCACCCCGTCGGCCTTGAGGGCCTTGCTCAGCCGCATCTCTTCGATCATCCCCTCGGGCGTGTTCTGGTTGTGCGACGTGCCGATGCCGATCCCGGGACAGACGAGCGTCCGCCCCTTGCCGTAGCCGACGGCTTCGCGCGTGAGCTTCTCGTAGAGCTTGGCGTCGTTCGTGTAGATCATCGGATTGAGCATGTCGACCAGCCCCTCGCGGCCCCACTCGGCCCAGTCCTGGCCGATCATGACCCGGGCGTTGACGGCATCCGGGAAGACGGCCGCGCTGATCTTGACCTTCCGGCCCGTCGCCTTGAGGGCGTCCTTGAGCTCCCGGACGAAGATCGTCACCCGGTCCGTGTTCCAGCGGAGCCAGATATTCCAGGCCGGGTTGCCCGTGTCGCGGGCCTTGACCGCGGCCATGTCGATCCCCGTGTCCGCTTTGAACAGCTTGAGCGTTTCCGCGTCGAAGCTGAAGAACGGCTCGGTCGGCTCGCACGGATAGCGGATATAATCGAGATGGACCCAGCCCACGCCGTACTTGCGGACGACCTCGAGCATCAGGCTGATCTCATAGGCCCGGACGGCCGGAAGGGCGGGATTGACGGCGGCGACCATCTCCTTCTGCGGGGACGCGATCAGCCATTCGGGATGCTCGCGGACCTGGCCAAGGATGGAGGATTCGGGAAAAACGCAGAACCAGGGGTGGACCTCCATCTTCCGCTTTTTCGCCTCGGCCAGGAAAGCCTCGAAGAAATCCCAGTTCCAAGCTTTATCGGCGACACCGATGTTGCTCGCATAATAGACATGGCCCGAGGTGTTCTTGACCAGCATGATCAGGGTGTTGATGCCGGCCGCCGCATATTCGTCGAGCGTCGTCCGCATCTTTTCGACGGCCGGCGCCTTGTCGGGGCCGAAGAAGCCGGGATGCATCCAAACGCCGCGCACGGGCATCGTCAGAGATGCTTCGGCCGCGCCGCCCGAACAGGCGGGCGCGACGGCCAGAACGAGGGTCATGAAGAAGAAGGATAGGACAGCGAGGGTTCGGGATCTCATCGAAGGCCTCCTTGGCGCGATTATCCGAATGTCGCCGGAGAGACGGTCAGTCCTGATATAGCAAATGAATGCCGGTTGAGTCAAAGCCGTGAAGATACGGCGGCCGTCAGCCGCGGGGCTTGCCGTAGCCGCCGCCGCCCGGCGTTTCGACTCTGAGGACATCGCCGGGCCCGAGCTTGACATTGACCTTGGAGCCGACGATCGTCGTCCGGCCGCGGGAGAGGATCGAGTTCCGGCCCTTCGCCCCCGGTCCGCCGCCGCTCGCGGCGTAGGGGGCGAACCGCCGCCGCTCGGATATGACCGTCAGGTCGACGGGCACCCGGAACTCGTATTCGCGGACGATGCCCTCGCCGCCCCGCCTGGCCCCGCATCCGCCGGAGCCCTTTCTCAGACGGTAGGACCGGATCTTCAAGGGCAGGTAGTTCTCGAGGGCCTCGACCGGCGTGTTGAGGGAGTTGGTCATGTGGGTGTGGACGCCATCGAGGCCCGCGGCGTCCGCGCCCGCCCCCATCCCGCCGCCGATCGTCTCGTAATAGGCGAAACGCCGCTTCCTTTCCGGGTCGTAGCCTCCGAAAGCGACGTTGTTCATCGTCCCCTGGCTGGCCGCGGGGATGCGGTCGGGGAGGGCTTTGGCCAGGGCGCCGAGCAGGACGTCGACGATGCGCTGAGAGGTCTCGACGTTGCCGCCGGCGCAGGCCGCCGGGAACTCGGCGTTGACGATAGAGCCCTTGGGCGCGACGATCTCGAGCGGCCGCATCAGGCCGGTATTGAAGGGGATGTCCTCTTCGACGAGAGAGCGGAAGACGTAGAGCACGGCCGAACACGTGATGGCGAAGTTGGCGTTGACCCCGCCGGAAGTCTGCGGCGCGGAGCCGCCGAAGTCGACGATCGCGTGGTCGCCCCGAATCGTGATCCGGACCGCGATCCGGATCGGCCGGGTCGAGATGCCGTCGTCGTCGAGGTGGTCGGCGAACTCATATTCGCCGTCGGGGACCTCACGGAGCGTCTGCCTCAGGAACTTTTCCGAATAGTCCTGGATGAGTCCGGCATAGAGACGGACTTTTCCGGCGCCGAACCGGCCGACGGCTTCCTCGAGCCTGGCCCGGCCGATCTCGTTGGCCGCCACCTGGGCCAGCAGGTCGCCGCGGCGCTCATCGGGCGTCCTGACGTTGGCCAGCAGAAGGTCGAAGACGTCCTTGTTCAGCCGGCCGCGCGAGTAGAGCTTGAGGGGAGGGATGATCAGGCCTTCCTGGAAGAGCTCCGTCGCAAGAGGCATGGATCCCGGGGTCATGCCGCCGACGTCGGAGTGGTGGGCCCGGTTGGCCACGAAGAAGGCCAGCCGGCGGCCGAGGAAGACAGGGGAGATGCAGGTGATGTCGGGCAGGTGGGTCCCGCCCCGGTAAGGATCGTTGAGGATGACGAGATCGCCCTTCTCGAAAGTCACGGCCCCGAGCGCGGCCTGCACCGAGAGCGGCATGGCCCCGAGGTGGACGGGAATGTGCGAGCCCTGGGCCAGAGTCCCGCCGTCCCGGTTGAACAGGGCGCAGGAAAAGTCCTTGCGCTCCTTGATGTTGGGGGAAAGGGCGGTGCGGCCGAGGACGGCGGCCATCTCCTCGGATATGGCCACGAAGACGTTCTTGAAGAGCTCGAGCTCGATCGGGTCGACCTTCTTCATCGGGGGCCCGCCTTGCGGATGACGAGGTTGAGGAACGGGTCGACGGCGGCTTTACAGCCCGGGGGGAGAAAGGTCGTCGACTCCGGATCGATGATGAGGGCCGGGCCGGCGAGGATGTTGCCCGGGCCGAGCCTCGACCTGTCGTAGACCGAACCCCGGCGCAAGTCCCGGCCGGTATGGATCGGCTGCCTCTTGACGAGGGCCCTGGGATCCAATGACTTGGCTCCTGGCTCGCGCTCGAGCGGGATCTTCGGGGTTACGGCCACGGCCTTGACGCGGAGGTTGACGATCTCGACCGGCCGGCGGTCGTGACGGTAGGAGTAGAGGCGCTTGTGCCTGCGATGGAAGCTCTCGAGGAAAGCCTGCCCGGGAGTCCGCGCTTTCCGATACGGAACGTCGATCTCGTAGGACTGGCCGACGTAGCGGCAGTCGAGCGAGCGCTCGAGAACGAGGGTCGCCGCGGCGAAGCCGTCCTCGGCCATGTCCCGGCCAGCCCTCTTTTCGAGCTTCCGGAATTCGGCTTCGAGCTGGGGCAGACTTATTTGCGCGTCCGTTCTCATAAGGGACTTGCTGTAGTCCTTGACCGGGTCCGACACGAGCAGGCCGAAGGCCGAAAGCACTCCGGCGTTGCGCGGCACAAGGACCGTGGGCATGCCCAGGTGGGCGGCCATTTCGACCGCGTGCATGCCGCCGGCTCCGCCGAAAGAGAAGAGGGCGAAGGCGCGAGGGTCGATGCCGCGCTCGACGGAGATGACGCGGATGGCCTTCTCCATATTGGCGTTGGCGATGGCCACGATGCCGAGAGCCGTCTCGACCATCGACTTCCCGATCGCGCGTCCCAACCGCGAGACGGCCGTCGCGCTCCGTTCCGGGAAGATCTTCATCCGGCCGCCGAGGAAAAAATCCGGGTCCAGGCGGCCGAGGCAGAGGTTGGCGTCGGTCACGGTCGGGAGCTCGCCTTTGCCGTAGCAGGCCGGGCCCGGATCGGCGCCCGCGCTCTGCGGGCCGACCCGGAGCGAGCCGCCGCGATCGGCGGAAGCGATGGAGCCGCCGCCGGCCCCGACGGAGTGGATGTCGATGATGGGCAGGCGGATGGGGAAGTCGCCGACACGGCTCTCGTGCGTTCGCCGGATGCCGCCTTCGATGAGGGACACGTCCGTCGAGGTGCCGCCCATGTCAAAGCTGACCACGTTGGGGAAGCCGGCCGCCCGGGCCAGGACGCGGGCGCCGACGACTCCTCCGGCCGGTCCCGAAAGGGCGGTCCTGATGGGCTCGACCCTCGCCCGGGGCGGCGAGATGTAGCCTTCGTTCGATTGCATGACGCGCAGGTCGGCCCGGCCGATGCGGCCGTCGAGTTCGCCGAGGTAGCGGTCCATGACTGGCATGAGGTAAGCATTTACCGCCGTCGTCGAAGTCCGCTCGAACTCGCGGTGCTCGGGCAGGAGACGGCTCGATATAGTGAAAAGAAGACCCGACCGCTCGAGCTCTCGAGCGACGACCTCCTCGTTCTCGGGGTTGGCGTACGAATGAAGAAGACAGACGGCGACGGCTTCTGCGCCCGTCTTCTTTATCTTTTGGATGATCCGGCGGACCTCGGCCTTGCGGACCCGCTGCTCAATGCGCCCGGAGGCGAGCGTCCTTTCCTTCAGCCCGAACCTGAGTGCGGCCGGAATGAGCTCGAAGCGGCTTTCCGGCTGGAGCGCGTATAGATTCTGGCGGGTCTGCCGGCCGATGGCCAGGACGTCCTCGAAGCCGGCCGTGGTAATGAGTGCGATGCGACCGCCCTTCCGCTGGAGGAGGGCATTGGTGGCCACGGTCGTGCCGTGGACGATGAAAACGGCTGGGGAGTCCGCCAAGATATCGCCGACGCCTTCAATGATCGCCAGCGACGGATCTTGCGGGGTCGAGAGGACCTTCCGGTTGGCGAGCCGGCCGTCCCGCCAGATGACGAAATCGGTGAACGTCCCGCCGGTATCCACCCCGACGCGGACCGTGGCGGGTTTTGAATGGCGTTCCATGGGTGGACGCCTATTTAAGCGTCAATGCCTGCTCGAAGTCAAGAATCAAGGTCGAAAAGACAGAAGAAGGGCAGGATTAATGGCAGGTGCTGCAGGACTTGCTCGAGCAGCTGGAGCACCCTGACGAGGAGGCCTTGATGCGGCTGGAACCGCCGCCGATGCCGAAACAGGATATCATCTTCTGGACGTCGCCCGAACCGCACTCGGCGCAGACGACGTCCTTCTCTTTGCCTGCGGCGACAAGGCACTCGAACCTCTTGCCGCACTTCTTACACG
>JBAVUQ010000181.1:0-1541 GCA_049696855.1 Candidatus Aminicenantales bacterium
CTTCGATGTCCTCCTGAGCCCAGACGGTCATCGTCCCCAAGACTAATGCCAGCACCGCCAGGATGGTCAGCTTCCCATATCTCATCTTCACCCTCCTTGTCTCCAATAGAATAGAAATGCCTGTTCCGTTATCATGCCCGATGATTTCCCCCATTGATCGATTGCCCTCACTCTACTCCCCCTCGAGTGGGATTATCAAGCCCTTGAGCTTGCCCCCAACTGCGTTTGCCCGGCATCTCTCGCCCGCCGTTACTGGGGGCGAAGACCGTTCCGCGAAGCGCCCTGCATCTCAATAACAGGCGGCTCGGCCGAGGGCCGGCTTTGAGGGCTCGAATGAAAGAGGCTGATGAGCTGCCAGCGGCTCCGGACGCCCAATTTCTGGTGGATATTGGTGATATGATTCTTGACCGTGTGGATCGAGATGAAGAGCTCCTTCTCGATCTGGGCGTTGCTCTTGCCCCGGAGAATGAGCTCGAGAATATTGGCTTCCCGTGACGTCAGGCCGCGCGTCCGGCAGAACCGTTCGAGAGACTCCCGGTCGTCCGCGGACGCCGCCGTTGCGGCGTAAGCTTCGGCGAACGGCTTCCGGAACCAGATCAAGGGGAAAAGGTTGATGGCCAGAAGGGCTAACGCGTTGGGAGGGAACTGGACCGCGTCCGGGAGCCAAAATGTGGCGACGAAAACGGCGTAGATCACGAGGTAGGAGAACCCGAATAACCGGATCGCTTTCCGCTCCGCGGAGTTCCGGATCTTCCGGGAATCGAGGACGAGGCTGAGAAGGACGCGGAGGATCGCCAATATGCCGAGGACAAAGACCACGAGCTGGGCGCGGACGATCCAGATCCATAGTGCGCTTCCGCGAGGCAGCAGGCCCGTGACGACATAGCTGGCCAGCAGGAGCCCGGCGGCGATCCCGAACGACCTCTTGAACGCGCGGGAGAGACGACGGCCGCTGAATGCCCGAACGATCGCGAACAGGGCAAAGATGATCCCCAACTGGAAGAGCCGGGCCGCCGGGCGCAGAATCCCGGCGAGGACGGTGTACTGGCCAATGGCGCAGAACCCGAGGAGATTAGCGCAGGCGTAAGCCGAGGTCAGGTTGATCAGGGCCAGGCCGTTGTTGAAGCCGAGGAACCAAGCCAAGGGCTTGAGGAAGGGGAGACGGTAGGCCCGGCTCATAAGGGCGGCGTAGGCGATCGCCGCGGCCCCGACGAGAAGAACCAGGAAGTAATAAGCGATCTTCAGGTGCGCCATTGGGCCGGATTATAGCCGAAATGACGCCTCGCGGGCTAGGCCCGTCCTGGTCCCTCCTCTAGGAATCCCGTCCTATATGGGCCGGAATTGGCCGAAAAGGAACAAAGTCCTATTGCCAGGAGGACTTCCGGCGCTTATCGTCAGTCCCGAGGCCGCGGTTCCCAGGGGGCTTCGGCCATCCCATAGAGGAGAAAAGAGAAATGAGAATGATGTCGGTGGCTCCAACGTTCGTGCTCGTCCTGGCCGCGGTTTTCGCCTTGGCCCAGGCCGGGCAGACCCCCGATCCC
>JBAVUQ010000182.1:0-11605 GCA_049696855.1 Candidatus Aminicenantales bacterium
GACGAGATCGTCGCCGCCCTGCGCTCGCCGCGCCGCCGCGTCGTCATCATCTCGGGCGAGACGGGCTGCGGCAAGAGCACCCAGATCCCGAAGATGTGCCTCGAGGCGGGGCGGGGCATCGCCGGACGCATCGGCGTCACCCAGCCGCGGCGCCTGGCGGCCATGACCATCGCCGCCCGCATCGCCGAGGAGCTGGGCGAGCCGCTCGGACGCTCCGTCGGCTACAAGATCCGCTTCCAGGACCGGACCTCGCGCGACGGCTATATCAAGATCATGACCGACGGCATCCTCCTCGCCGAGACCCAGGGCGACCACGGCCTCCACGAGTACGACACGATCATCATCGACGAGGCCCACGAGCGCTCGCTCAACATCGACTTCCTCCTCGGCATCATGCGCCGGCTCCTCGACGAGCGGCCCGACCTCAAGCTGGTCATTACCTCGGCGACGCTCGACACGGAGAAGTTCTCCAAGGCCTTCCGCAACGCGCCGGTCATCACGGTCAGCGGCCGCCTCTACCCGGTCGAGGTCGAGTACCGCCTGCCCGACAGAGAGGAAGCCGAGGACAAGGATTACGTCGACCAGGCCGTCGAGGCGGTCGAAGACCTGCGGCGCGAGAAGCCGCCGGGCGACATCCTGGTCTTCATGCCGACCGAACAGGACATCCTCGAGACCTGCCGCATGCTCGAGGGGCGCAAGTGGCCGGCCGTCAAGGTCCTGCCGCTCTTCTCGCGCCTGCCGGCGGGCCAGCAGCGCCTCGTCTACACCGTGACCCTGCCCAAGATCGTCGTGGCCACGAACGTCGCCGAGACGTCGCTGACCATCCCCGGCATCCGCTACGTCGTGGATACGGGCGTCGCCCGGATCGCCCAATACCAGCCGGGGACGCGCATCAACAGCCTGCCCATCTCACCGATCTCGCGGGCCTCGGCCGACCAGCGCAAGGGCCGCTGCGGCCGAGTCAGGGAGGGGCTGTGCGTGCGCCTTTACGGCCAGGTCGACTACGAGTCGCGCGACGAGTTCACCCAGCCGGAGATCCTGAGATCGGACCTGGCCGAGGTCATCCTGCGCATGACCGACCTGGGGCTCGGCGACCCGCTCCAGTTCCCGTTCGTCGACCGGCCCGCGTCCAAGGCCGTCCACGACGGCTACGACACGCTCGCCGAGCTCGGCGCCATCCGAAAATTCCCCAATTCCCGCTGGGAGCTGACGGAAACGGGGAGAGCGATGGCCCGGATGCAACTCGACCCGCGCGTCTCGCGCATGCTCATCGAGGCCCGCGCCGAGAACTGCCTGCCCGAGGTGTCCGTGCTGGCCGCGGCCCTGAGCGTCCGCGACCCGCGCGAGCGCCCGCCAGACAAGGCCCAGCAGGCCGACGCCGTCCACGCCGCCTTCCGCCACCCCGACTCGGACTTCCTCGTTCTCCTCAATATCTGGAACCGCTATCATGGTGATTTCGAGAAGCTCGGATCGCTCGTCCAGAAGCGGCGCTTCTGCCACGAAAACTTCCTCTCCTTCCCGCGCATGCGCGAGTGGGTCTACCTCCAGGCCGAGATCGAGAATGCCCTCCGGGAGATGGCTCCCGGGCAACGGACGAGGCCGATTTTGCATGCCGACATCTCGCCGGCGCTCTACGGGGCCATCCACAGGTCCGTCCTCAGCGGCTATCTCTCGAACATCGCCGCGCACAAGGAGAAGAACGTCTACGCCGCGGCGAAAAACCGCGAGGTCACGCTCTGGCCCGGTTCCGTCCTCTTTGCCAAGGGCGCCGGCTGGATCGTCTCGACCGAGGTCGTGCGGACGTCGCGTCTCTTCGCCCGGACGGCCGCCCGTATCGACCCGGCCTGGCTCGAGAAGCTTGGGGGGCCGCTCTGCAAGCGCTCCTATTCCGACGCCGCATGGGATCGTGCCCGCGGCGAGGTCACGGCCAAGGAAAGGGTGACGCTCTTCGGGCTCGAGATCGTCCGCGAGCGCCGCGTCTCCTACGGCCGCGTCAACCCGGCCGAGGCCCATGAGATCTTCGTCATGAACGGGCTCGTCGAAGGCGAGATTGAGGACCCACCGCCCTTCCTCGCCCACAATCTCGCCCTCCAGCGCCAGGTCGAGGCCATGGAGCAAAAGCTCCGCCGCCGCGACATTCTCGTCGCCGAGGGGGAGATCGCCAAGTTCTATTCGGAAAAGCTTCCGGGCATCCACGATGTGCGGGCGCTCCGCAAGCTCCTCAAGGACGTCCGCGACCGCGGCGGCGACGACTCGTTCCTGCGCCTGAGCGAGGACGCCCTTCTCAATTACCGCCCGGAGGACGCCGCCGTCGCGGCCTTCCCCGACGCCGTCGAGATCGCCGGCCGGCCCTTCCGCGCCGTCTACAAGTTCGCGCCCGGAGAGGAGGATGACGGGGTCACGCTGACCGTTCCGCCGGCGCTCCTGAGCGCCATCCCGGTCGAACGGCTCGAGTGGGGCGTCGCCGGTCAATATCAGGACAAGATCGCCGCGCTCATCAAGGGACTGCCGAAGCGCTACCGCAAGCTCCTCGTGCCGGTGGGGGAGAGGGCCGAGACGATCGCCCGCGAGATGCCCCAGGCCCCCGAGGAGGTGCCGCTCTTCAAGGCCGTGGCCGACTTCGTCAAGCGGAGGTTCGGCGTCGACGTCCCGGCGCGGGAATGGGCCCTGGCGGATGTTCCGAAGCACCTGAGGATGAGGGTGGCCGTCGTCGACCCGGCGACGGGGCGCACGATCGACGCCGGACGCGATGTCGAGCTGCTGCGGAAGAAGCTCGGCGCGGCCGACCAGGCCCCGTCCAAGGTGGAATCCCCGGCCTGGCAGGAAGCGCGGCGCGTCTGGGAGAAGTCGGGCCTGACCGAGTGGAGCTTCGGCGATCTGCCCGAAAAAGTCGCGGTCGGCACGTCTCTCACGGCCTACCCGGCGCTCGAGATCGAAACCTCCGGCGGGACCGTCGATATCCGCCTCTTCCCGAACCGGGCCGAGGCGGAGGCGGCGCACAGGCAGGGCGTCCGCCGTCTCCTCATGCGCAAGTTCGCCAAGGATCTGGCCTTCGTCCGCCGCTATCACATGATCCCGGCGGAGCTCGACCGGGCCGCGCTTTATTTCGGCGGGCGCGAAGCGCTCGAGAGGGCGATCGAGGAAGCCCTGGCCCGCGACGTCTTCGAGCGCAACATCCGCGCCGAAGCCGAATACAAAGCGTACGAGGGCGAGGTCGCCCGGACGCTCTTCGAGAAAGGTCACGCTCTGACGCAGACCGCCATCAAGATCGTCGAGCTCCACGCCGGGCTTCGGACCGGGCTCGCGAAGGGAAGCGGGGGAGGGGGCGGCGAGGGACGGCGCGCGGGCGCCAAGTCGCTCAGCCTCTACGAGCTCAGCAAGCTCAAGGAGCGGGTCAAGCCCGAATACCTCGACGCCGTCGCCGCCGACCTCGACCGCTTGGTGCCAAAGGACTTTCTCACGGTCTACTCGATCGCCCGCCTCGGCCGCATCCCGCGCTATCTCGAGGGGCTCATGATCCGCCTCGAACGAGCGCGCCTTGCGCCCGAAAAGGATAAAGCGAAGATCGCCCAGCTCGAGCCCTTCATGTTCGAGCTGGCCCGCCTCGAAGCCTCCCCCAAATCGGGGACACGCACCGGAAGTGCGAGTCCCCGGTCCCTTCCGGGGGCACAATACCAATTCCCCAATTCCGGATCGGACCGGCCGCCGTCGCCCGCGGCGAGAAAAGAGGGACATGGTATTGCGTCCCCGATTTCGGAGGAGAAGCGCGCCGCCGTCGACGAGCTCCGTTGGATGATCGAGGAGTTCAAGCTGGCCCTGTTCGCGCCCGAGATCAAGACCGCATTCCCGATCTCCGCCGTCCGCCTGGCCCGCAAGATCGCCGAGATCGACACATTGTAACTTATTGGTACTTGGGGATCCGGGCGTTTTTGCGCAGGTGGGCCATGAGCTTATCGATCTCCGGAGCCTGCATTCTTGTCAGGTCGTAGATCTTATCCTTTCCCATTGAACCACCCGAGACCCCGCCGACGAGTCCCCCCAGCGCCAGTCCTAGGCACGTATAGAAAGCGATGCCTATGTCGCCCAAGAACTTGTCCTTATACTCGGTATAGGACAGCAAATAGCCCAAGCCGCCCCCGGACAGAGAACCCAACACGAGGCCCGGGACAGCTTGTGATCTCCGATAAACACGGATGCTCTTGATGTCCTTTATCGCGAAGGTCTCTGCATCTCCTTGCTCGGTCTCGAGAATGATCGCGTCCGTTCTGACTCCAATGATCTCTCCCGTGACCGGCGCCAAGCTCTGCGCCGTTGTCAGGCCCACCTTGGCACCGGCCAGCCTCCTCCCGGCCTGGGCCGTTGGGGCCAGCAAGAGCAGTCCCACCAGGCTCGATACGAGAATCCACCTTGCCGCTCCTTTGGTCCTCCCCCTGTCCGCCATGTCTGCCTCCTGATATCCTCTCCGGGCTCCATCCTGTGACGCGATCAATATCCATGATCCGCGGGGGCGAGTTGTCAAGAAAAGGACAATATTGTGTGACACTTTTGTCAATCCCCGGCTCGCGCTGTGGTAGAATCTTCTTATGAATCCAACAGATAAGAGCTGCGCCGTGCCCGGGCCGATACCGCCCACGGACTGGGCCGCCGCCCGCGACGCCGGGATCGACGATTTCCTCGCCCGCTTCGCGACCGACTGCCCCGACCGCGACGTCCTGGCCGACCTCATGGTGGCCATCACGCGCCTCGCCCGCGACGGCGCCGGCCGCGGCGACCTCAAGCTCCTGACCAGCTCTTTCAAGGAGCTGCGCTACGCCTTCAAGGTCTTCGCCCCCTATCAAGGCATCCGCAAGGTCTCGATCTTCGGCTCGAGCCGCACCCCCTCCGGCCACCCCGACTTCCTCCAGGCCGTCGATTTCGCCCGCCGCATGCGCGAGCGGCACTGGATGATCATCACCGGGGCCGGCGACGGCATCATGGGCGCCGGCCAGCGCGGCGCCGGCCGGGCCGCCTCGTTCGGCGTGGCCATCCGCCTGCCCCACGAGCAGAAGACCAACGTCGTCATCGCCGACGACGCCAAGCTCATCAACTTCAAGTATTTCTTCACCCGCAAGATCCTCTTCCTCAAGGAAGCCTCGGCCATCGCCCTCTTCCCCGGCGGGTTCGGCACCCAGGACGAGGGCTTCGAATCGATGACCATGATCCAAACGGGCAAGAACAACCTCATCCCGGTGGTCCTGATCGACGCGCCCGGCGGCACGTACTGGCAGCACTGGCGAACCTATCTCAAGGCCGAGCTCCTCCACAACGGCATGATCGAGGAGCAGGACATGAACCTGTTCAAGCTGACCGACAGCGTCGAGGAGGCCGTCGACGAGATCCTCGGCTTCTACCGCCGCTACCACTCGATGCGCTACGTCGGGCCGCTCCTCGTCCTGCGCCTTTCTTCGCCCCTCCCGCCCGCCGCGCTCGAGCGCCTCAACGACACCTACGGCTCGCTCCTGACCGAAGGCCGCATCGAGCAGCACCTTGTCCCGCTCGAGGGCGAGGGGGAGGAGGCCGAGTTCCCCGAGCTCCCGCGCCTCTCGCTCGCTTACAGCCGCACGGACGCCGGCACCCTCCGCCTCATGGTCAACGACATCAACGCGGCAAGGGCATTATGATGGCCAGGATAAACACGACGGGCTCGGCCTACAGGGTGGCGAGAGGGAAAGCGGAGATCGCGAGGGACGCAAAATGGCTGAAGACGGCGAAGCTAACGGCGAAGAAAAACCAGGAATTGAAGAAGCGCAAGCCTGCGGAAAAGAGCATCGAAACTCCAGGGGCGGAGGACATGAAGCCCGAGGCTCCGGATAATGATAAAAAGCCCTAGAAAAAGGGGGAATGGATAGACGCGCCCCCATGGTCAAGCCGACAAAGCGGAGAAGACCCTGGCGGTGGCTGTTTCTGGTCGCCCTCCTGACGCCCGTCGCAGTGACAGCCTGCATCCTCCTGACCCTCCCCGATGTCTCCGACCTCAGGACCAAGAACCCGACTTCAACGGCCTTGATGAGATCCCGCCAGGAACAAGCCCGCAGGCAAGGCCGGGCCATCACCATCCGAGAGGAATGGGTGGATTTCGCGAGGATCCCGGCGCTCCTCAAGGAGGCCGTCCGGATCACGGAAGACGCCTCGTTCTATTGGCACAAGGGGATCGACTTCGAGGAGATCAAGGAATCCCTCAAGCGCGATCTCCGCGAGAAACGGTTCGCCCGGGGCGGGAGCACCATCACCCAGCAGCTCGCCAAGAACCTTTTCCTGTCCCCGGGAAAGAATCCCCTGCGCAAAGTCCGGGAATATTTCATCGCTCGGCGCCTGGAAAAAGCGCTGAGCAAGGACCGGATCTTCACCCTCTACCTCAATCTCATCGAGCTCGGCCCGGGGATTTTCGGAGTCCAGGCCGCCTCTCGCCATTATTTCGGCAGGGATGTTTTCGAGCTTTCCCTGGAAGAGATCGTGCGCCTGACGGCCGTCATCCCACGCCCCGTCACGACCGACCCGCGCGGATCCACGCGGTGGCTCGACTGGCGATGCCGCATGATCCTGGAAAAGCTAAGGTTCTATAAGAAAATCGGCGAGGACGAGTATCAATCCCTGGTCGGAAAATTCCAGTAGCGCGCGCCCGCCGTCTGTCCTCCCTTTTCTTTTTCTTCTTGACAGATTCTTGACAACTTCTCCCCTACCTAGGCCGATTATAGGGGCGTAAAACGAGGATGGGAGGAGGCCATGAAAACGTCACCAGCCCCGGGCGCCCGCACGGCACCCCTCTCCGAATCCGGCTTTCGGGACCTCGTCCGCGCCAGCATCGAATTCCAATGGGACCGGTTCGCCTACTACCGGCAGCTCTGCGCCAAGCGGAACGTGACCCGGGCCGACCTCGTCGCCTTCGTCGCCGACGGCGCCTACCATAAGCTCCCGAGTGTCGCCTCTACGGCCTTCAAGCTTTCCAAAGGCCTGATCGAGGAGCTCAACGACCTCGCCGCGCCCGGCATCTTCCAGGTCTCGAGCAGCACTTCCGGCGACCCGAGCTACATCTACACAAGTCCCGAGGAACTCGCCCTCATCACCTCCCGCTACGGCGAGACCTTCGGCTTCCCCGGGGCTTCCGTGGGCCTGGCCTTCGCCCCCTCCCTTCGCATCCTCCGAGCCCTGTCAAAGAAGGCCGAATACCGCGGCAAGAAGGCCGTCCTCAGAATGCTGCTGGGCCTCGAAGGGAGCAAGGCGCATTACGAGAGGACTTGCACCACGGTCGATGTCGAAGTCCTCAAGACCCTGATCAACCGCGTCGCCGGCCGCCCGGCGTCCCTGAGGAAGATGAGCGCGGACGAGGTGGCCTCCATCATCCATGGGGCCGAGGCGCAAGGCCAAGCCGTTTCGCTCGGCGGCCTCACTCTGCTCCTTCGGCCCTACCTCGACGAATTCCGCGAAGGCGAATTCCACCTCCACGACAAAGGCCACGTGGCGTTCAGCGGAGGCGGCTATTCCGGGGCGAAGGGGACGATCAGGGGCGCGAAGATCGAAAAGCCCGGCTTCATCGCCCGGATCGGGGCCGTTTTCGGCATCGAGCCGGATCTCTGGGGAACGAACATCAAGGATATCTACAGCTTCACGGAGACCGCCGCCCAGATCGAGGGTTTCTGGGACCGCGGCCTCGCCGACTTCCTCTTTCGTCCGGCGCCTGACCACAGGGTTTATGTCGTCGATCCCGAAACGGAGATGTCCCTCTCATCCGGCCGGGGCATCATCAAGGTCATTGCGCCCTATCTCGCAGGTCGACCGACGGCGGCCAACACCTGCGTCCTTCAGTTCGACGAGGCCGAGGTCGTCAGCGTGGAGGCGGACGGCCGCGTCAGCTCCTTCACCCGGGTCTCCCGGTTCGCCGGCGCCGAAGCGGCCGGGACGGTCGGGTGCGCCTTCAAGGCGGCGGAGATCGCCGGTGTCTGACCCCACCGTCCGCCCGGACCAGGCCCCCGCGGCTGAGGCCACGCCCGTCCGGATCGTCTTCAAAGACCCCTATGTCAAATCGGTCAAGGCCGAGACGGCCGAGGGTATAGAGCTTCATTTTCCCCTGTTCGAAGCGGAGGCGCTGCCGGATATCCTGAGGGCCGTCCGCTCGCACTCCCGGGTCGTTTTCGCTCAGGTTTCGCGCTCCGAGATCCAAAGCGCGATGGATCGTCTCGACGCCTCCTTCGCCGATCCGGATTCGCCGGACGTCCGGGCTATCGTCGACCTCATCCATCGGATCGACGGCTTCTCCAAGCACGATATCGAGCGCTTTGGGCTCGGCATTTTCCGGCTTCTCGTCGACTACGACCGGGCTCTCATAGGCAGGTTCGTCAAGCAGGCCTTCGGGACCCGGCGTCCCGTGGAAACAGCCTTCGGCCATCTCCAGCGGTTCGGGGCGAATTCGCCCTTCGTCCGCAGGCGCGAGCCCGGCCTCGTCAGCCATTTCGCTTCGGGCAACGTCGTCGGCTATTCGGCCATCCTGACTCGGATCGGCCTACCCGTCGAGAACGGGGGAGGGGAGAGGGGAGGGGCGACACGCGAGAGCAGGGGGCAGGGGGTGGTAGCGCGGAGGGGAGCGGGCGGCGGGGCCGCCCAGGTCATCAAGCTCCCGTCGACCTCAGCCGTTTTCCCGATGCTCTACCTCTCCAAGATGGCCGAGTTCGCCCCCTTGGTCCGCCAGACCATGGCCTGCGGCTACTGGAAAGGCGGCGACAGGACCGTCGAAGACCTCCTTCTCGCTGAGTCGGACGCCGTCAACGTCCTGGGCTCGGAGGCGACCGTCCGGGACATCGGGGTCAGGGCCGGGCGGCTGGGCCTCCGCCCCGTCATTCTCGGGCACGGCCACAAGGTCGGCGCGGCCTACATCTCCCGGGAATTCGCCGGGTCCTCGGCATTGTGCGACAAGGTGATCGAGGGGCTCGTCCGGGATATTTCCGCCTTTGACGGGGCCGCCTGCTACTGCACGAAGAACGTCTATGTCCAGGGAGATCACGTCGCCTTCGCGGAAACGCTGGCCGGGGCCCTCGGGCGCTTCGCCTCCACGATATCGCCTGTCAATCCGTCGATGAAGCCGGTCGGCCGGGGTCTCGGCCGCGTGTTCGCGGGAGCCGCGAGCGTCCTGGCCTCGGACGATGATGCGGCCTTCGTCCGACTCGCCGATAAACCCGTCTTCTGGTTCCCCGATGAGGCCTACAGGTACGTCCAGGTCATGCCCGCGGACAACATGAAAGCCGTCGCCGATGCCCTGGCCGCAGGCCGGCATTTCCTCCAGACGGTCATCGTGGCCGTGCCGGACGGGGAGATCCTGGACGCCCTGGAGCTGCTCGGGGGAGCCGGCGCCAGCAACATCCATTACCCCGGCTCGGCCGCCTTGCTCAACGTCTACGAGGAGCCGCATGACGGGGACTTCGACTTCGTGAAGATCCGATACCCTTATAAAGTCCGGTTCGCCGCCACGAATTTCAAGCGCAACGCGGACTGGCTCAGGTCGTCTTGACACTCCTCCCCGGCGAACGTATAGTCCCCTCAGCATCCCGTGAGAGTTCCCGTGCCGACCAAGAAGATCCGGCCGCTTCGCGTCATCAATAGCGTCGCTCCCATCCGCATCTGCGACAACGGGGGATGGACGGATACCTGGTTCGCGGGGTACGGGCGGATCTTCAATATCGCCGTCTATCCCTATGCCGAGGTCCAGATCGAGGTCTACCCTTTCCGCGACCGGAAGGACCGGATCATCATCCACGCCGAGAATTTCGGCGAGCGCTATACCGTGGGCCCCGGTCAACGGACCTGGGACCGGCATCCTCTCCTCGAGGCGGCCATCGAATTCATGAACATCCCGCGCGACATGGCCTTTGAGGTGACGATCTTTTCGGAAGCCCCGAGCGGCGGATCGACGGGCACGTCCGCCGCCGTCACGGTGGCCCTGATCGGCGCCCTCGACCGGCTGACGCCGGGCCAGCTCTCGCCGCACGAGGTCGCCCTGGCCGCCCAGCGCATCGAAGCCGAGATCCTCAAGCAGCAGTGCGGCATCCAGGACCAGCTCTGCTCGGCCTACGGCGGCATCAATTACATCGAGATGTTCAGCTATCCCCACGCCTCGGTCTCCCCCGTCATCGTGCCCAACGCGATCTGGTGGGAGCTCGAGCGGCGCCTCGTGCTCATCTATCTCGGCAAATCCCACAGCTCCTCGGAGATCCACGAGATGGTCATCCGCGAGCTCGAGCAGGCCGGCCCCCAGTCCCCGAAGCTCGAGGCCTTGCGCCGGACGGCCCCGCGTTCGCGGGACGCCCTTTACAGCGGCGATTTCGAGGGCCTCGGGCGGGCCATGATCGACAACACGGACGCCCAGCGCAGTCTCCATCCGAAGCTCGTCAGCGCCGACGTCGACCGGATCGTCCGGATCGCCAAAGCCCACGGCGCGCTCGGCTGGAAGGTCAACGGCGCTGGCGGGGAGGGCGGTTCCCTGACCCTCCTCTGCGGCAGCCGCTCAAGCGGCAAACGGTCCATGATCAGGGCGATCGAAGAGACCAACCCGCTCTTCCGGAACATTCCCATCTATCTGAGCCGGCAGGGCCTGCGCGTCTGGGAGCATCGTTAGCCCCTTCCCATTGATGCATCGGGCGCTGCGGCTCGGGGCCGGCCAGCGGGTTTGCATCAGGGCATGGGATTGGCTATAATCCAAAAATACTTCAATACCGATCTTGGATGACAGGGCCATTGGAATGGGCATCGACGAATCCGCCGCTCGGCTGGAGATCAAAGAGAAGCTGAGAAGATATATCGCCGAGAACTTTCTGATGTTCGCGGGGGTCGTTACGTTCCAGGATTCCGATTCATTCCTGGATCTGGGGATCATCGACTCGACGGGGATCCTGGAGCTGCTGCAATTCATCGAAGGGGCCTTCAACATTCACGTGGAAGATGATGAGACCGTTCCGGAGAACCTGGACTCTCTCGACAACCTGTCGGCCTATATCCTGAGGAAGGCGGCCAGCGGGGGCCCGGAGGCCTACGCATCGAAAGGGCGTCTGCCTTCGGACGATGTGCCGCGCTGATGTCTCCAAGGCGATGAGATCACCCAGACTCATTTTCGGGGCGGCCCTCTGCCTGGCGCTATCCGCGGCCGGACATGTGCAGGGGATCATCATCGACCATGCCTGCACGGACGTCGCGAAGTCGGCTTGAGTCTGGCGCGAAGGGAGCGTCGACGGGGCTGATTTGACTTGCCCGCCCCGGAAGGCTAAGATTAGGCTCGATTTGCCAGGGTTTTTTGAGCTCGGATGGGAGTCGGGCCGAGGTATCGCAACAGCTTCTTCCCGGGGCATGGGAAACGGGGCGACGACGAGGATGACGGCCCGCTCACAGCCAGAGGTGCCATCAATTCCCCGGACAGGGGAGGGTGTATCATGCGCGGTGATGTAGCAATATAGTCCTGCCAATCACCCCGAAAGATATATCGCCGGATAAAGGGTTTGGCGGAGAATCTCAACTGGAGCAGAGACGGGGCGCCTTGGCCCGAGTGCCGTCGCGCCGTTCGATTAGATATGGCTGTCGTGACGAG
>JBAVUQ010000183.1:0-3350 GCA_049696855.1 Candidatus Aminicenantales bacterium
TCGTTCCCTTCTCCAGAAAGAAATCCACCCGGGCCATGCCGGAAGCGGCCAAGGCCTGGAACGCGGCCGCCCCGAGCGCCCGGATCCTGGCCACGGTCCGCGGCGGGAGCGCGGCCGGGATGACGAAACGAGTCTTGCCGTCGATGTACTTATCGTCGTAGTCGTAGAACTCCCGGAAGGGGATGACCTCGCCGGGGAGGGAGGCCTCGGGCACTTCGTTTCCGAGAACGCTGAGCTCGAGCTCGCGCCCGATGATGCCCTTTTCGACCAGGGCCGTGGCGTCATAGCGGAAGGCGATGTCGAGCGCGGCCGGGAGCGCGGCATAGGCCGCAACCTTGGTGATGCCGACGCTCGAACCGAGGTTCGAGGGCTTGACGAAAAGGGGCAGGGGGAGGGCGCGGCGGACGCGGCGCAGGACCCCAGCGGGCCCCTTCGTCCACTCCGTCTCGCGGACGGTCTCGAAGGGGACGACGGGCAGGCCGTGATCCCGGAGGACGGACTTGGCCAGGGCCTTGTCCATGCCCAGGGCCGAGCCGGTGACCCCGGCCCCGACATAGGGGACCCCGGCCATCTCCAGCAGGCCCTGGATCGTTCCGTCTTCGCCGAAGGGTCCGTGGAGAACGGGAAAATAGATGTCGGCGAGAGGTCCCCCGGCCGGCGGCGCGTCATTCCAAGGGAGGAACGAGAACGCCGGCCCGCGCTCCAGGGCCTCGATGTCGGTCGACGGAGCTTCGACCGTCTTCCAGAGGCCGCTCCGGGTGATGTAGATCGACCGGACGTCGAACTTCTCCCGGGCCAGGTTCTTGTGGATCGCGCAGGCCGAGATCAGGGAGATTTCGTGCTCGGCCGAGCGGCCCCCGAAGATAAGGCCAACAGCGATTTTTTTTGACATTCGGGCCTTCGGCGCGACTAATTTTATGGTTTGAGCCATTTTATTCGAATCAGGGTCAATTGTCCATCGGGAGCGGGCGCTAACTAGATGTTGACAGCCGCCGGAAACGGTCCGTATAATACCGCCCGGTGGAACTCCATCGGCCAAGAGGTGTGACCATGAGCAAAAGATCAGCGCGTTGTGCGGGCATCGTCATCGCCGGCTTGCTCCTTATCGTCCCGGGGGGGCCGTTCGCCCAGGATGCCCAGGAGACGTTGATCCAGAGGGCGAAGATCTTCGACGAGACCTACCCGCTGATCAACGAGTCGGACCTCAACTGCTCGTTCTATATGCACGAGGAAGGCAAGCTCCTTCCCGATATCCAGGTCATCGGCGCCGAGCGGATGAACGAAAAGAGCCTCTTTGAGGACGGCGATCTCATCTACATCAACAGAGGCTCGGGAGACGGGCTCGAAATCGGCCAGCTCTTCCTGACGGTCGGACTGCGGGCCAAGGTCGCCAAGCTCGGTACGGTCATGGAACGACACGGCCGGGCCCGGATCGTCCGTTTCGACGGCGACCGGAGGGCCTCCGCCAGGGTCGAGAAGGGCTGCGGCCGGATCCTCATCGGAGACTTCCTCATTCCCTTCGAAGAGGAATCCGGCGAGATCGGCAAGGACCTCGGGTACGGCGACATGGACCCCAACGCCAGCAAGCGGGGCCGCGTCATCTACATCGAGAATGACTTCCACATCTCGGGCTCGGGCCAGTGGGCCCTGATCGACATGGGCCGGCAGCACTGCGTGCAGATCGGCGACCGGCTCAACATCTTCCACCAGGCCCGGCCGGACCTGCCGCGGGAGGCCTTCGCCAGCGCCATCATCATCGACGTCCGCGGCGCGACGTCGACGATCAAGATCCTCGGCACCCGCGACGCCGTCGATCTCGGCAGCGAAGTCCAGATCAACGTCGCCCGATAACAGCCTTTTCTTGGCCTCTTCAGTTGGTTGACAGCCCCGGACGATTCTGCTAGTTTAAGGCGTGCCGTCCCTCGGAAGGGGGGCGAGCGGGCGGGCGTAGTTCAGTGGTAGAACGTCTGCTTGCCATGCAGAAGGTCGTGGGTTCAAGTCCCATCGCCCGCTCCAACGATCCGTCCGATCTCATGACGAGCCTGGCGCGGTACCCAAGCGGCTAAGGGAGAGGTCTGCAAAACCTCTATCCGTCGGTTCGAGTCCGACCCGCGCCTCCATCCTCCCCTCCACCCTTCCCATCGTCCCCCCGAACCTCTCGTTGACATGGGCCCGGCATTGACATATCATGGGGCCAACCGAAGGGAGGAGGGCCCCATGGATATCGTCCAAAGAGTCCAGTCGATCCTGTTGAAGCCCAAGGAGGAATGGGCCAAGATCAAAGCCGAGCCCACGACCGTCGCCGAGATCTTCACCTCGTATGTCATGATCCTGGCGGCCATCCCGGCCGGCTTCCAATTCCTCGGAAACCTCCTTGTGGGAAGGCGGCTGCCACTGGTCGGCGTCTTCCGCTGGCCGATCGGCCGGGCCCTCGGCTATGCCGTCGTCTCCTATGTCCTCGCGATCGCCGCCGTCTATGTTTTCGCCCTGATCATCAACGAGCTGGCGCCGACGTTCGCCTCGACCAAGAACATGACCAACGCCGTGAAGCTCTCCGTCTACAGCATGACGCCGGCCTGGTTGGCCGGGGTCCTCTTTATCGTCCCCGGGCTGTGGGCCCTCAGCGTCGTGGCCAGCCTGTACGGGCTCTATCTCCTCTATCTGGGTTTCGACACGCCGATGATGGAGACGCCCAAGGACAAGATCCCGGGCTACATGGCCCTGAGCATCGTCGTGGTCGTCGTGCTTTACGTCGTGCTCAGCTGGATCGTCAAGGGAATCTTCGCCGTCCGTTACGGCCGGCTCTAATCGAGCTCTTCGACGACCTTGAGGAAGGCTTCGTTCGGCGACGGCGCCCCCGTGATCGGGCGCCCGATGACGAGATAATCCGCTCCCTTGGCCACGGCTTCGGCCGGGGTCATGATCCTCTTCTGGTCCTGCGCGGCCGCCCAAACGGGCCGGATCCCCGGCGTGACGATGATGAGATCGCGCCCGTACTCCCGGCGCAGGACCTCGATCTCCTGGGGCGAGCAGACGACGCCGTCCAGGCCCGCCGCCTTGGCCAGACCGGCGAGGCGCAGGACCTGGGAAGCCACATCCGAACCCATGCCCACCTCTTCCAGGTCGTCCCCCTTGAGGCTCGTCAGGACCGTGACGCCGAGGAGAAGAGGCCTGGAGCCCTGGCCGGCTTCCGCCGCGGCCTTGGCCGCTTCGGCCGCCTTGGCCATCATCTCCCGGCCGCCCGAGGTGTGGATGGTCATCATCCGGACGCCGTGCTTGAAGGCCGAGCGGACCGCCCCGGCCACCGTATTGGGGATGTCGTGGAGCTTGAGGTCGAGGAAGATGTCCTT
>JBAVUQ010000184.1:0-1625 GCA_049696855.1 Candidatus Aminicenantales bacterium
GGCGAGCGGGTTCTTGCGGATCTTCTGGATCCAGGCGGACTGGCCGACGATGATGCCGCTCTGGGGGCCGCCGATGAGCTTGTCGCCGCTGAAGCAGATGACGTCGGCCCCGGCGCGGACGCTCGCCCTGACCAGGGGCTCGGTGGCCAGGCCGAAGCGGGCCAGGTCGACGAGGGCGCCGCTGCCGAGGTCGTCGACGACGGGAACGCCGCGGGCGCGCCCCAGGGCGGCGAGCTCCTCGATCGGCGGCTCCTCGGCGAATCCGACGATGCGGTAGTTGCTGTGATGGACGCGGAGGATGGCCCCGGTCGATCCGGTGACGGCCTCCTCGTAGTCGCGAAGGTGAGTCTTGTTGGTCGTCCCGACCTCGCGAAGAACGGCGCCGCTCGTGGCCATGACGTCGGGCATGCGGAAGGAGCCGCCGATCTCGACGAGCTGCCCCCGGGAGACGACGACCTCATTGCCCCGGGCGAGCGTGTTGAGGATGAGCACGGTCGCGGCGGCGTTGTTGTTGGCGACGGTCGCGGCTTCGGCGCCGGTGAGCTCGCACAGGAGCGCTTCGACGTGCCGGTCGCGGGAAACGCGCTGGCCCGACTCGAGGTCGAGGGCCAGGGTCGAATAGCCCGAGGCGACGGCGGCCAGCGAGGCGCCGGCGGCCGCGGACAGGACGGCCCGGCCGAGACCCGAGTGCATGATCACGCCCGTGGCATTGACAGCCGGGGCGAGGGAAGGGGCGAACTTTTTCTCGAGGCGCAGGCGCAGCCTGTCGATGAGGGCCGGGACCGAGACGTCGGGAGCGTGAGGGCCGCCGGCGCCTTCAGGGCGGGGCCCGCCGGAGGCGGTGGCCGCCGCGATCGCCGCCCGGATGTCGTCGAGGCCGTCACGGGCGGAGGCCTTCACGGCCTCGCGTCCGAACCGGTCGACGAGGGGGTCGACGCCGGGCTCGGACAGAAAGGAGTCCAGGGAGGGAATGAGTCGATAGGCCGCCGTTTTTGTCGTGTCAGTCATGGGCGACGGGACCGGGTCCTCTTATTTCTGGAGGGTCCTGAAACGGATCTGGCCGAAGATCTCGGGATGGACGTCAGCGCCCGCGCCGGACGCCGCCACGGGAACGGCGATCTCTAATCTCAGCTCCTTCGGCGGCAGGCAGGATTCGTTGTTGCAGGCTTGATAGCTCAGGGCGCCCTTGACGGTCCGGGGGCCTGCGCCGAGGCCCTCTTTGGCTTTGAGGAGCGCGCCCAAAATGACCTCGCCTTCATAGATCACGAGCTCGGCTTCCGAATAGGCGAAGCGGGCCCGCCGGCCCTTCGGGAAGGAGATCTCGAGGACCTCGAAATCCGGATTCGCGTCGATCACGAGGGCGGTCGGGATCAGGAACTCGTCGAGGGGAGCGTTGTCGTTGATGTGATAGCCCGCCCGGACTTTGAGGATGACGGCCGCCTTGAAGATCTCGCCGGGACGCACGGCATCTCGGGAGATGAGCGTTTTGGCCTCGACCACTTGGTCGTCAGTCTGGGCGGCCAGGGCGGGCATGAGCATCAACGCCGCGGCCGCTAAAATGACGGCGGAGAGGACGATCCGACGGAGATTTAGAAGGCAATCCCGCATTGAAAACCTCGCCGTTC
>JBAVUQ010000185.1:0-12529 GCA_049696855.1 Candidatus Aminicenantales bacterium
CGTTCTTCGAACGCTTCCTCGACTTTCGCAGGGATTCTTTGATTCTATGGAGGCAGAGCAAAACACCGTAATAGAGGCCCCAGAAAACAAAGTTCCAGGCCGCCCCGTGCCAGAGTCCAGTGATGAAGAACGTGATCAAGACGTTCCGAATCCAGCGGAACGTCGTTCCATAAGGCCCGCCGAGAGGGAAGAAGATGTAATCGCGGAACCACGACGAGAGCGAAATGTGCCATCTGTTCCAGAATTCGGAAGGGTTCCGGGAGAAGTAGGGGAAATTGAAATTCCTCATCAAGTTGAAGCCGAGCAGCCTCGAGATCCCGGTCGCGATGTCGGAATATCCGGAAAAATCGCAGTAGATCTGTATGGTGAAAAACAGGGCGCCGAGCACCGCGTCCGCCCAGCTCAGCTGGTAGGTGCCGGCGAACACCCCGCTGACGCTTGCCGCCAATCCATCGGCAACGACGATCTTCTTAAAAAGCCCGTAAACGATCTCCTGCAGTCCCTGAACGATCTGGTCCGTCTGGATGATCCTCTTGGCTTCGATCTGCGGCAGAAAATTCCTGGCTCTTTCGATCGGGCCTGCCAGGAGCTTGGGGAAAAAGGCGACGAAAAGCGCGTATTCGTGAAAGATCCGCGCCGGGCCGAGTCTTCCCTTGTAGAGGTCGATCGTGTAGCTCAGGGTCATGAACGTATAGAAGGAGATCCCCACGGGCAAGACGATGTTGAGGTGGAGATAGGCAGGATTCAAGCCGAGGCCGCGTGCGAGGGACTCGAGATTCTCTAAGAAAAAATTGAAATACTTGAAAAGGCCGAGGATCCCGAGGTTTCCGGTGAGGCTCAACATGAGGAAGAGCTTGCGTCTCTTCTGGCTCTCGAGACTCACGAGCCGGGGATACCATGTGTTGAACGCGAGAACCAGCAAGACGGTGGCTGCCAGGATCAACCACCTGAAGTTCCAATCGAAAAAGCCTTGGACCAGCGACTTCAGGGTGGCTCCGGGCCGGCTCAGCAGTTCCCACGGGATAACGATGAAAACAAGAGCGCTGAGAACGACTGTCGCCGAAACGCCCCAACGCTTCTTTCCGGGGATCTGTCCGTCCGCGATCATAAGGCCGCAAATAAAATCCAGGCAGGTGGAAAAAATGATCAAGAACAAGAACCTGATGTCCCACCAGCCGAAAAAGACATAGCTGGCCAGGAGCAGGAAGACGTTCTGAGCCCGGTGAGGGAGGAGTCGATAAGCGGCATAGACAATGACGAAAAAGACAAGGAAGGCTGTCGAATTGAACGGCATGGATGCTAATCTAAGCCGGACTTGGTCCAATGATCCGCAAGTTATTCACCCTCGTCGACCTAGCCATCGAACTCACAGGACGACCATATTTATTAAGAATATAGGATAAAGTCAAGTGGAGGAGCGGACGGCGCGGCCCTATTGAGCGTTCCTGGCCAGCCGCCGCCGGCTGATGATGACGATATGCTTGATCAGGTCGATGGTGATCACGAGGGCGATGAAGAGGAGCGTGAATTTCGCCGCGAATCTGATCTTGGGCAGAAGGTTTTCGGCGATCCTGACAGCGAAGAGGTTGTCGAAGGGCTGGGTCAGGATGAGCCCGATGAGGCCGAGCGAGACGACGCCGCTGATCACGTCGACCCAGCGGGAGCGGGTGAGGAGCTTGATGAGAAGTGACAGGGCCGAAACCGCGAACATGGCGATGACGATGAGCGACAGGCGGCGGCCGGCGCCGGGGGTGAAGAGCGGCCGCGGGTCATTCCAGTTCAAGTTGACGAAGAAGATGGTCTGGTGCCTGGCGAAGAGATAGAGCGCGAAGTCGGTGACGGCCAGCGTGATGACCGCACTGATCCCGATGAAGATGCGGCCCCACAACAATTTGCTCGTCGGGGGCTTGACCTCGTCGAGGTCGACGGCGAACTTGGGCCAGGGCAGCTTGACGTCCTTGCCGCTCTGGGTGATGAAGTAGAGGACCACGGTGACGATGCCGAGGTCGGCCAGGAAAGCCGTCGGCAGGTACATCAGGGCCTCGATGACCCCGAGGCGGGGCATGAACAGGAACGGGAAGAGGATGAAATCCTTCTTGAAGACGACGGCGACGACGGTCAGGAGCGCGTGGAAGGCGAACAGGAGCGTCGTATAGCGGAAGAGGTAGCGCTTGTAGGCCGGGGCGATGATGGGCCGGCTTTCGTCGAGGTACCTTTCAGCGACCTTGCGAGCCGGGCCGAAGGCGGCGATGGCCTTTTCGATGGCCGCGTCGGTGAACTCGCCCGGGCCCTCGGCGGCCTTCTCCATGATGTGGCTGCGGATCTCGGACAGGATCTCCTCTCGTTCGGCCCGGCCGGAGAGGAAGTGGCTGATCTCTTCGAGATAGGCTTCGAGCTTGTCAGACATGGCGGATCTCCTTGGCGATCTCATCGAGGACGCGGTTCTGGTTCTTCCAGACGTCGAGAAGCGCGGCCCGGAGGGTGCGGCCCCCGGCGGTGATGGCGTAGAATTTGCGGGGCCTGTCCTCGGTCAGGTCCCACTTCGAGGTGATCCAGCCGTTCTTCTCGAGCCGGCGGAGAAGGGGATAGAGGGTGTTCTCCTCGACCTTGTAGCCCAGGGTCTCGATGTGCTTGACCATCGAATAGCCGTACATGTCCTTTTCGAGCAGGGCCAGGACGAGGATGTGGAGGAACCCCCGGTTCATCTCCGTTTCGAGAGTGCCGATGTCGGGTTCGTTTGTCGTCATGATGTGTATCTCACTATATTGTGTAATATACTATAGTGTATGATGCACTGTCTGTCAAGTGATTTTATCTCATTTGCTCAATTTTTCGAACTCCGTGGAAATCTCCCGATTTTGGCCGTAGATTCCCCGAAATTAGACGGGAACTTTCCGTTATATTCCCAAATCGCGGGACATTTTCCTTAATCGGACCTTGGCGGCGGGCGCCTTCTCGGGGAGGTCGCGGGAACGTGTAAGTCAGGCACGTGTTCTTATACCAATAAAAGTGGGGACTAGGTCTTCGCAAAGGGTTTTTCCCTGCAAAAGCATCGGTTTTGGGGATGGTTCGGGGCATGAACGTCTCGAGATTGACAGCCCAGGGAGCGTATGGCACGATGGCGCCACGATGTGCGAGTTCTGCCATCAGCACGGCGAGGGGAAAAAGTGGTACCTCAACGCCAATAATTACGCCGAGGACCTGCTCAGCGACCTGAGACGGAGGCGGATGATCACCCGGTTCTTCGAGGACCCGGGCCGTCTGGCGAAGGGGGAAAGGGCCCTGACCGCGCTCGACATCATGCCGGACTTCCTGTGGCAGGGCGTGCGCACCAGGATCACGGCCAGACAGCGGGTCAAGCACTTCGGGCAGGTCGTGCCCATCGAGGACGTCGAGCGCATCCTGGCCCTGACGACCTCGGTCGTGCGACTCGCCTGCATCTGCCGGCACGTGTCCGCCGGCAGGGAGCAGCGCTACTGCTTCGGCGTCAGCATGGAGCCGAACGGCGGCGGGATCGCCAGGCTTCTGGGCGAGATCGACGCCTCCTACCTCGTCGGGCCTCGCTTGGACGGCCTCGAATCGATGCCGAAGACGGATGCCCTGGCCCGGATCCGCGAGAGCGAGCAGGAAGGCAACTGTCACACCGTCTGGACGTTCATTACGCCATTTCTGGCCGGCATCTGCAATTGTTCGCTGCCGGGCTGCTATGCCATGAAGACGACGGTCACCCACAAGTCGCCCGTCTTCTTCCGCGGGGAATACATCGCCGCTGTCGACCGCGATCGATGCAGCGCCTGCGGTCAGTGCGTCAAGATCTGCCCGTTCAAGGCGTTCAAGCCTCGCGGGAAAAAAGACAAGGCCGAGGTCGACGCGCTCAAGTGCTACGGCTGCGGTATTTGCCGGAGCGCCTGCGCCCGTTCCGCGATCACTCTCGCCGACCGCGCCTCCGTCCCCGCCGCGGCCTCACTTTGGCTTTGAGACAGGGCCGGTCTTTCCGACCGCGGTTTGACCCTTCCCCCGTACTTGTTGACGGTCTGGAACAGAAGGATAAAGAAGGCGGCTGCCAACAATAACAGGATCACGATCGTGACGGCGTGTTTCCCGCGGATCTCCTTGACCGACGGTCCAAAGGCCATCAGCATCAGGAATCCTATGACCACTGTGACGGCGTCGAAGCTCGCCCGCTGCCAATAGCTGCCACCCAGGTGAAGCCACATCCCGAATTCGTCGAAGGTCATCGCCAGTCCGATGCCGTAGAGAACGGCCACCCACGCCGCCTTTTGCTCTTTCACCCGGCCGAACAGCAGGTACGCCCCGACGAACGACAGCAGGAAGATCCCCAGATTCAGGTGATGGACATGGGTGCCGCGGATGTAGACGAACATGTCCGGCAGCTTGCGGAGCGTGATCAGAAAGATCACGATCCTCAAGAAGGTGAATGTGCACAGAAACGCCACCAGGACCAGCCTCGCCAAGTGTCGCCGGTCTCCTGATCCGGACCGCTCGCTGATCGGTCCGACCCGTTCGTCCGGGCCCGGTTTTTCGATCCCGTTTACGCCCATGGTTTCCCCCTCTCCGGGAGGCTGGGCCAAAGAGTAACATCGACGGGGCGGAGAGTCAATTCAAAAACCGGCCTTTTTGCTTTATGATAATGGCATGACTCCTTGGAAAAGAGCCCGCCGGTTCCTGGTGCCTCTTTTGGCGCTGTCGACGTTGGCCTCGACATTGTCCGCGCAAAAGACCTCGGGCGGCTCGAACGAGTCCGCCGGCAGTTCGACCATATCCGGCAAGATCAACCTGTCCGGGTTCCTGGCCGGCGAGGGCCGGTGGAGGAGGACCCAGGAGGCGCCGGCCGCCGTGACGACGACCGACCTATATCTGCGCGCATTCGAGATCGGCGTCGAAGCCGACGTCGCCGACTGGGTGTCGGCCACGGTCGTTCTCAACTCCGAATGGATCGGAGATGCGCTCAACGCGGGCGATGCCCGGGTCGTCGTCGACGAAGCGCACATCGACATCGCCGTGCCCCATACCCCGGTCTATTTCGTCCTGGGCAAGAGGATTCAGCCTTTCGGTCTGTTCGAGACCAATTTCGTGACCGACCCCATGATCCAAGACGCCTACGAAACGAAGTCCGTGGGGCTGACCGCGGGCATCAAGACTGCGCGCTCGACCGACCTGTCGGTCACTCTCTATAAAGGACGGGTTCAGTCCGACCATCTGGCCGGATCGGGACTCTTCGGCCCCGACGCGACCGACTCGCCGGAGGTGGCCGTGAACCGGGTGGATTCCTGGATCCTTTCGGGGGCTTCGAGTCCGGCTGGCGAGGCGTGGACGGTCTTCGCCGCTCTGGCCAGTGAGCCCGGCGCCGGGCGCCGCATGACGACCCTCAACGCCGGGTCCTACCTGAACATCCCGGGCCTGAAGAGCCTCCAGATCGATGCCGAATACATGAGGGCCTTGCGGCGCGAGGACATCCCCGGCCTCGGCCGGAGCTTTCGCGAAGCGGCCCTCTCAGTCTCGGCGACCTATCAGCTCGTCTCGCCGCAGCGGCCGATCTCGCATGGACGCAATTACCGGGCCCGCAAGAGCCGCCGGCTGGCCCACCCAGCTCTTGTGGCCGTCCGATTCGAGACTTTCGACGACGGATCGCGGGCCGCCGCTCTGGGTTCCTGGTCGGTCAAGAACCGTGTCACAGTGGGCGGCCGGTACACGTTCTTCGAGAAGGGCGGCGTCGTGGCCGCCCTAAGCCTGGAGTACAGGAAGCAGGCCTTGCGGATCTCGCCGGCTTTTGAGGGGTCCGTGGGTTCGAGCCATGAAGTCTATTTGAGGTTCGGCCTGGACTTCTGAGCGGGATATCCCGGGAGCGGGAGCTCAATCGACGAAGATCAGAACGACCACGATCGCGTTCGGCACCAAGCCGGGGCGCGTGCCCTGGGCGATCCCGATCCCGACGCTCTGCGCCCGGCTGGTCTTCGGATCGGAGGCGGCCTGTTCGGCCCCCTCCTCGAGAGATCCGACGACGCGGAGAACGGCAAGGATCGACCGGACCGGAGGAGAGATCGCCGGGTCGATCCTGGCCAGATGCTGCCGCAGGCGTCCCATGACCTCATCCTCTGTAAACAGTTGATTCTCCATGAATTCTCTGGCCGTCTCGTCGGCGATCCGGGTGAACGTGGAGTCTTCTCTGAGCGCCGGCGTGCCCTCCTTCCTGCGCCAGTCGTTGAGCGCCGAGAGGAAGACACCCCTAGCGTCCGGCCCTAGTGGCGGGATGCGCCGGATGAAGATTTCCGTGACCAAATAAGTCGTCCGATCAAATTCCTTCTTGGACACGACCCCGATGCCGACGTGGGTCACGTCAGGCAATAGGATCGCGGCCCGATGTCCGGGGCTGTCCATGAAGCCCTGGTGGATCTCATCCGGCGTGTAGCCTTTGCCGACGTTCTCCGAGGCCCTGTCTGTTATGATCCCCGCTTCGAGGAGCCGTTCTTCCGAGGTTCCCGTCGTCGGCGAGACGTGGGAGACGAAATCGTTCGTGCGCATGTCCTCGCTGTGCTTCAGAGCGACGGCGGCGAGCTCGGGATCGAACGTCAGGGCGTCGAGGCCGGCCTTGACGCGTTCGGCGTTGATGAGCTCGAACAGGCGCTGGCGCGCGTCGTCCGGGCGCACGGCCCGCTTGGTCGGCGCTGCGGCGGCGGCCTCGACGGACTCGTCGACCGGCACGCCGACGAAGACGGGGAAGTTCGCGATGATGCCCGGCCCGCCGGGCCCGTCGGCCACGATTTCCAAGCGATGCCTTCCCGTTTCCGCCAGGTCGACCGTGGCGAGGAAGTCCGGCCCCCGGCCCAGCTCCTCGAAGCGGGTTTTGCCGCCGGGCAGGGTGTGTGCGAGCTCCGGCTTGGCATAGGCCCCGAGAAGGCGGCCTTTGAGCTCGATCCGGCCCGGAGCGGATAAGCTCCGGGCCACGGGGGCGATCTCGATGTGCCTGCGGCTGAGGACAATGACCACGACGACCCCGTGCGCTTCCCGTTCGGCGACGCCGCCGATGTGGGTGTAATCGGCGAGGTCGAAGAGGGTGGCCAGGCGCGAGGAGACGACGTTGGCCAGACGAGGCGCGTCCCGGGCCTCGGTCACGAGGAAATGGGGCAAGGGCTCGGGCAGGCCCAGACGGCTGACGAGAAGGTCGAACGCGCTCTGAGGCGGCATGGATCTGTCGGGACCGAGGCGCTCATAGATCCATCGGGCGAGCACGGACAGGCGGCTGTCCGGCCGCAGGGACGTCCCCAGAACCTTGTTGATGCGCGCGAGTGACCGGCCGAGGACCGCGGCGTCGCTGCCGAGGAATCTTGGGCCTTGGGGTTCGTCGGTCCGGTACTCCGGCGCGCTGGGGACCGCGCTGAGATCGATCGTCGTCTCTTGGCCGCCGGACGCGGACGGGGCCGCGGCCGGCGCGGCGATAGGCTTGAGGGGCCCGGGGGCCGTGCCGAGCGGCGACTGTGCGAAGAGTGACAAGCCGAGCAGGACAGCCGCCGCCGCGGACATGATCGCGTCCCTATTTATTCTTCTTGACCGGGGGGACCCAGTTCTCGATGAATTTCTTGGGCCCCCCCTCGCTCTCATCGACCAGGGCCTGGAAGATCGCTTTGAGGTGGTCGTAGGGGAGAGTCCCGATGATCATCCGGTTGTTGATGATCATGGTCGGCGTCGAGCGGATGCCGTGGGAGAACTTCTCGGAGGTCTTCTCGAACTCGGCCCCCGTATCGATGATCTTCTTCACGAGCTCGCGCAGGGCCGGATCGTTGGCGGCGCCTTCGGTGCCGTACTTTTTGGCCAGGGCGGCGCGCCAAGCCGGGTCTTTACGAGAGGCGAAGTTGGCCCAGATCTCGTCGTGGATCTCGGGGAAGCGGGCCAGGTTGCCGGCGGCGATGTAGGTCAGCTCGCAGGCGCCGGGGTGGAGGTTGGCCTTCTCCGGGACGACCGTGTTGCACGCGCCGTCGAGCGGGAAAAACTGGATGGCGACGTTGATCTTGCCGGCGAATTCCTGCTTGAGCTTCTCCAGCTGCTGGCTGAGGTAGAGGCAGTCTGGGCACATAAAGTCTGTGTATTCAATGATATGGATGGGCGCGTCCTCGAATGCCCCGGTCGACTTCACCGACCAGTAGGGTGAGAGGACGGAGGGCGAGGCGACCTTGGGCAGCTCGAAGAACTGCTTGACGATGTTGACGGCCGTGCCGGTCTGAGCGGTCTTGCGGGCGTTGTGGTACTCGATCATCCCGTAAGCCCCGGCGGCGGCGAAGACGGCGAAGACGACGAGGAGCTTGAGGGACGGCCGGACCCAGCGCTTGATCGGGTTCTTGGCGTCGCGGTCGATGCCGTAAACGGCGAAGAGGATGAAGCTCATGATCGAAAAGAGATAGAAGCCCGAGCAGAGAAGGCAGAGGCTGCCGAGATGGAGGACGGAGTAGAGGAAGAGCGCGACGACGCCGACGACGTTGAGGAGAGAGAGCGATTTGTTGGTCCGCTCGAAGGCCTCAGACGGGAAGAGGGCCCCGAGAACGACGAGGGCGCCGAGAAACATGCCGAAGAAGCCGAGCGGGATGCCCAGGACCGCGGAGATCGGGGAGAAGGCCGAGCTGTCGCAATTGAAGAAGGCGCTGATGTCGCAGAAGGAGCCGGCGAAGATCGTCTTGGGGTAGTTGGCCAGGAAGAAATGGCGGATGGTCATGACCGAGGCGGCGATCATGCCCAGGCCGGCGACGGCGCTCAGGATGCGGCGGAGGCTCCAGCCGTCCAGGGTCAGTGTGCGGGCGTTCGTCATCATGCGCGCTCCTTTCGGTCGGTTCTTCAATCCGGCGGCGGTATTGGAGGAACAATCTTTTTGCGGCGGCGATGGCGATGGGGCTGGGACCGCGGGTGCGTGCCAAAGCGGTTCCGGTAGATGAGGGAGAACGGATCGTCGCACGCGCCGAAGGTGCCTTCGACGAGAAGCGAGGCGATCCGGGACGCCTCCAGGTAGTGAGGGCGTTCCTTGAGCGCCCAGCGCATCTTGCCGTCGGTGAGGGCGTGGAGCATGTGGTCGACGATGACGAGCGTGTGGACGGTTTCGAGGAGGAGGGTCTTGGGGACGGTGGCCGTCGCCCGGGCCCCCCGGAAGGCGTCGTAGAGAACCTTGGGCTTGTCGCCGTGGATCGCGGCGAGGAGGGGCTCGGCCCAGGGCCAGAGCAGGAGGCCGTAGGCCACTTCGGGCGGGGGCGAGCCGCCGGAGCTGATGGAGGCGTCGATGGCGCCGAGGAGGAAGGTCAAGCGTTCGAAGGCGTTGTCGGAGGCCTGGTAGATCTCGCCGACGTTCCCGAGGAAGCGCGGCAGGATGACGTGCGTGCGGGCGGCTTGGAAGAAGGCCCGGACGCTGCCCGATTTCATGTCCTTGTTGAGCTCCTCGAAGAGGCGGGACCCGGAGCAGATATCGAGGCGGTCGCGGTGGCGGGCGATGGCTTCGGCGGTTCTTTCCTCGATGCTGAAGCCCAGGCGCGAGGCGTGACGCAGGACGCGCCAGATGCGGACCGGGTCCTCGGTGTAGCTCGTATCGGGGTCGCCGATGATGCGGACGCGGCCGGCTTCGAGGTCGTCGAGGCCGCCGACGTAATCGATGACGGAGTAGGTGGCGATGTCGTAGAAGAGGGCGTTGATCGTCAGGTCGCGGCGGAAGGCGTCCTCCCGCGGCGTGCCGTAGGCGATGGGCTTGAGGGGGAGCCGGCCGCGGCGCTGGGCGGGGGAGGCGGCAGAGGGCAGGGCGCACTCGGGGAGGGGACCGGCGAGGGCGGCGTCGGGAGGGGCGGGGGGTTCGGCCGCCGTCGTACGTTCCGGTTCCACGGTTTCAAGGGGCTCTTCCTCGATAGGCGCTGCCGCGTCCTCAAACGCCCGTTCCGCCTCCGCCTCCTTGGCGTCCCGGGCCGCGTCCTCCTTGCGCTCGGCGGCGAGCTCCTCTTCGTCGGGTTTACGGCGGAAGGTCGAGACCTCGATGATCTTGCCATCCTGGAACCTGACGTGGGCCAGCCGGAAACGGCGGCCGATGAGAAAGGCGTTGCGGAAGAGCTTCTTGATCTGATTCGGATGGGCGTTGGTACTGACGTCGAAATCGGCCGGCTTGCGGCCGAGCATCAGATCGCGGACGGCTCCTCCGACGAGGTAGGCGGTGAATCCATGGGCGTTCAGCCGGTAGAGCACCTTGAGGCAGTCGGGATCGATGTCGCGGCGCGAGATGCGATGCCGCGACCGGTCGAGGATGAGCGGCGCCTCGAGCTCTGCTTCCGGCGCTCCGTTAGGGGCTTCTTCGGGATCGGTCATGGACATCCAAAATAGCAAAAAACGGGGTCGGGCTCAATCGGAAGAGGATTTCTGTGGTCCGACCCCCATGAAGATCCGCATGAAATTGCCGCCCAATATCTTGCGGATGGCGTCGGGCTTGTAGCCGCGGCGGACGAGCTCCTTGGTGATATTCGGCAGGAGGCCGATATTCTCGAGACCGGCGGGGGTGTCGCTCGTCCCGTCGTAATCCGAGCCCAGGCCGACGTGGTCGGCGTCGCCGGTGACCTTGACGACGTGGTCGATGTGGTCGACGACCGTCTTGACGTCGACCGGCGGCAGGGTCTTCTTGAGCGCCGCCCAGCGCTTCTTGAAATCGGCGTTGAAGGCGTCGCGCTTGGCCGGGTCGGCCTTGTCGATCGACCCGTAGTCCGCCGGCAGGCCGTGCTCGGCGGCGACCTTGGCGAAGAGCTCGCTCTGTTTCGTGTCGAGCTCGCTCCGCAGGAATCCCGGCAGCACGGTGATGCCGATTACGCCGTTCTTCTCGGCCAGGGCCTTGAGCATCTCGTCGCTGAGGTTGCGGTGGTGGGGCGAGAGGGCCCGGCAGGCCGAGTGCGAGGCGACGACCGGCGCCCGCGACAGGCGCAGGACGTCCCAGAAGGTCTCGTCGCCGGAGTGCGAGACGTCGATGATCATGCCCAGCTTATTCATCTCCGCGACGACCGACTCGCCAAATGGGGTCAGGCCGCCGTGGATGGGCTTCGGGTCGCCGGAGGCGTCGGCCCAGTCCGTCGCCGTCCAATGGGTCAGCGTCATCAGCCGGACGCCGGCCCGGTAGAACTCACGCAAAAGCACGAGGTCGTTCTCGATGGCGTAGCCGCCCTCGATCCCGATGAGGACGCCGGTCTTGCTGTCGTCGCGGGCCGCGTTCGCGTCCTGGGGAGTGAGCACGAGGGCCAGGTCATCGGGGTTCTTTTCGACGAGGTCGTGGACCGCCTCGATCTGGGCGAAAACCTTGTTCGCGGACCGGTACTTCTCGACGTCGTTCGCGGGAGGCGGGGCGTAGCAGGCGAAGACCTCGAGGTCGACGCCGCCGCGCTTGAGCTTGGGGATGTCGACGTGCCCCGTGGGCAGGTCCTTCGACAGGTCCTCGCCGGCCATGGCCCGGGCGATCGTGTCGCAGTGCATGTCGACGACCGTCGCCTCGCGGTGGAGGAAGAGCGTCTTGAACAGGGGGTCGAGCAGGTTCTCGCGGCTCGCGGCCAGGCAGGTGATGATGTCGCAGTGATACTGGCTGGCCAGGCGCAGGAGCTCGGGGTCGATCATCCCCGCCCGGTCGCCCGGCATGTGGTATTCGGGGTGCTCGTCGTCGAGCTTCTCGGTCAGGATCTCGCCCGTGCGGAGGCTGATGGCCGGAACGTTCTTGCTCCAGAACGAGGTGTGATCGGAGCCGCGGTAGTTCGGACGCGCCCGGAGCCTGGCGATCGTCGGCGCGTCGAGCCCTTTTTTGGCGATCTCGTAGAGCTCGGCGAACTCGGTCATGCCGCCGACGAGGAGATCGCTGTCGCCCGTCCCGACCATGTCGATGTTCATGTACAGGGCGGTCTTATCGAGCGGGATGGCGGGGTGTTCGGTGTAATAGCGCGATCCCTGGAGGCCGAGCTCTTCGCCCGCCCAGGAGCAGAAAACGACGGTGCGGGCAGGTTTGAATTTTGCCGCCGTGAGGGCCCGGGCCGTCTCCAGAACGACCGCGGCCGAGGTGGCATTGTCGTCAGCGCCCGGGTAGATCCAGCCGTCGACGCCGACGCCGAGATGGTCGAGGTGGCCGCCGATGACGAGCGCCTCGGCTTTGAGCTCGGGGTCCGTCCCGGGCATGATGCCGACCACGTTCGGGGCCGTCCGCTCGCCGGAGACGAAGTGCGCTTCCATCTCCGCCTCGGCGCCGAGGTCGAGGGTGAAGGACTTCTTGAGGCGGAGCGTCTTGCTGACGAGGTCCCGCCAGCTCTTCTCGACGAGGTAGAAGGCGTCGCTGATGAAATCGCGTCCGGCCCGCATGACGACGAAGCCCTCGGGGCATTGGCCCGGGCTGAGCGAGCCGGGACGCGGGCGCCGCCGGCCGGGCTGGCGCGGCTCGCCGGGCGTCGAAAGGTCCATCTCGATGAGGCCGACGGCGCCATTCTCGGCCGCGGTCTTGACCTTTTTCCCGAAGTTCCAGTCGGCCCTGGCC
>JBAVUQ010000186.1:0-12902 GCA_049696855.1 Candidatus Aminicenantales bacterium
GCGGCCGAGCCGGTCAAGATCTGGGACCTGAGCACCCAGGACCGGTACAAGGATCCCGGCCGGCCGGTAACCACGAGCCTCAAGACCGGCGAGCGGGTCATCCTCCAGGACAAGGACTGGATCTACCTCTCCGGGGCGGGCTCTTCGCCCGCGGGCGACCATCCCTTCCTCGACCGCATGAGCCTCAAGACGATGAAGGTCGAGCGGCTCTGGCAGTGTCAGGACCCCGCCTATGAGACCTTCGTCGATTTCGCCGGCGCCTCGCGGACGAAGTTCATCACCAGCTTCGAGACGAAGACCGACCCTCCGAACTATTACCTCTACGACGTCAAGTCGAAAGCGCGGACGGCCCTGACCGATTTCAAGGACCCGGCGCCCCAGCTGACCGGCATCAAGAAGGAGCGGATCACCTATAAGCGGGCCGACGGCCTCGAGCTCAGCGGCACGCTCTACCTGCCGCCGGGACACCAGCCGGGCACGCGCCTGCCCGTCGTCGTCTGGGCCTATCCCATGGAATACGACTCCGCGGCTAATGCCGGCCAGGTCCGGGGCTCGGTCAACCGGTTCACGTTCTTCCGGGGGACGTCGCAGCTGTTCTTCGTCACCCAGGGCTACGCCGTTCTCGACAACGCCGAGATGCCGGTCGTCGGGACCCCCGAGACGGTCAACGACACCTTCGTCCAGCAGATCGTGTCCAACGCCGAGGCGGCCATCCGCAAGCTCGACGAGATGGGTGTCGGCGACCCGAAGCGGGTCGGGGTCGGCGGCCACAGCTACGGAGCGTTCATGACGGCCAACCTGCTCGCCCACTGCGACCTCTTCGCGGCCGGCATCGCCCGCAGCGGCGCCTACAACCGGACCCTGACCCCGTTCGGGTTCCAGAGCGAGCGGCGGACCCTCTGGGAGGCGCGTGACACCTACGTCACGATGTCGCCCTTCATGTTCGCCGACAAGATCAAAACGCCTTTGCTGCTCATCCACGGCATGGCCGACAACAATTCCGGCACGTTTCCCATTCAATCCGAGCGGCTCTTCGCCGCCCTGAAGGGCTTCGGCGCGACGTCGCGCTTCGTCTATCTGCCCTACGAGAGCCACGGCTATTCCGCGCGCGAATCGGTCCTCGACGTCCTCGCCGAGATGTTCGAATGGTTCGACAAGTACGTGAAGAACAGAAAGTGAACAACGAATTTCCACAGAGTTTGTGCATAACCCTGTGGAAAAACACGGGGAGGGATATTCTAAGAGCTTGTCAGGCGCGGACTTTTGATAAAATGCACACGGAATGTGCAACGCGTCACGCGGCCGGAGGAGTGAGCGATGAAGAACAGGCGTCGCGGCGTTGAGATCGTCGTCCTGGCCCTCGTCTTCGCGGCGGCGTGCGGCGGCGCGCCCCAGCCGCCCGCGCCGGGACCCCTCAGTATCGTGATCACGAACGACGACGGCATCGAGGCCCCCGGCATCCAGGCCCTGGCCGAGGCCGTCCGTCCCCTGGGCCGGGTGACCGTCGCCGCGCCGTCGGGCAATCGCTCGGGCGTCAGCCACGGCGTGACCTCGGGCAGGGTCATCTCTGTCCGGGAGAGCGACCGCGGGGGGCAGAAGTGGTTCTCCATCGACGCCCTGCCCGCGACTTGCGTGCGGCTGGCCCTCGAAGAGCTCCTCCCGGACAAGCCGGATCTCGTCCTCTCGGGCATCAACAAGGGCGAGAACCTGGGCACGGTCACCTTCTATTCGGCGACGGTCGGGGCGGCCCGGGAGGCGGCCTTTCTGGGTATCCCCGCAATAGCGGTCAACCTCGCGTCCGCGGAAGACTCGGGCTACGAGACGGCCGCTTCGGTCACGGCCACGATCGTCCGGGCGCTCGGCCGCAGCGGGATCGCCCGGGGGACTTTCCTGAACGTCAACGTCCCCGGTCTCCCGCCGGAGCGCCTGCGCGGGATCCGGATCACGCGTCAGGACACGCGGGCCCCGGTCGATTTCTTCGAAAAATGGGTCGGCCCCGACGGGTCCATGGAATACCGGCCGCGGTGGGAGCACCTCCCGCCGGGCGCCGAGGGCACGGATATCTGGGCCGTGCGCAACGGCTATGTCTCGGTGTCGATCTTCGGCTTCGACCAGTCGGCCGCCGTCCCCCCCGCCGCTGCCGCCGGCCTCAAGCGCCTCGAGGCGCTTTCTATCCGGTAAGCAGACTCACCGGGTGAGAAGCCAGCGGACGAAGGCGACCAGGTAGATCACCAGAAGGACGACGACGATGACGTTGATCGCGCCGTCGATCCGCTTCATCAAAGGGAAATCGCGCCGCGTCCGGCGGGTATTGAGCTTGGGCAGCGCGTAGAGAAGAGAGAGGGCCAGGAGCAGGACAAGCCACTTTCTCATGACCGGCATTATCCTCGTAATTCCGGCGGCACACAACTCTCAGCCTTCCCGGGGGGGCACGGATCCGGCGCGTCCGGCCGTCTGTCATCGAATTTGCGGCAGGCGCGTTGACACGGGGTGGTCAAAGGATTATCCTTCCGGCAACCGGGGCTGGAACCTCCATGCGCTGCCTCAAGTGTCAATTCGAGAACCCGCGGGATACGAAGATTTGCGCCCGTTGTGGAACTCCTTTGACGACCTCGGGCCGGCCCGAGGTCTCCTCGACCCAAGTCCTCGCGGCGCCGCCCATCCGTGATCTCGCGCCCGGCGAGACCTTCGCCGGCCGCTATCAGGTCATCGAGGACCTGGGCCAGGGCGGCATGGGCCGCGTCTACAAGGTCTACGACACGGAGGTCCGGGAGAAGCTCGCCCTCAAGCTGCTCAAGCCGGAGATCGCCGCGGACGACCGGACGATCGAGCGCTTCCGCAACGAGTTGCGGCTGGCCCGGACGATCTCCCACCGGAACATCTGCCGGATGCACGATCTCGGCCGCGAGGAATCGACCTACTTCATCACGATGGAGTACGTGCCCGGAGAGGACCTCAAGAGCCTCATCCACCGGATCGGCGCCCTGCCCATCGGCAAAGCGGTCAGCATCGCCCGCCAGGTTTGCGAGGGCCTTGAGGAGGCCCATCGCGTCGGCGTCGTCCACCGCGACATGAAGCCCCAGAACATCATGATCGACCGGGAGGGGAACGCCCGGATCATGGATTTCGGCATCGCCCGATCGGTCAAGGGAAAAGGGATCACCGGCGCCAACGTCCTCATCGGCACTCCCGAGTACATGTCTCCCGAGCAGGTGGACGGGAAAGAGGCCGGCCCGCGCTCAGACCTCTACTCACTCGGCGTCGTCCTCTTCGAGATGCTGACGGGCCGGGTGCCCTTCGAAGGCGACACGCCGCTCAGCGTCGCCGTCAAGCAGAAGAGCGAGGCGCCTCCGGACCCGCGGGCGCTCAACCGGCAGGTCCCCGAGGATCTGGCCCGGATCGTCCTGCAATGCCTCGACAAGGCGCCCGAGAGGAGGCCGGCCAGCGCGGCGGCTCTCTCCGCCCGGCTGGCGGAGATCGAGTCGGTCCTGCCGACCACGGCGGCTCCCCTGCCCCTGCGCAGGGCGGCCACGTCGAAGTCGATCACGGTCCGGCTGCCCTCGAAGAGGATCTGGATCCCGGCCGCCGTCCTGCTGACGCTGCTCGGCGCCTTCCTGGCCTGGCGGTACCTGCCGGAACGGGGATCGCCCCGCCGTTCGATCGCCGTCATGGGCTTCCGCAACAAGACCGGCGACGCGTCCTTCGACGTTCTCCAAGAGACGATCCCCAATCTGCTCATCACCAGCCTCGAACAGTCCGGCCGCTTCCGGATCACGACCTGGCAGCAGCTCAAGGACCTCCTGCGGCAGGCCGGCCGGAGCGAGGCCGCCGCGCTCGACGAAGAGACCTGTTTCGACGTCTGCCGCAAGCAGGGCATCGAGGCCCTGGCCGTGGGCTTCTTCGCCAAGGCCGGGGAGACCTTCGTCACGGACGTCAAGGTGCTCGAGGCGTCCACCAAGCGCCCGCTCAAGACCGCCCGGGCCAGCGGCGACGGCGCGGGGAGCATCCTCAAGACGCAGATCGACGAGATCAGCCGGACGATCTCGCGGGGCCGCGGCCTCGCGGCCCTGAAGGCCGAAAAGCCCCAGCCCAAGATCGTCGACGTCACCACCTCCTCGCTCGAGGCCTACAACGCCTATCTGCAGGGCCGGGACGAGCTCGAGAGGTTCTTCAGCGCCGACGCCCGCCGCTCGCTCGAGAAGGCCGTCTCCATCGACCCGGAGTTCGCCGTGGCCTACCTCTTCCTGTCCCGCGCCGACAACGAGCTCTCCGACTTCAAGGCCCGGGACGAGGCCTTGGACAAAGCCCGGCAATACGCCGGCAAGGCGACCGAGAAAGAGCGGCTCTATATCGAGGCCGCGTACGCCGGCGCCATCGAAAAGGACGGGGCCAAACAGCTGAGGCTTCTTCAGGATCTCATCCAGCGATTCCCCGGCGAGAAGCAGGCGCATTTCGATCTCGGAAGATACTATGTCGTGCGCCGGCTCTACCCGGAGGCCCTGGCCTCTTACGAGAAGGCCCTCGCGCTGGACCCCGCCCACGGGGTCACGCTCAACGAAGTCGCCTATATCTACATCAAGACGGGCGAGCCGGCCAAAGGCGTTCCCTATCTGGAAAGATACGCGGCGGTCAACCCGGGCGATCCCAACCCCCTCGACTCGCTGGCCGAGCTCCTCATGCGGACCGGCAAGCTGGACGATTCCGTCGCCAAATACAAGGAGGTCCTGGCGGCCCACCCGGACTTCTATCTGTCCTGGTCCAGCCTGGCCTATGTCTATGCTCTGCAGGAGAACTATCCCGAGGCCATGCGCTGCCTCGATGAACACGTGGCCCGGGCCCCGGCCGGAACGGCCCGCATGTCGGGGATCTGGCTCCGGGCCTATTACCGGTATTTTCTCGGCCAATGGGACCCGGCCCTCAAGGAATTCCAGGAGCTGAGGGCCCAAGCGGAACGGGGGGGAATCGAGTACTTGACATTGGTGACGGACTGGGTCATGGCCTACGTCCAGGTCGACCGGCGCGAGTTCGACGACGCCCGCCGGAAGACCGAGGCGTGGGCCGCCCTGTATCGCAAGCGAAATCCGAGCCGGCGGGGCCTCATCGGAGCGCAAGTGGCCACGGTCGAGGCCTGGGTGGACGTGGGGCAGGGGCGGCTGGACGCGGCCGAGGCGGCTCTCAAGAGATCCGAGCCCCTGCTCGCGGAGGCCGATCCCGCCAGCCTGCCGAGCCTCCTCTTTATCCGCGGGCTGATCACCGCGGGGGCCGCCCTGGCCGCCGGCCGCGTCGACGACGCGATCGCTGCGGCCGGCCGGCTCTCTTGGCAGCCTTTGCCGACGACACGCATCTCCGATGTCGCGGGCTACAACATGCCCTTCCTCAAGGACGTCCTGGCCGGGGCCTATTGGAGGAAGGGGGCCCTCGACAAGGCCGCCGCGGAATACCGGAAGCTCCTGACCGTCGACCCGGCGAACCAGGTCCGCTGCCTGATGTCCCCTCTCTATCATTACCGGCTGGGGCGGGTGCTCGAGGAGAACGGCGACCTGGGGCCGGCCCGCGCCGAATACGCGAAATTCCTGGAAGGCTGGAAGGATGCCGATCCCGGCCACGTCGAGCTCGCCGACGCCCGGAAGCGTCTCGCGGCTCTGCGCTGAACCCGAAGGCAGCCCGCCCCGGATGGGGCTATAATGGAAGCGGATGTCCCGGCCGGCCGGGGAAAGGGGGAAGAGCGATGAAGAAGAGATTTATCGGGACGATCGTTGCGGCGGTTTTTCTCGCGGGCTTGACGCCCGGCGCCTTCGCGGCGCCCCAGGACCAGGCGGTCACGATCAAGCAGGTCGAGCCGTTCCCTTACTGCGCCATTTCCCACAAGGGACCGTACTCGGACATGGGGACCGTCATCGGCGATCTCGTCGGGGCCATGGAGGCGCAAGGCCTGCTCGTTCGGATCCGGGGACCTCTGGTCGGCGTCTACTACAACTCGCCGGCCGACACCGCGCCCAAGGATCTGTCTTGGGAAGCCGGTTTCGTCGTCGTGGCCCAGACGACGACCCGTCCGCCCCTGATGTTGAAGAACTGGGAATATCAGACGGTCGCCGCGGCCATGTACGTCGGGCCATACGAAAAAATCGGCGGCGCCATCGGGAAGATCACGGCCTTCATCGCGGCCCAGGGCTACCAGGCGGATGGCCCGATCCTCGAACGCTACCTCGACGAGAAGCCCCAGACCGTCAAGCCGGAGGATCTGCGGACCGAGATCTGGGTCCCCTGCCGGAAGAAATGATCAGCGCTGGAACTTGTAGCCCAGCCACGGCACCGTGATCAAGTGCTTCGGCGCGGCCGGATCGTCCTCGATCTTGCGCCGCAGGTTGTACATGAAGGTATCGATCGTCCGCGTCGTCGGGAATTTCTCGTATTCCCAGACCTTGTTGAGGAGGGTCTCCCGGGAGACGACCTGGCCCTCGCAGCCGGCGAGGAGCCGCAGCAGGCTGAACTCCCGGGCCGTCAGATGGAGCTCGCGCCCCCCCTTGGTCGCCATCTTCGTCCGGAAGTCGATGGCCACGTCCCCGAACGCGAGGTCCTCGATCTCCGGGATCTCCGGACGCGACCGCCTGAGGATGGCGTGGACCCGGGCGATGAACTCGTCCGTTCCGAAGGGCTTGGTCAGATAGTCGTCGCCGCCGAGCTCGAGCCCGAGGACCTTGTCGACTTCCTTCTTCTTCTTCCCGGACATGACGATGACGGGGATCTGGCGGCCGGCCTCCCGGAGCTTGCGGCAGACCTCGAGCCCGCCCATGGAGGGCATGACCACGTCGAGGACGACGAGGTCGAAGCTCGCCTTGAGGGCCTTGCTCAGTCCCTCCCGTCCGTCGGCCGCCTCGGACGCGCCGTAGCCCTCGGTCTCCAGGGCGGCGGCCAGCGTTTGCCGCAGCACCCGGTCATCGTCGATGATGAGGATCTTTTTCATGGTCACCGCCTTCCCGGGAATTTCAGGGTGATGGTCGTCCCGCGCCCCGGCGCGCCTGAAATGGCGATCTCGCCGCCGTGAGCGTCCATGATGTGCTTGACGATCTTCAGCCCCAGCCCGACGCCTCGCGGGTCGTGCTGGACGGCCTCAGGGGTGCGATAGAAGGCCCCGAGGATCCTCTCGCGGTCCTCGGGCGAGATGCCGATGCCGCGGTCGCTGACGCTGATCTCGGCCCCGCCCGCCGCCGGGGCGGCGAGCCGCACCGCGACGTGCTTCCGGCCGGCGCTGTACTTGATGGCGTTATCAACGAGGTTCAGGAGGACTTGGCGGACCGCGTCAGGATCCGCTTCGACCATGACGGGCACGTCGGGCATCCTGACCTCGAGGTCGAGGTCCTCTTCGGCCGCGGCCGACCGGACGACCTCCACGACGCCGGCGACGACGGACCTGAGGTCGGTCGGACGGATATCGTAGCGCATAGCGTCCTGCTCGATGCGCCCAAAGTCGAGGACGTTATGGAGGTAACGGCCAAGGCGGCTGCATTCCCCCGCCATGAGCCCGATGAGATGCTTGCGCAGCACCGTCTCATCCGCCTTGCCCGAATCGAGCAGCTCCGAGATCGCCTGGAGCGAGGTCAATGGCGTTCTCAGCTCGTGGGAGACCGAAGCAATGAATTCCGTCTTCAAGCGGCCGAGCTCCTCCAGCTTCTCGCGCGAGGCCCGCTCATAGATGACCTCCTCCTGGAGCCGGATGCGGCGAAGGGAGGCGGCCATTTCGGCGGCCAGGGTCCGGAGGAGCTCCCGGTCCTCGTCCGTGAGCTTCAGTCCCGATCTCTTCGGCCCGACAAAGACCCAGCCGGACGGTTCTCCGTCCCCGAGGGGCAGGGGCAGGACGAATTCGAAGCCGAGCCGGCGGAGCTCCGCGGGGGGGAACGGCTCCTCCGGGCCGGCGGGCTTGGCGAGAAGAGAGGCGACGGCATCATAGTCGAGCCCGCTGCGGAACGAGAGCCCGGGCGCGCCGACGCCGGGCGCAGGGACGAAGGCGCCGACCTTCTCCACGGGGAGCGCGTCGTCGAGCGTCTTCGAGAGGAGCGTCCGGAGATCCTCGGCGCTGCGGGCCATCCCGGCCGCGGTGGTGAACCCGAGAACGGCCCGGCGGTAGTCATAGCTCCTGCGGAAAAAGGCCTTGTCGACAAGGACCTGAATGCGGGACCGGGCGGGCGCGAAGGCCAAGGCCGCAATAAAGGCCGCGCTGACGGGGATCCATGACCGGCCCGTCCCGGGACCCGCGGCGAAGAGCGCTTTGAGCCCTTCGATCGAGGCCAGATAGACGCCGACCGTGACCATCGTCAGGAGCGAATAGACGACGCTGCGGTTGACGATCACGTTGATGTCGAGGAGCTTGTACTTCAGGATGGCGAAGGCCATGGCCAACGGCAGGAAGACAAAGAAGGCGCTGGCCGTCTCCTCGCTGAGCGGCGGCCGCAGGCCCGCGACGACCGGGATCGTGTAGAAGAGCACGAACGGACCGAGCCCGACGATCATGCCGTAAAGGACCCAGCGGACCTGGTCCCGTCGCTCGCGGGTCGGCGCGGCCCGGAAGGTCCTGAAGAGGATTGCGGTCGCCGCGAGACACATGATGCCGAAAAAGATCCGGAAGACGCGGAAATACGCGTTCAGGCGGAAGAGCTCGATCGAGGGGATGAGGAGCGAGGCGACGACGACCACGCTGAAGAAGCCGCCAAAGAGGAGCGCCACGATTCCCAGGAAAGGCCCTCCGGGGAGCCGATCGCGGGCCGTGAACGTCAGGACGAACTTCAGCAGGAAGACCGGGGTCAGCGTGTAGGCGAAAAAAAAGAGGACGCCGGGGACGAGATGGAGGGCCCGGCCCTGGACCCCGTACCACCCGCCGCTGATCATCACGGCGGACGAAAAGGCCAGGCACAGCCAGAAAAAGATTCGGGCCCGCCGGTCCTCGGCGCGCCGGATGAAGACGCCGAAGCCGATGAGAAAGCCGAACACGCCCGCTAAGAGGAAAAAGACGGGCGTGCTTCTCCCGCCGAAGAAAGGCGCCAGGGGTTCGGTCACGGCCATCTCCCGGCCGTCCTTGACGACAACAAATTCGATCGGGTCGCCGATCCGATGACGCGCGGCGACGAAGTCGAGGTCGGGACCGGGGTCGCGGACCTCGAAGCCGTCGGCGCGCGCGATGGCCTCGGGCAGGAGGCCGGTCGCGACACCGGTCGCCCGCTCGAGCGCGTCCCAGGGGACGGCCGGACGGCCGAGGAGACCGACGAATCCGAAGACGCTCAGACCGAGGATGAGCGCCCCGGCAAAGAGAGATAGATAGAAGAAGGCTTTCCTATGTCCCAAGGTCGTCCCGATCGTTTCCGGGGCCGATTATACTTGAGCCGGACCGGAAATGACAAGACGACGCGGTCTTGAACGCCGGTCTGCGGCGTGGTATCGTGGAGTCTCCCCCAGGGAACCAAAAAGAACGAGGAGGCAACATGGCCGGCCACGCGGACCCCTCTCCCATCATCACCATCGAGCGCCACATCCTCGAGGAACAGGCCTTCCACCCCGAGGCCACGGGCGTCCTGACCAACATCCTCTACGATCTGGCCCTGGCCGGCAAGGTCATCGCCAGCAAGACGACCCGGGCCGGCCTGGCCGAGATCCTCGGTCGCACGGAGGACATCAACATCCAGGGCGAGACGGTCATGAAGCTCGACCGCTTCGCCGATCTGACCGTCACGCGCCTCACGGACCATACGGGCCGGCTGGCCGGCCTGGCCTCGGAGGAGAACGCCGAGTTCATGCGCATTCCCGACGAATACCCGATGGGCAAGTACCTCCTCGTTTTCGACCCCCTCGACGGCTCCTCGAACGTCGACTTCAACATGCCCGTGGGCACGATCTTCGGCGTCTACAGGAGGCCGCTGGACTTCGGACCGGTCGCGGAATCCGAATTCTTCCAGCCCGGCCGGAACCTGGTCGCCGCGGGCTACATCGCCTACGGGACGAGCACGATGTTCGTCTATACGGCCGGGCACGGCGTCCACGGCTTCACCCTGGACCCGTCGGTCGGCGAGTTCCTGCTCTCGCATCCGAACATCACCATCCCCACGCCCAAATACTTCAGCGTCAACCTCGGCTATCAGATGTACTGGAGCCGCGGCGTCCAGCGCTACACGGAATATCTCCAGGGCCACGGAGGCGGCGTCAAGGGCCTGTCGCTTCGCTACATCGGCACCCTCGTTTCGGATTTCCACCGCAACCTCCTGGCCGGCGGGGTCTTCTACTACCCGGCGGATTCAAAAGATCCCAAGGCGCCGTCCGGGAAGCTGCGGCTCCTGTACGAGGCCGGGCCGCTCGCCTTCGTCGCCGAACAAGCCGGCGGCTACGCCTCGGACGGCCGGGGCCCCATCCTCGACATCACGCCGACCTCCCTCCACCAGCGGACGCCTCTTTTCATCGGGAACCGGGACCTCGTCGGCAAGGTCGAGGAGTTCATCCGCGGACTCGACGGCTGACGCGCCGTCCCGGGGACTGTCCCCGAAGGGGACTGTCCCTCTTGCGGCCTCCGGGACTGTCCCCAAAGGGGACTGTCCCTCTTGATCCGCCCGGCCGAGCACGTCCATGCTTTCCCTGATCCGTGAAATGTGATATTCCTGTCCGCTCGAGGAGGTGCCGTCATGTCGCCCAGCCGCCGTTCCTTCATCAAGACCGGTACGATCTCGCTGGCCGCCCTGGGGCTCGGGCCGATCCCCGCGGCCTCGTCCGCGCCCGGCCCATCGCAAGAGTTCGAAAACCTGGTCAAGGGGATCGAGCCGCTCGGTCCCGGGGATTACGCCCTGCGCCGCGAGAAGGCCGGGAGGCTCCTGGCCGAACGCGGCCTCGACGCCCTGTTCGTCGGCGGCGGCACGAATCTCCTCTACTTCACCAAGGTCGGCTGGTGGCTGAGCGAGCGCGTCTTCGGCGTCGTCCTCAGCCGCAAGAAGGACCCGATCTGGGTCTGCCCGGCCTTCGAGGCCAAGCGCGCCGAGGAGCTCGTCCCGGCCGGCCAGGAGATCAGGACCTGGGAGGAGCACGAGGACCCCTACGCGACGATCGGCGGCATCCTCAAGGATATCGGCGCCGCGACCGGCAAACTGGGCGCGGCCCCGGACCTTCGGGCCTTCGAAGTCTTCGGACTGCGGCGGACGCTCGCCGCGGCCCAGGTCGTCGACGGCGCGCCGGTCACGGAAGGCTGCCGCGGCACGAAGACGGCCAAGGAGATCGCCTTCATGGACCTGGCCAACCGCATCACCAAGCTCGCCTTCCGGGAGGGCTTCAAGACGCTCCGCGCCGGCATGTCGACGCGCGACCTGGCCGGGGCCATCGCGGCGGCGACCCAGAAGATGGGATCGTCCGGAGGAGGCGGGCCGCAGTTCGGACCGAACACCGCCTTCCCGCACGGCTCGCAAGTTCCGCGCACCCTCACCGAGGGCGACGCCGTCCTTGTCGACGGCGGCTGCGCCGTCGAGGGCTACCGCTCGGACGTGACCCGGACGGTCGTTTTCGGGAAACCGACCGACAAGCAGCGGCGCGTCTGGGACATCGTCCGGAAGGCCCAGGAGGCCGCGCTCGCGGCCGCCAAGCCGGGCGCCACGTGCGAATCGGTCGACGCCGCGGCGCGCAAGGTCGTCACGGACGCGGGCTACGGACCGGGGTACAAGTATTTCGCCCACCGCCTCGGCCACGGCATCGGCATGGAGGGGCACGAATACCCCTATCTCGTCAAAGGGAACACGCTCCGGCTCGAGCCGGGGATGACGTTCAGCAACGAGCCCGGCATCTACATCTACGGCGAGTTCGGCGTCCGCACCGAGGATTGCATGGTCGTCACAGAGAACGGCGCCCGGCACCTCGGGGGGATGGAAGCCGTGTCGATCGAGGAGCCGTTCGGACCGGCGTGAGGGCCCTTAGCCGGCCGCGAGGATCTTCCTGATCTTCTCCGCGTAGGCTTCGCTCGCCGCGTCGGGCGTCGCGATGACGATATCCGCGGGCGACGAAACCCCCAGCCCCAGCTCGACGGCCCAGGAGATCTGCTCCTGGGCGAAGATGGCCGGCTTCATGATGGCGTCGTTCGAGCCGAGATCCTTGAGGATGGCGACGCCGACGGCGTCGACGGCCACGCGATCCGTCCCGGCCAGGAAGACGCCGGCGTCCTTGCGCGGGCCGGTCATCGGGCCCTGGTCGACGAAGGCTACGAGCCCGTCGAGAACGATGACGGCCGGCTTATACGCGGTGTTGATCTCGGCGATCATCCGCCGCTGGTCGGGCGAGCCGTGGAGCTGGCGCATATAGGGGTGGCCGGCGCGCGGCACGATCCCGACGGAGTTCTTGAGCGACATCGTGAAGACGCCGCCGAACTGGTGGGTCTTGAGGCAGCAGGTCGAGACGACGCACCCCGCGTCGACGACGGGCCGGGCGACAAGGAAGCCGTCCTTCCAGTGCGAGGCCGCCGGGTTGACCTTGACGTAGCCCGTTTCGCCAAGCTCGTCGAAGTTCAGGAGCTTGGCGTCAAAGGAGGCGGCCAGGGCCGGGAGGCCCTTCTTCTCGAAGACCTGGGCCGTGGGCTCGGGTCCGCTGCGGTCGCCGATGGACAGGGTCTTGGCGCCCGCGTCGCGGATGTGCGCCAGGAGCGCCTTGAGCGTGTCGTTGTGGGTCGAGCCCGGCGTTTCGTCGGCCGTGTTGAGGTTCGGCTTGACGAGGACGCTCTCGCCCTCGAAGGGATCGCCCCCCAGGAGTTCGAGGCACTTCTTCACGCCGTCGGCCCGGGAATCGGTCCGGACCAGGACGACGCGCGATTTCCCGGCCAGGCCGGCCTCCTGGGCCGGACCGATGCCCGCGTTCTTCCTGCCGCCGAGAGAGGCGGCCGAACCGGCCAGGGT
>JBAVUQ010000187.1:0-9595 GCA_049696855.1 Candidatus Aminicenantales bacterium
CGCCGGGCCTGGGCGCCGCCGGCTTCAGCGGGGGGGCCGGCTTGACAGCGACAGCGGGTCTTGCGGGCGTCCCTGGCTTGGGCCCGGCCGGCTTGGCGGAAACCTCCTCGTCAGTCTTGGGAACGGCTCTCTTTAGCGGTGGAGCCTTCCTGACGACCAAGGGTTTGGCCTCCTCGGGCTTGAGGGGTTTCTTGAGGGCGGGTTTCTTGGCTGTTTCACTCATGGGCGTCTTCTTGTTTGATGGAAATTTTCCAGCCGACCAGCCGGGAGGCCAGCTTGACATTGATCCCCTTCTTGCCGATGGCCAGCGAAAGCTGGTCCGCGGGGACGATGGCCAGCACGGCTTTCTCGGTCCGGCTGACGACCTGGAGCCGGTCAACCTTGGCGGGACTGAGGGCGGCTTTGGCGTAGGTGACGAGGTCCGGCGACCAGGAGATGATATCGACCTTCTCGCCCTGCAGTTCCTTGGAGACGGCCAGGATGCGGTTCCCCTTGACCCCGATGCAGGCTCCGACGGGATCGATATCGCGCTCGTGACTGACCACGGCGACCTTGGCCCGCTCGCCGGGCTGGCGGACGATGTCCTTGATCTCGATCGTCCCGTTGGCGATCTCGGGGATCTCGGTCTCGAGCAGCCTGGCCAGGAAGCGGGTCGAGGCCCGGGAGACGATGATCTGCGGCCCCTGGTAGCCCTTGAGGACCTGGGTGATGGCCGCCTTGATCAGCTCGCCCCGGCGGACTTCCTCGTTAGGGAGCTTTTCGCGGATGGGCAGGGCCACCTCGGTCCCGTTGACCTCGAGGACGATGACGCCCTCCTCGACCCTGCGGACGACGCCGGTGACGATCTCGCCGATCCGCGGGGCGAACTCGCTGAGGATCTTTTCCTGCTCGGCGTCGCGGACCTTTTGGAAGATGACCTGCTTGGCCGCCTGGGCGGCGATGCGGCCCAGGGTCGTTGCGGGGAGATCGATCTCGACCGACTCGCCCTCCTTGACCTCGGGGCGGATGGCCCGGGCCTCGGCCAGGGAGATCTCTTCGGCGGCGTTTTTGGGCTTTTCCGTCGCCTTCTTGACGGCGAAGACCCGGAGCTCGCCCTTTTCGGGCTTGAACAGGACCTGGACGTTCTCCTTTTGGGAGAAGAACTTGGACGATGCGACGCGGAGAGATTCCTCAATCGCCTGGATGATGATGCGCGGCTCGACGCCTCGCTCTTTGCTGAGCTGCATGATCGTATTCCAGACGTTGACTTTCATCCGACGTTCTCAATTCCCGGTTCAGGGGGCTCAAGGAGGCTGATTATATCGGAATCCGCCCCCTATTGCAACGTCCCCAGAAGGCTGTAGGGGCCGGAGCCGGTGATGCGGACGGGGACGAAGCGGCCGGCGGGATCGGCGGCGGCGTCGAAATTGACGACCAGGTTTCCAGACGTCCGCCCGGAGAATCGGCCGGCGCCTTTGGGGCTCGGTCCGGTGCCGAGGACGCGGAGGTCTCGGCCGACGAAAGAGCGGAAGATCCCGGCCTGAATCGATTTCTGGAGGGCCTGGAGGGCGATGAGCCGCCTCCTCTTGACCTCGAACGGGACGTCATCAGCGCTGGCCGCGGCCGCGGTCAGGGGCCGGGGCGAATAGCGGAAGGAGAAGATGCCGGCGAAGCCGACCTCGCGAAGGAGCGTGCAAGTCTCCTCGAAGTCCTCTTCCGTCTCGCCCGGGAAACCGACGATGACATCGGTCATGAGAAGGAGTCCCGGAAGGCTCCGCCTCAGCCGTCCGACAAGCGCAAGATAGTCCTCGCGCGTATAGCCCCGGTTCATCCGGCCGAGGACGCGCGACGAGCCGGACTGGAGGGGGAGATGGAGAGCGGGGCAGACCTTGGGACTCGAGGCCATGGCCCGGATGATGTCGTCGCCGAAGTTCTTCGGGTGGGAGGTGATGAAACGGACCCATTCGATCCCGGGAACGGCCGCGACGGCCTCGAGAAGCCCGGCGAAACCGAGCCCGGACGCCGGGTCCCGGTAGGAATTGACGTTCTGGCCGAGGAGCTGGACCTCCAGCGAGCCCGTCTCGGCGGCCGCCCGGACCTCGCCGAGGACGCTCGCGATCGGCCGGAACTTTTCCCGGCCGCGCGAGAAGGGGACGATGCAGTAGGCGCAAAAATTGTCGCAGCCTTCCATGACCGGGATGAAGGCGCTCCAGGGCGTTTCGCGGCACGTGGCTCCCGCCCCGATCTCCCTCCAGTCCCGGCCGAAGTCCGTCCGGACGACCGGCGCCTCGGCGGCCCGGCTGACGATCTCCGGCAGGTCGGGATAGCTGTCCGGGCCGGCGACGAAGTCGACGAAGGGCAGCCTTTTGATGAGGCCGGCCTGGCGGACCTGGGCGACGCAGCCGGCGACGCCCAGGACGAACGGCCTCTTCTTCTTGAGCCGGGACAGCCGGCCCAGATAAGAGTAGAGCTTCTCCTCGGACTTCTGCCGGACGGCGCAGGTGTTGACGATGACGATGTCCGCGTCCTCCGGGACGGCGGCTTTGGCCGCCCCCGCCCCAGTGAGGACGCCGGCGATGTGCTCCGAATCGTTCTCGTTCATCTGACAGCCGAAGGTCCGGACAAAGACCTTCAAGCCGGCGAGGGAAGCGCTCATGGGACGGTATTATACACGAAGAGAGGCGCGGAGCCGGAGGGTCAGAGAAGCTCTTCGAGGAGCGCGGCCGCGTCCCGGACGAAAGCCTCGCACTTCGTTTGGTGGAGCTTCAGCTCGTCGACTCTCTTCTGGCCTTCGGGAGTGCCGAGGTCGCAGCCGAGAAGGTCGCGGCACTTGATCCCGCCGTGCTTCGCCGTGAAGCGGGCGATGAGCTCCTGGACGAGAGCGTAGGTCTTGTCCCGGGCGGCCGCGTCGTCGGGCCGGGTCCGGCCGTGCTTGAGCCCGATGACCAGGATCGCGCCGGTCAGGCCGCCGCACCAGTCGGCCCTCCGGGCGATGCCCCCGCCGAAGCCCTGCGACAGGCGCAAGGCCGTCTCTTTGTCGAGACCGTAGTCGGCGGCGAAAGCCGCGGCGATGGCCTGAGAACAGCTGAATCCCTGCCGGAAGAAGGAAACGGCGCAGTCCGACTTGCTCATGCTCCCTGTCCTTTCGTCGGTCCCCCCTCGAGCATCTCCCGGGCGATCTGGCGGGATGCGTCCGTCAGGCGGCTCCCGGCAAAAAGCCGGGCGATCTCCTCGACGCGCTCCTCGCGGTCGAGCTTGCGCACGCCGGTGAAGGTCCGGTCTCTCTCGACGCGCTTGGCGACGCTGAAGTGGTGGCTCGCGGTCGAGGCGATCTGCGGCAGGTGGGTGATGCAGATGACCTGGTGGCGGGCGGCGAGCTGGCCGAGCTTCCGGGCGATGAACTCGGCCGTCTTGCCGCCGATGCCGGCATCGATCTCGTCGAAGATGAGGGTCTTCCGGGCTTCCTTGTCCTTCCCGGCGGCCTTGAGGGCGAGCATCATCCGCGACAGCTCGCCGCCGGAGGCGATGCGCCGCAGCGGCCTCAGCTCCTCGCCCGGGTTGGGCGAAAGCAGGAACTCGATGTCTTCCGCGCCCTGATCGCGGATGGTCGCCGGGTCGTCGAGCGAGGGGGCCCGGGGCGCGAGCCGGACCTCGAACCGGGCCTTGGTCATGCCGAGCAGGGCGATCTCCTTCTCGATCGTCCGGCCGAGCCTGTCGGCGGCCTTTTTCCGTTCGGAGGAGAGGCGGGCGGCGGCCCGGGTGTACGCGGCGAACTTCGCCCCGATGACGGCTTCGAGCTCCTGGAGCCTTTCGCGCCCGGACTCGAGCCCGGCCCGCTCGCGGCGCAGGATCTCGCCGTGGGCGAGGGCCGCTTCGATCGTCCCGCCGTGCTTGCGCTTGAGCTTCTCGATGACGCTCAGCCGCTCCTCGACCTCCTCGGCGTTCTCCGGCGCGGCCGCCCGCCGGTCCCGGAAACGGACGAGGGAATCCGCCGCGTCCTGGAGCAGGATGGAGGCGTCTTCGAGGCCCGCCCGGAACCCGCCGAACGACTCTTCGTAGGCGCCGAGGTCCCCGAGGACGGACTTGAGCCGGGCGATGCGGGCCACGAGCGAATCCTCGCCGAGGTAGGACAGGTCGAGGGCCTTGTCGACGAGGCCCGCGATCTTCTCGGCGTTGCGGAGGATCTCCCGCTCGCGCAGGAGCTCCTCGTCCTCGCCGGGCTTGAGGGAGGCGGCCTCGATCTCCTTGAGCTGGTAGGCGATGAAGTCCAGCCGCTGCTCGCGCTCCTTCTCCCGGCCCTCGAGATCGCGCTTCTCCTGGAGGAGCCGCCGGACCTCCTGGGCCGCCCGGGCCGTGTCGTCGACAAGGCCGGCGTCGCCGATCGTCTCGTCGAGGTAGGCCAGGTGGTTCTCGAGATGGAGCAGGAAGACATGATCGTTCTGGCCGTAGATGTCGATGAGCTGCGGGCCGAGCTCGCGCAGCCGGCGGACCGGAACCAGGACCCCGTTGACGAAGGCCTTGCCCGTGCCCTGTTCGGTGACGGAGCGCTGAATGAGGAGCTCGCCGTCCTCGGGCTCGGGCAGCCCGGCCAGGTCGACCGCCTGGCCCGTCACGTCGAAGACGGCCTCGACGAAGGCCTCGGCCTTGCCGGTGCGGACGAGGTCCGGCGAGCCTTTGTCGCCGAGAATGAGACGGATCGCGTCGATGATGATGGACTTGCCCGCGCCCGTCTCGCCGGTCAGGATGGAGAAGCCGGGATCGAGCTGGATCTCGAGATCTTCGATCGTGGCCAGATTCCTGACCCGCAGGAGCTTGATCATGTCGCTCGGGACGCTATTTGAGGATGTACGCGGCCAGGGCCCTGGTCATGTTGATGCGGCCGTAGCCGGCGTGGTCGTCGCGGCCCGGATGGGTCGCCCGGTTGATGTCGTCGGCCGTGTAGCGGATGACCTTCATGATGTCATCGACCGGAAGATCGGGCTTGGCGCTCTTGATGAGGGCGGCCATTCCGGCGACGTGGGGCGCGGCCATGGACGTCCCCGAACCGAAGAGATAGGGCAGGAAGCCTTCGCCGGCATACCACTGGGGCACGGGACCGAGGATCCAGACGCCGGGCGCGGCCACGTCCACCTCGGGCCCGAAGCTCGAGAAGTCGGCGATCGCGTCGTTGTAATCGCTGGCCGCCACGGCCAGGACATAATCGTCGTAGGCCGCGGGATAAGAGACACTGGTCTCGTCGTTGCCGGCCGCGGCGACGACGACGACCCCCTTGTCGTGGGCGTACTTGCAGGCGTCTTCGAGGAACGGGTCGGGCTCGGACCCGCCCAGGCTGAGGTTGATGACGTCGGCTCCCTGGTCCGCGGCCCAGATGATGCCGTCGATGATCCAGCTGTAATTGCCCTCGCCGGTCGCGTCCGTCACCTTGACCGGGAGGATGCGGCAGTTCCAGGCGACGCCGGCGATGCCCACCGAGTTGTTCGTGTCCGCCGCGGCGATCCCGGCGACATGCGTGCCGTGCCAGAAGTCGTCGGTCGCGTCGTCGTCGTCGTTGGCGAAGTCGTGGCCGGTCGAGACGACCTTGGAGACGAGCTCGGGATGGGTCATGTCGACGCCTGTATCGACGATGGCGATGACGGTCCCGGCATCGCCCTTGGTCACATCCCAGGCGGTCGTCGCCTTGATGTCGGCGCCGGCCGTCATCTGCGGCTGGATGTCCGGACTGATATTGAGGATGCCGCCGCGGTTGCGGAGGTTGTACTGATAGGTTTGGAAATAGGGGTCGTTGGGTACATCGGCCAGGCGCGCCCTGTAGTCGGGGCGGGCCAGTTCGATGTCGCCGTTGCGGCGGAGCATGGCCAGTGTCTCCACGACGCTCACGCCGGCCGCGGTCCTGACGCTGTAAACCCCGATCCTGGGGATGCGATGGACGACGGGGAAGCCGTAGGACCGGAGGAGGCCGTCGGCATAGGCCTCGTTGATCTCGGGGCGGAAGCGGACGAGAACCCGGTCGGGCGCGTAGATCGGGGCCCGCCGGCGGACTCGGGACCTTTCGACGCGCAGGACCGGCGCCGAACGCATGGACGCTGCGCCGATCCTCTTTCCCCGGCGCGGCAGGCCGGCGTCGCTCGTGCCAAGACCGGTGCAAAGGACGATGAGAAGGGCCGCGGCGGCCCTGGCGAATCTCCGGGACGGCGTTGTCATGGTCCCCTCCTTGCCCTAGAACTTGTACAGGGCCCCGACGGACAGGAGGCTGTCGACCCCGCCCGCGAAGGGCAGGATCCCCGCCTTGGCTTTGACGGCGATCCTGTCCGTCACCGAGAAGTCCGCGCCCAGGGCGGCGCTGAACGAAAAGTCGCCGCTGACACGCTTGGTCTGGCTGCCCGCGAGGTCTCCCAGGGTCTCGGTCATCTTGAACCCGGCCCCGAGCCAGCGGACGCAGATCTCGAGGTAGGGGACGACCCGGCCGGAGAACACGTACGTCACCCGGGGTCCCAGGGCGGCCTCGGCCCAGCTCGCGCTGCCGGCGGCTTTCCCCTCCACGGCAAAACCCTCGAGCGGCCAGGTCTTGGACATCCCGAAGGAATAGACGAGGCGGCCGGTGCCGCTGATCTCAAAGTCCGAAAATTTAAGCAACGGAGCGACGGCTTCGGCGCCCAGGGAAAAGCTCTTGAGCGTCGGCCCGTCGTATTGGAGGCTGATCGGAAGGGAGGTGAAGGTCAGGTCCTCGAAGTCGGTCAGGGCCAGTCCGGCGCTGAGGCTCACGAGGATGCCCTTGCCGAACCCCAGCTCGGCCCTCGCGGAGACCAGGTTGGCCTGGATTTTGGAGGAGGCGGCGTCGCCCTTCCAAACGACCGTCCGGGTGAGGTTCTCATAGAACAGGCCGGCGGCCAACGATCCGACCTTCAGCCTGCCGATCGCGGCCTGGGCCGGGACGAGACCGATCGCCGCGAACAAAGCCAGGCCGGCCAAGACGGTTCGGTTCCGCACTCTTAGGTCCCTCATGAAAGACCTCCCGGACCCCCCCCGGGGTCAGCTCTTTTTGACTTTCGGGGCCGCCGCCGACGCCGCGGCCTTCAGCTTCTCGATCTCCGCCAGCTTCTGTGTCGCGGTCTTGGCCAGCTTCCGGCCGGAATAGTCCGAGACCACCTTGGTGAAGAACGGGAGAGCTTGGTCGTATTGCCTCATCATGAAGTACGAGTCGCCGAGATAGAAATAAACCTTGTCCATCCCGGAATAGCTCGGGTAGTTGTTCATGATCTCGGTCAGGCGGCTGATGGCGGCCGGGTAGCCGCGGCGATCGTGATAGCCGATGGCGATCTCGGTGCCGTGTCCGGCCAGGCGCTCCTCACAGTCGTGGATCTTGGCCTGGGCTTCCTTGGCCTGGTCGCTGGCCGGATAATCGGTGATGACCTTCTTGAATTCCGCCAGGGCCTGGATCGTCTTGGACGGGTCACGCCCGGGCTTCAGCATCTTCTTGTAGAAGCTCATGGCGATCTGGTACTGGGCGTAGGCGGCCGAAGGCGAATAAGGGTATGACCGGATGAATTCCCGGTATTCGGCCGCGGCCAGGATCATGCTGCTCTCGTCGCCCTTGTGGAAATAGGCGTCGGCGATGAGGAGCTTGGCCCTCTGGGCGTAGAAGCTCTTGGGGAACGAATCGATGACTTGGCGCAGGTAGAGGAGGCCCTTTTCCGTATCCTTCTTGACGGTCTGGTCGCCGAGCTTGTAGAGGGCCTCGTCGGAGGAGGCCAGGTCGGGCGCGATCGCGACCGTCTTCTTGTGGCACCCCGCGGCGAGCCCGAGAAGAAGGGCCAGCACGGGGACGAGGACGGCGAGCGTTGTCTTCGTGGCGGGTTTTGTCATGCGGTCTTCCTCGCGATGTCTTTCAGGGCCCGGATGGCGGCGGCCGGGTCGGGCGCGCCGAAGACGGCCGAGCCGGCGACGACGATCCCCATCCCGGCGCGGATGATGTCCTCGGCGTTATCGAGATTGATCCCGCCGTCGACTTCGATGGGCAGGACGAGGCCCCGGGCGCGGATCCAGTCACGGAGCTTGCTGATCTTTTCCCGGCAGGACGGGATGAAGGACTGGCCGCCCCAGCCGGGATCGACCGACATGATCAGGACGTGGTCGAGCTCGTCCAGGACCTCCTCGAGGCTCCCGATGGGGGTCGCCGGGTTGAGGGCGGCGCCGGCCTTCCGGCCGAGCGACCGGATCAAGGCCAGGTCCTTGTGCAGATGGGCCGTCGCTTCGACGTGGATGGAGATCCAGTCGGCTCCGGCCTCGTGGAAGAGAGGAACGAACGCGCGGGGGTTCTCGACCATGAGGTGGACGTCGATCGGCAGACGGGTCTCGCGGCGGATGGCGGCGACGAGCTGGGGCCCGAGGGTCAGGTTGGGCACGAAGTGCCCGTCCATGATATCGACATGGATGACGTCGGCCCCGGCCTGCTCGGCCAGGCGGACGGCGGCGCCGAGCTTGGAGAAATCGGCGGACAGGATGGACGGGGCGATGAGGACCATCAGCGGCTCACCTCGATCGAGATGCGGTTCCGTTTCTGGATCCGGTAGCCGTTCGGCGGGTCCTGCTTGACGATGAGCCCCGCCGGGGCGCCGGGATAATAGACGTAGCGGATATCGGCGACCTTGAAGCCCCAGGCCTCGAGGCGGCCGATGACCGCATCGGCCCGGAAGCCGATGAGGTCGGGCATGACGTACCGGTCGTCGAGGCCGCCCTGGCTCAGGAGCAGCCCGACGGGGAAGCCGCGCTCGACGACCGTCGCCGGGGCCGGCCGCTGATCGAGGACCCTGCCGGCCGGGAGCCTCGGGGTGTGGATCTGGGTCAGCCTGCCCTTGGTCAGGCCGGCCGCCTGGAGAAGGGTCAAGGCCTCGTCGAGGGTCTCACCGGAGAGGTCGGGCACGGCCGCCGTCCCGCTTCCGGAGCTGGTGAAGACCTGGACGACCCTGGTGATGCGGATCCTCGAGCCCGGGGCCGGGTCCTGCCGGACGATGAGCCCCTTGTCGAGGCGGTCGTTCGATTCGGTGCCTTTCTGGACGAGGGTCAGGTCCTTCTTCTGCAGCTCGGAACGGGCTTGGGCGACCGGCTTGCCGGTGAGATCGGGGACGGAGACGACCTCGCTCTTGAGCAGGACCTGGGAGAAGATGACGGCGCTCAGGAAGAAGAGGATGAGGAAAAGCAGCGTCCCGAGGGCCGCGTTAAAGAGGAATCTCTTCGCCATCTGTGATGATCACGCTTGGGAATTCGAAAACTATTATTATCATAGTTCTCGAACTTAGTAAACGGACACAACGTTGCCCCCCGTCCGGGCGTCGGGGTCGCGGAGGGGCCTCGGGGATCATACCCCTCGACCCCTTCTCCCGCGACCCCATGGTAGGATTCCCGGAGAGGTTTCCAAAGGAGAAAATCAAAGGACTGCCCTTTTGAGGGTCAATTCAATATAATGGCGTATTTGGAGGCGCAAAGATGTCCATCACTTATTCGGATTTTCGCAGCGATACGGTGACGAAGCCCACGGACAAGATGAGGCGGGCCATGGCCGAGGCCGTGGTCGGCGACGACGTCCTCGGCGACGACCCCACCGTCCAGAGGCTCGAGC
>JBAVUQ010000188.1:0-3693 GCA_049696855.1 Candidatus Aminicenantales bacterium
GCGTTCCCCCGGACGCCGTGCTCGGGGCCGTAGAGGGCGACGAGATCGATGGCCGGGTTCGAGCGGAACAGGTCGATTGTCGAGCGCAGGCTCGCGTCCGTGCCCGTGGGATTGGTGATCAGGCCGAACCGCTTGCCCTTGACGAGATCGAGATGCTTCTCGAGGAAGACCTCGACCCCGAGCTTGACCCTGGCGGCGGCCGCCTGCGGCGGCGCCTCCGGCCGCTTGGGCCCGGCGCACCCCGCTAGGACCAGGCCCATGGCCAGGACCAGGCCGAGGGACGCCGGGAGGGCCAGGGCCCTCGGCCGTGTCACGATCATCGCGCTGCCTGCTCGTCCGCTCATGGTGATCAGTCCTTTCCCTCTGGATTCGTCCTCCCGCCCAGAATAACAGCACCGGCGCCGGCGAGTCAATTCGGGGACAGCCCTTGATTCGTCCCCGGGAAACAGCTATAAGAGAAAAAGAGACGCCGATGTCGACCCGCAGAAATGGCCGCCGGGGGTTCGGTCCGCTCCTCTTGTTGCTGGCCTTCGTCTCGTCCGCCCGCCTCTCCCCCGCCGCCGACATCCCCTTCGAGTGGTCGGGCGTCGAGCGCGTAGTGTCCATCGCCGACCTCCACGGCGACTACGACCGTTTTATCTTCATCCTCGCCCACCCGCAGGTCGGCCTCGTCGACGCGGACCTCCATTGGACCGGCGGCAAGGCCCACCTCGTCCAGCTCGGCGACGTCCTCGACCGGGGCCCCCGGGCCAAGGAGATCCTCGATCTCGTCATGCGCCTCGAAAAGGAAGCGGAGGCCGCCGGCGGCATGGTCCACATGCTTCTCGGCAACCACGAAGAGATGAATATCACCGGCATCGCCCTCGACTACCCGGGTTATGTCCCGGTCGAGCAGTTCGTCGCCTTCCTGCGCGAGGACTTCCGCAGGGCCAAGGACGCCGAATACATCAAGACGCTCCCGCTCGAGGAGAGGGAACGGGCCGAAATGGAGGGCCTGGATATCCATGTCGACGAGGGCTACGCGTCCTATTGGCGAAAGATCGAGGCCGCCAAGGATCCGCAGGCCGTGCGCGCCTACGTCCTGGGGTTCAACGACGTCTATGGAAACTGGCTCGTCAAGCAGAACGCGGTCATCAAGATCAACGACATCATCTACGTCCACGGCGGCGTCAGCGAGGCTCTCTCCAAGTGGCCCATCGGGGAGATCAACCAGGTCATGCGCCAGGAGCTCGAGTTCTTCCAGGGGCGCATGCGCAACCCCCAGCAGTTCGGCAGGCCGTTCCACCCCCGGCTCGTCTACGACCCCGACAGCCCGCTCTGGTTCAGGGGGCTGGCCACGAAGAACGAGGCCTCGGCCGAGGGCGAGATCGACCGGACGCTGGCCAACCTCGGCGCCCGGGCCATGGTTGTCGGCCACAATTACTTCAGCTTCACCGGCGGCGCGAGCCCCGTCGTCACCAAGGCCCTTGTGGCCCGGTTCCACGACAAGATCTGGATCATGGACACCGGCATCTCCGGGAGCTACAACGGCGTCCCTTCGGCCCTCATCTACGACCACGGTGAATTCGAGGTCTGGGGCGAGACCGAAGAGGTGGCCCGTCGCAGCGGCATCAAGCCGCCGCCGCCGAAGCCTCTGAGCCCCAAGGAGATGGAAACGTTTCTCCGGACGGCCGCCGTCGTCGGCCGCGGCCCCGGGCCGGGCGGCCGGACCGACGCCTGGAGGCTCAACCTGCAGTCGGGGGATACGGTTCTTCCCGCATTGTTCAGGTATATCGACAGGCGGAGACCCGATCCTCTCGCCGACAGCTACAAGTACGATCTGGCCGCATACGCGCTGAGCAAGTACCTCGGCCTGTCTGACGTCCCGCCGATCGTCGAGCGGTCCGTCGAAGGCGTGCCCGGCGCGCTGCAGGCGTTTATCGCGAATACCGGGTCGATCCCCGATCTTCGGGAACGGAAGATCACGCCCACGGACCCCGAAGCCTTCGACCGGGCCTTGGCCGACCTCGTCGTCTTCCAGGCCCTGGTCTTCGACGATTGCCGCAACGAGAAGGACACGCTGGTCAGCGTTCCGGACTTCCGGATCTACCGGGTCGATTTTTCCGAGGCCTTCGCTCCGAACACGGGGGATGCTCCGGGCTGCGCCATCCGCAGGTGCTCCAGCCTTCTCTACCGGAGGCTCCTCGCCTGGGAGGACAAGACCGTCGCCGACTACCTGGGCCGTTACCTCTCCGAGGTCGAGATCGGCGCGCTCAACACGCGCCGGAGTCTCATCGTCCGGCGGATCCGAATGATGATCAGGAGCCTTGGCGAGTCGAACGTCCTGTTCTGACCGGGAGGAAAGATGCCCGACTCTTCGACGACGGCCCCCGCGCCCCCGGGCGGATCGTCGTACAACCTCGGCTACAGGCTCCTGCGGGTCTTCGCCGACATCCGGCCCGGCGAGGCGTCCAAGGCCCTCCTCCTGGCGCTGAACGTCTTCCTCCTGCTCCTCGCTTATTACATCCTGAAACCCCTTCGCGAATCCCTCCTGCTCGTCGACAAGGACTCCGCCGTCGTCAAGAGCCTGCTCGGCGGGGCCCAGGCGGTCCTGTTCGTCTTCGTCGTCAAGGGCTTCAGCCGGCTGGCCTCCAAGGTCCCCCGCCACGTCCTTATCACCTGGACGACCTCGTTCTTCATCTCCAATCTCGTCGTCTTCTTTTTCCTCCACCAGGGCGGCATGGCCGTCAGGCCGATGGGCATCCTGTTCTTCGTCTGGGTCGGCATCTTCAACTACTTTGTCATCGCCCAGTTCTGGGGATTCGCCAACGATCTCTACTCCGACGAGGTCGGCAAGCGGACCTTTCCCCTCGTCGCCCTGGGCGCGACCCTGGGCGGTCTTATCGCCACCCTTCCCTTCATGAGGAGGCTGAGGGACCTCCTGGGGGCGAATTGGGAATTCAAGCTCATGCTCATCGCCGGGATCGTGCTCGTCCTGTGCATCATCCTGGCCCGGACGATCCACCGCCGGGAGGTCCGGAAGACCCGCCAGGACCGGGACAACGGCCTGGCCGGGGCGGCCGAAAAAGCGCGGGTCCAGGAGCAGCCGCTCAAGGCCGGCGGCGGCTTCCGGCTGGTCTTCAAAAGCCGCTATCTCCTGCTCATCGCGCTCATGATCGGCCTCTACAATTTCATCAACGCGACCGGGGAATTCATCATCACCACCGTCGCGGTCAATCAATCGATCGAGAGCGCGACGGCCGCGGAGGCCCAATCCGGAGAAGCCCTGCCGGCTGTGTCCCCTTCCCTGCCGCGGCAGACGGAAAGCAAGGCCATCCACAACACCTTCATGAACTACCAGTTCCTGACGAACCTCATCGCCCTGGTCATCCAACTCCTGCTCGTCTCGCGAATCTTCAAGTGGGTCGGGGTCGGAGGCGCCCTTCTGTTCCTGCCTCTCCTGGCTCTGGGGGGATACGCGCTGATCTCGTTCGGCGCCGTCCTGGTTCTCGTCCGCTGGGTCAAAGCCCTGGAGAACGGCACGGACTACTCCCTCCAGAACACGACCAAGGCCGCGCTGTTCCTGGTCACGAAGCGGGAGGAGAAATACAAGGCCAAGGCGGCCATCGACACCTTCTTCGTCCGTGGCGGCGATACGCTCTCGGCTGTTGCCGTCCTGGTCGGTACCGAGCTCCTCGGGCTCCGCATCGAGCG
>JBAVUQ010000189.1:0-3243 GCA_049696855.1 Candidatus Aminicenantales bacterium
GCTCACGGCCGCCCGGGGCTTCGAGATCCTGGAGAAGGAAGAGGTCGACCTGATCGTCACCGACATCAAGATGCCGGGCGCCGACGGCATGGACATCCTCCGCTACGCCCGGGAGAACAGGCCCGAGGTGCCGGTGATCCTGATCACGGCCTACGGCAGCATCGCCCAGGCCGTCGAGGCTCTCAAGGCCGGGGCCCTGGACTACGTCGTCAAGCCGTTCGACGTCGAGGAGCTGAAGATCATCGCCGGCCGGGGGCTGGCCGCCCGGCGTCTCAAGCAGGAAAACATCCTCCTCAAGCGCGACCTCAAGGACCGCTACGGATTCGAGCACATGATCGGCAAGAGCCGGCCGATGCAGGAGATCTACATCCTGATCGAAAAGGTGGCCTCGACGGACTCGACCGTCCTCATCACCGGGGAGAGCGGGACCGGGAAAGAGATGGCCGCCCGGGCCGTCCACCTCCAAGGGGCCCGACGGGACAATCCCTTCGTCTCCATCAACTGCGCCGCGCTGCCGGAGAACCTGCTCGAGAGCGAGCTCTTCGGCCACGTTCGCGGCTCGTTCACGGGGGCGGTTTCCGACAAGAAAGGCATGTTTGAGCTGGCCCAGCGCGGGACGCTGTTCCTCGACGAGGTCGGCGAGATGTCGCCCTGGACCCAGGTCAAGCTCCTCCGCGCTCTCCAGGAACGGAAAGTCCGCCGGGTCGGCGGGGCGGACGAGATCCCGGTGGATGTCCGCATCATCGCCGCGACGAACCTGGATCTCAAGAAGAGGATCACCGAGGGGAAGTTCCGGGAGGAGCTCTTCTACCGCCTGAACGTCATCTCCGTCGACATGCCTCCGCTGCGGAGAAGAGTCGAGGACATCCCCCTCCTCATCTCCCACTTCCTCCAGAAGTACTGCGATAAGATGGGCAAGAAGCCGAAACGGTTCACCCCCGAGGTCGTCGGCCTGCTCGAGGGTTACGCCTGGCCGGGCAACATCCGCGAGCTCGAGAATGTCATCGAGCGGATCGTGGCCATCGAGGACCGCGAAACGGTCACGGTCAACTGCCTGCCCCAGGAGATCGTCTCCCCCCAGAAGAAGAAGCTCGAGACGCAAGAGCTCTTTGCCCCGGGGTTCAATCTGACCCACCACCTCGACGAGATCACCAAGAAGTACATCCAGGACGCGCTGGCCCTGACCGGCGGCAGCCTGCAGAAGGCGGCGCCTCTTCTGGGCCTGAGCTACCGGACCATCCGTTACCTCATCGGCAAATACGATCTGAACCAGGTCCGCAAGGCTGAAAAGCGTAATGGAAATGGCGACCGGAACCTCGTCTGAGCGACAAAAAGTGTCGATAATGACAAAACTTGGCGTCATTTATTCCACACGATCCCGAATAATGTTTTCAAATATACTATTATCAATAAGCTAAACTAGTCATGATATTGGCACGCTTATTGCTATAATAGGGGTGTCAACCAAGAGTTGACGAACAACCCGGCTGAGGAGATCAGCCAGGGAATCTCAAGGAGGTTTTAATGAACAAAAAGATGAGAGGATTCACCCTCATCGAGCTGCTGATCGTCGTCGCGATCATCGGCATCCTGGCGGCTCTCCTCATCCCGAACGCCCTCGAGGCCATTCAGAAGGCCAAGCAGAAATCGGGGATGAAGGAGATCACGACCATTGCCACGGCCATGGCAGACTACATGACGGATCACGGCGATTTTGTCGCCCTCGCGCAGAACGGCCCGCTTGTGGCGGCAAGCGAATTTATGACGCGGATCTCCAGCTTCTACGTGAAGGTCGTCCCGATCAACGATCCGTGGAGCAATCCTTATCAGGTGCACACCGGCACGGGCGTCAGCACCCTGATTGCTTCCGCTTCCGGGACCGAGATCGGCGATGACGATTTTGCCATCGCGTCCTTCGGTCGGGATAAGAATCCGGGCCCTGTTGGCGGAGCCCAGTATTCCACCACCAATCCCGAAGGCGCGAGGTACAACGTCAGCTCGATGACCGACTTCAACAATGACCTGGTCAACTGGAACGGCAGCTGGATCGCCGCTCCCGCGACGGCCGCCGTCGGCGCCGCGACCTGATCTCGAGCACTAACGATTCCGCAAAGGGGCGGCGCGATGGACGCGCCGCCCCTTTTTTTTCGAGCTTGCGACCGCTTCCCCCGATCTCATGCTGTCCCGTCGGTCTAACGGCCGGATTCGAGCGCCCTCCGGAGTTGCGGGCGGCTTGACCCGCCCGGGGCGCGCGGATATAATCGGCCGAACTTGAGAGGAACAACGGCATGCCTCAAACATCCCCGGTCATCAACCGCCTGTTCGCATTGTCGGGCCTCATTCGAACGGCTCCGTACGGGATCATCATCCTGGCCCAGAGCTTCCTCCTCAAACGGGAGATGCTCATCCGAGCGGAGTCCCTCCTCTCCGAGTTCGATCCCTTCCGTGCCGTGCGTGGGGATGTCCTGTTCTTCGGCGTCTTCTGCCTGATCTTCGCCGTCCTCATCTCGGCGTCACGCAAAGCGCTTCGTGGCATCTTCGTCGGCCTGTTCTCAACGGCCCTGTTCGTGATGGGATTGTACCAGGTCGTCAATTATTTCTATTACGAAAGCACGGGCGCGGGTCTTTCGCGAGAGGTCCTGACCTTCTGGGCCCGGAACATCGGAGAGAACCAAGGCCTTCTCCTGAGCGAGGTTCGTCCGGTCCGGCTCGTCCTCCTGGGCATCCAGGTCCTCGTGCTGGTTGGCGTCATCCTCCTCCCTCGTGTCAAAGGCGTTCGGCGGCGGGCGGATCAGGTCGAGCGGACGCGCGGCCAACGGATCTTCGCGGCCTATCTTGTGGCGGCCATCGCCCTGGAGGCTTATTCCTTTGTCCCGCGCCTGAGGGACGTCAATCCCGCGCTCGAGCCGTGGGCGCCCAACGAGGGGTTCCTCGCCGGCCTGTCGGGCAACGGGGCGCCTCACGCGGGATTCACGATCCCCGAGGACGAGCGGCTGGACCGGCCCATCGAGCTCGAGAAAGATGTCTCTGTCCCCGCGGCGAACGTCGTTCTCATCATCTTTGAATCCATCAACTGGAAGAATTCCGACCTTTTCACGCCGGGAAAGGGGACGACCCCGTTCCTCGCCGGACTCGGACGGCGCGGGGCGGTCGTGGACCGGATTTACACCGTCGTTCCGCATACGACGAAGGCCCTGGTCTCCATTCTCTGCGGGACCTATCCTTACCTCGAGCCGCCGGTCA
>JBAVUQ010000190.1:0-1848 GCA_049696855.1 Candidatus Aminicenantales bacterium
GAGGATATCATCCAGGAATCCTACCTGAGGGCCCTCGACAGCTGGAGGCACAAGACCGTCCCGGACACGCCTCTGGCCTGGCTGAAACAGGTGGCCCGGAACATCCTGATCGATCATCTGCGGCGGAGGAAATGGGACGTCAAGGCCGGGCCGGCCCTTCCCCCGGACGCCGGCCCCCGGACGCCGGCGGACGAGTTCGAGTCCCTGGAGATCTTTATGGCCATCACGTCCCTCGGACGGAAGAACGCCAGGGTCGTCGAGGCTTTCTATTACGACGGGATGAGCGTCCGGGAGATCGCCGGCGAGATGGCCCTATCGGGGCGGGCCGTCGAGGGGCTCCTGCGCCGTGCCCGCCGGTCCCTGCGATCGCTCTTCCCCGATCCCACACCCGACGGAGGAAAAGATGCCTAAGAGCTTCGAACCCGACAGTCAGTTCTTGGACAAGCTGGAATGGCAATTGGCTTCGGAATTCCGGCGGATGAGCCGGCTGAAGCCCGCGGCGGGCAAGGTCGCGGTTCCCCGCTGGGCCGTCGCGTTCAGCCTAGCCGCCGGGGTCCTGCTGATGGGCGTGGCGGCGATCAAGGCGGCCGACTCCATCAAGGGCGCCTGGCGGAAAAAGATTGAGGTCGCCAGGCTGGAAACGGACGTCAAGCTTAAAAGCGCGTTCCTCGAATTCAAGAAGGAGTTGACAGCCAAAGCCGAGACGCAAGCCTCGGTGGGCTTGATCCGCGAGGATAAGTACTTGTGGATGACGACCGGGGCCGAGAGAGCCGCTCTGGATTTGGAAAGGGCGCGGCTCGATCTTGAGGAGGTCAAGGACTCGGGGGAAACTCCTCGCAATGAGCTCTATGCTCCGGCCGTGGACGGGCGCGACTTCGTCAGCGAGCGGCTGGTGATCGACAGGAAGGTCCTCGAGCTGGACCTGGAGTCGCGCCGGGCGCGGTTCGAGCGGCTCAAGCACAGGGTCGACCTCGGCCTCGCTCCCCATGATTGGCTGGACGAATCCCTGGCGTCAACCGCGGTCCAAGAGGCGGGGATCGGAGATATCGAAAAGCGCCTCGCCCTTCGAAGGCGGTTTCTCGCCGGTACGATCACGGTCGAAGAGGTCGAGATCGAAGACCGGATGACCGCCGTCGAGAGGGATCTGCGACAGGCCCAATCGACGGTCGATTCCCTGAAGAAGCGCCTGGAGAGCCTCCAGGCCAAAGAAGCCGTGGGAATGATCTCGAATACGGAAGTTGAAGAGGTGCAGTTCGGCCTGTCTTACGCTCAGGCCCAATTGAGCCTGGCCCTCCTCGAAAAGGACATCCTGAGCAAGATCAAGTAGGCTCGATCAGGGCCAGGCCGGCGGCCGGTATTCGCCGTCGGCCCCGAGAAGGGTCTTCTCGGAGCCGACGTCACGGGTTCGATAAAAGCTCAGGCCTCCGCGACCCTACTTGTTCTTTTTGACCGGCGGCTTCGGCTTCTCCGTCTTGGCCGGCTGGGCGGCCCTTTTGACCTGCGCGGTATCCTGTTTGTGCCGCTGGGTCAGCTGCTGCTTCTCGGCCTGGTGCTGTTTCTGTAAATCGGCCGTCCTGGCCTGGTAGTCCTGCTGGATCTTCGCTTTGGCGGCCGTGTCGCGGACTCGCGCTTGTTCCGCGGCACGCTGGTTCTGCATGTTCTTCAGCTCTTGCGCCTGGGTTTTCTGGAGCAAAACCTTTTCCTCGGCTTGCCGCTTCTGGACGGCCGAGACCTGCTGTTTCACCGGCTGCTGTGGACGCGGCTCGAAAACCTTGGCCGGGGCCAATTCTTGCCGGGCCTGGTCCCTGTTCAAGAAGGCCTTCGGCATTGCGGCTTCATTCTGCCGGA
>JBAVUQ010000191.1:0-2559 GCA_049696855.1 Candidatus Aminicenantales bacterium
CGGCCATCGCCCGGGCCCTGGCCCTCCGGCCCCGGGTGCTCCTCCTCGACGAGCCGACGGCCAACCTCGACGCGGCGCTCGGCCTGCGCATGGAAGCGGTGCTGCGCGAGGCCGGCCGCGAGTGGGGAACGACCGTCGTCTTCTCGACCCACAACTTCTCCCAGGCCTCGCGTCTCGCCGATTCCATCCTCTATCTATCGGAAGGACGGCGGGTCGAGTTCAGCCACGAAAATTGTTTCAGCGGCACGGCCTCGACCGACGGCCGGACGAGCTGGATCGAGCCGAAGCCGGGCGTCAGGATCGTCTTCCCGGGAGAGGCCCGGGGGCACGTCACCTGCGTCATCGACCCGTCGGAGATCCGGCTCGTCGCGGCGGATGAAAGCGGCGCCCTTCCGCCCGGGCCCAACGTGTTCCGGGGCCGGGTGAGCCGGATGGAGACGACGGACCCGGACACGGCCCTCGTCCGGACGAGCGGCGACCTTGTTTTCCGGGCGACTCTGCCCATTCACGCGCTGGAGACCGGGCGGATTTCCCTTTCCCGGAACGTTCTGTTAACATTTGAGCCGGGCTCGGTCCGGGTCGTCGGCGAAGGCCCGGCGGAGGCCCGAAAGCCCTCATGATCGAATACGCAGACGCCCGCGCCCTGGTCCTCGGGGCGGTGAAGGCCCTTCCTTCAGAATCCGTCCCTCTCGCCCGGGCGCTCGGCCGGACCCTGGCCCGCGATGTCCGGGCCCGCGAGGATATCCCGCCGTTCACCAAGGCGACCATGGACGGCTATGCGGTCCGGGCGGCCGATACCCACCCGTCGGGAACCGGGACTCCGCGCGAGATCGAGCTCGAAGTCCTGGCGGATCTGCCCGCCGGCCGGCCCTCCAAAACGGCCGTGGGCGGGGGACAGGCCGTCCGCATCATGACCGGCGCCCCGCTTCCCGCCGGGGCTGACGCCGTCGTCATGGTCGAGGATTCGGAGTCGCGCGAAGGCGCGGTCAAGGTGCGGCGCCAGGTCAAGCCGGGCGACAACATCGGCCTGGCCGGCGAGGACCTCAAGAAAGGCGAGATCGCTCTCGAGCGGGGGACGCTTATCGGCCCGGCCGAGTCGGGCATGCTGGCGGCGGCCGGCCTTCACCGCGTGCCGGTGACGCGCCGTCCGAAGCTCGCGGTCATCGCCACTGGCGACGAGATCGTCGAGCCGGGCGAACCGAAGCGGCCCGGCCAGATCCGGAACTCCAACGGGACGGCCCTCACAGCCATGGCCGTCGAGGCCGGTGCCGAGGCCCGCTACCTCGGGATCGCCCGGGACCGGAAGGCCTCGCTCGCCTCGAAGCTCGCCCGGGCCGGGGGCGCCGATGTCCTCGTCCTGTCCGGGGGTGTCTCCGTCGGCGACTATGACCTGGTCAAGGACGGTCTCGAGGCGTCGGGGGTCAAGCCGGTCTTCTGGAAGGTCCGCATCAAGCCAGGCAAGCCCGTGTTCTTCGGCGTCCGCGGCCGGCAGCTGGTTTTCGGCCTGCCCGGGAACCCGACGAGCTCCATGGTGACCTTCCTGCTCTTTGTCCGTCCGGCCGTCGACCGTCTCCTCGGCCGCGCGGTGACCGGGCCGGAGTCGGCGACCGCCGTCCTCGACGAGACGATCATCCTCAAGCCGGGCCGGACCCAGTTCTTGCGCGGATGCTTCACGAGCCGCGGGCCCGTGCTCAAGGTGGCGCCATATCAAGACCAGAGGAGCGGCGTCCTCCGCTCCATGGTCCGGAGCCGGGTCCTGATCGTGGTCCCGGCCGACGCCTCGCGGCTCGAGGCGGGCCGGGAGGTCGAGATCCTGCTCATGGACGGACTCTAGCCATGGCCAAGCTCAGCCACGTCGATCGCCAGGGCAAGGCCCGCATGGTGGACGTCGGGCCCAAGGCCGTAACCCGGCGCGATGCGGCGGCCTCGGCGTTCGTCAGGCTCGGTCCGGAAACGATCGGCCTCATCCGGAAGAACCGCATCGCCAAAGGCGATGTCCTCGGCACGGCCCGGCTGGCGGGCATCCAGGCGGCCAAACGGGCCCATGAGCTTATCCCCCTGGCCCACCCCATTCCGCTCGAGACGATCGCCGTCGATCTGGACGTCGAGAAGTCGGGCGTCCGGGTCCGCTGCCGCGTCTCGGCCGAGGCCAAGACGGGCGCCGAAATGGAGGCCCTGACGGGAGCGGCCATCGCCGCCCTGACGATCTACGACATGGTCAAGGCCGTGGAGCGCGGGGCCGAGGTCGTCCGCCTCCGCCTCGACACCAAGAGCGGCGGCAAGAGCGGGGTCTATCGGAGACGGGCATGACCCGGAAGGCCGGCGGCGCCGGCACCGTCGTCTCCGTCAACACCAGCGTCAAGAAAGGGCAGATCAAGCGCCCCGTCGCGTCCATCGAGATCCGCGCCGGCCGGGGCATCGAGGGCGACGCCCACCAGGATTTCGGCCGCCGGCAGGTCTCGCTGCTGGCCGTCGAGGACATCGACGCGCAAAAGGAAAGGCTCGGCGGCGGGCCGTCCGCCGCGCTCGGCCCGGGCGCCTTCGCCGAGAACCTGACGA
>JBAVUQ010000192.1:0-3561 GCA_049696855.1 Candidatus Aminicenantales bacterium
CCGGAGGACCGGTCCGGCCGGAGCGGCGGGCGGCGGCAGGAGCGGCAGGGACAGCAGACAAACTAAAAGAAAGGCGGTTGAAGGGGCCCCCGCTCTCGCGGTCCCGGCCCGGCCGTTAAAAATAGTATCTGAAGCCAACGGCCCCGGCCATCTGGACTTCCGTCGATGGGATGAGATCGAGCATGGGCACGATTTCGAGGAACAGCTCGACGGGCGTTTTTTCGAACTCGTAGGAGATGCCGATGGGGACGCGCAGGCTGAGGACCGTGTCCGAATCACCGGTCGTGTCGGAGCTGCCGAACTTGATCCTGGCGCCGGCGCCGTAAAAGAGGGCCATGCGCCCCGTCTCGACCTTGAAGAGGCTGAAGTTGTGGAGGAGCAGATCGCTGTGGATCTGGAAGTACTTGCCGCTGACGAACGACCAGGCGGCTCCCGCGTCCCAGGCCATGGTCTGGCGGTTCCAGACCTTGAAGCTGATGCCCGTCGGCTCGCCGAGCATGATGCCGAGTCCGAGGCTATGATTGCTCTCGCCGAACGACAGGCCGGCCAGGCATCCGAAGAGGATAAGGACCAGCGCAACTTTTCTCATGTCGTCTCCTCATACCCTTTACTTGTAGGAAAAATACCAGAATACGGCACTGGGGTCAAACCCCCAAAAGGGGATGTTTTGGTTTCCAGCCGGCCGGGCGCCGTCGGATCCAGATGACAAGAACCGCGAAAAAGGGTAATTTTGACGCCTGGAGGGATGAACGGGATGTCGCTCGCCGGCCGGCTCATGAGGCACCGCCCCCGCCGCGAGGCCCTGGCCTTCCTCCGCTACATCGGCCCCGGGCTGCTGGTCACGGTCGGATTCATCGACCCGGGGAACTGGGCCTCGAACATCGCCGCCGGGTCCACCCACGGCTACACCCTGCTCTGGGTCGTTACCCTGGCCACCCTGATGCTGCTCGTCCTTCAGCACAACGCGGCCCATCTCGGCATCGCCTCGGGCCGGTGCCTGGCCGAAGCGGCGACAGAGCACCTGCGGCCCGCGACCTCCAGGTTCGTCCTCGGCAGCGCGCTCCTGGCCGCCGTATCGACGGCGATGGCCGAGGTCCTGGGCGCGGCCCTCGGTCTGAGCCTCCTCTTCCCCCGGCTGCCGGACCAGGCCGGCGCCGTTCTCGTCCTCGGGGTCGTTCTGGCTCTCCTCTTCACGAACTCCTATCCCCGGCTCGAAAAGTGGATCATCGCCTTCGTGTCCCTGATCGGATTGTCGTTCCTCTTCGAGCTCACGCTGGTCGACGTCTCCTGGGGGCAGGCGGCGGCCGCCTGGGTGGTGCCCCGCTTTCCGGGAGGCTCGATGCCCATCATCATGGCCATCCTGGGCGCGGTGGTCATGCCCCACAACATCTTCCTCCACTCCGAGATCATCCAGAGCCGGCAGTGGAACGTCCAGAACGAGACCGTCATCCGGCGCCAGCTCAAGTTCGAGTTCGCCGACACGCTCTTCTCCATGACCGTCGGCTGGGGGATCAACAGCGCCATGATCATCGTCGCGGCGGCCGCGTTCTTCGGCCGGACCCGGATCACGGAGATCGGCCAGGCCCACGAGATGCTCGGCCCTCTCCTCGGACCGGCGGCCGCGGTCGTCTTCGCGCTGGCCCTGCTGCTCTCGGGCCTGTCCTCGTCGATCACGGCCGGGATGGCTGGAGGGTCCATCTTCTCCGGGATCTACGGCGAGTCCTACGACATCAAGGACCTCCACTCCCGCATCGGCGCCGCGGGGACCCTGGCCGCGGCGACGGCGCTCGTCTTCGTCATCGGCGATCCCTTCCGGGGCCTGGTCGTTTCGCAGATGCTCCTCAGCATGCAGCTCCCGATCACGATCGTGACCCAGATCCGGCTGACGTCGTCGCCGGCGGTCATGGGCAGCTACCCCAACGGACCGGGGCTCAAAGTCCTGCTCTGGACGGTCGCGGCCGCGGTCATCGGCCTGAACGCGCTGCTCGTGAAAGCGCTGATCTTCGGCTAGGGCCGCTCAGGCGCACTTGCTCCAGCCGCAGTTGATGCAGACGGGGCACTTCTCGTCGGGGAGGAGGGCGCCGCAGATCTTGCAGCGGACGGTGTAGAAGTCCTTGGCGTTGTGCTTGACCTCGCCGAAGTGCTTCTCAAGGACCTTGGCGATGGCGTCGGGGATGGACTGGATGAGCCCGCCCTCGGTGAAGATGGGCTCCGAGCCGCCGATGCCCTTGAGCTGGGTGATGACTTCCTCCGGCTCGACGCCGCTGCGGAGGGCGGTCGAGATGAGGCGGCCGAGGGCCTCGGCGTCGGCCATGGTCGAGTAGCCGCTCTTGCCGATCGAGGCGAACACCTCGAACGGCTTCTGATTGTGGAAAGAGATGGTCACATAGAGGTTGCCGAAGCCCGTCTTGATCTTGTCGGTGACCGACGGGAGCGAATCGGGGCGGCCCTGGGGGTGGAGGATCTCGGCGCCGTTCTTGTAGAGGACCTGGCTCTCGCGGCAGCCGTCGCGGTAGATGGTGATGCCCTTCGTGCCCAGGTCCCAGGCGAGGAGATAGGCCTTCTCGACGTCCTCGACCGAGGCCTCATGGGGGAAGTTGACGGTCTTGGAGACGGAATTATCGACGTGCTTCTGGAAGGCCGCCTGTGTCTTGACGTGCCATTCGGGCGCGATCTCGTGGGCGGCCCGGAAGTAGTCCGGCAGGGGCTTGCCGGGGTTCTTCTCTTTCCACTCGGCGTAGATGGGATGGACGTCCCTGAGCTCGGAGTCGATGATCTTCGAGACGACCTCGAAGGCGAAGACCGGCTCGATCGAGGAGGAGCAGCCGGCGATGCGCGAGATCGTCCCGGTCGGGGCGATGGTGAAGACCGTGGCGTTGCGCATCCTGCCGCCCTTGTAGACGGACTGGGCGATGGCCGGGAACGAGCCTCGTTCGCCGGCGAGATCGCGCGAGGCGGCGGTCGCCTCGGCGCGGAGGAAGGCGGCGACCTTTTCGGCCAGGGCCAGGGCCTTGGGCGAGTCGTAGCGGACCTTCATCCGCAGGAGCAGGTCGGCCCAGCCCATGACCCCGAGCCCGATGCGTCGCGAGGCCCGGGTCGTCTTGTCGATCACGGCGAGCGGGTAGCGGTTGACGTCGATGACGTCGTCGAGGAAGCGGACGCCGAGCCGGATGACGGAGGCGAAGCGGTGCCAGTCGAAGCGGTCCTTGGACTTGGGATCGTAGAAGTTGGCCAGGTTGATGGAGCCGAGGTTGCAAGATTCGTAATCATGGAGCGGCTGTTCGCCGCAGGGGTTGGTCGCCCGGATGGGGCCGAGTCCGGCGGTGGGGTTGGCGGCGTTGATCCGGTCGATGAAGACGAGGCCGGGATCGCCGACCGCCCAGGCCGACTCGACGATGAGCTGGAAGACCTTGCGGGCGTCCTTGCGGCCGGCGACGGTGCCGAGGTGCGGGTCGGCGAGGTCGTATTCGGCGCCGGCCTCGAGCGCGGCCATGAAGGCGTCGGTGACGGCCACGGAAATATTGAAGTTCGAGACCGAGCCGCCGTCGAGCTTCATCTGGA